>CAZPJH010000083.1:0-5720 GCA_964586875.1 uncultured Oscillospiraceae bacterium
GGTGCATCTACTGCGAGCAAAAAGGATAAAAAAATCACCGGCTTTTGCCGGTGATCATAAAACAATTCGTGGAGCGTACCGGTATCGATACGCTCCACTTTTTTGCAAGGATATGGCCTTGGCTCTCCCTCTGGGAGAGCTGTCACCGCAGGTGACTGAGAGGGCCTTGGCTCTCCCTCTGGGAAAGCTGTCACCGTAGGTGACTGAGAGGGCACTTAACGCTCAACACCAAACGGTGTATAGAAGTACGGTATTATGGACACCGGTATTTGCCGGTGATTTTTTTATATTCTCGTTGCAATTTCAAGGGCGATATCGCATTTACTCCCTAAATTTGGGCTCGCAGGTCACATGCATCCCCAGCCGCTTGAACGTATTCTCTTCCGTGGCAGACAGCATCACCGTGGAGTGAACTTCGCAGCCCCGAAGCTTGCTCAGCTGCTGCAGGGCATATTCCGCCGTGGGATTGGTGGCGGCACTGATGGACAGGGCAATGAGCACCTCGTCCGTATGCAGTCGCAGATTGCGGTCGCCCAGATGGTCTTTTTTTAAATGTTGGATGGGGTCGATGGCCACGGGAGAGATCATATGCAGACCCTTGGGCATTTTACCCAGATATTTCAGGGCATTGAGCAGTGCTGCCGCAGATGCCCCCAGCAGATTGGATGTCTTGCCGGTAATGATCTGCCCATCGGACAGTTCCAGTGCCACCGCAGGTGCGCCCGTTTCCTGGGCACGAGCCAGTGCCGGTGCCACCACAGCACGACAGGAAGTTTCTACCCCCACCTTTTTCATCAGTGTTTCCAATTTGCGTACCGCATTTTCGCTGCCTTTTCCCTGCTTGTAGTCGCAGATGGCGGTATAATAACGGCGGAGGATCTCCTGACAGGCCGCCTCTTTTGCCGCCTCATCGTCGATGATGCAGTTGCCCACCATGTTCACGCCCATATCCGTGGGAGATTTATAAGGGCAAGTGCCCAAAATCTGCTGGAACATGGCAACCAGCACCGGAAACGCTTCCACATCCCGATTATAATTGACGGTGGTAACTCCGTAAGCATCCAGATGGAAAGGGTCGATCATATTCACATCGTCCAGATCGGCGGTAGCCGCCTCGTAGGCCAAATTCACCGGGTGATTCAGGGGTAAATTCCAGATGGGGAATGTTTCAAATTTTGCGTAGCCGGCCTTCATACCACGCTTATTTTCATGGTACAGCTGGCTCAGGCAGGTAGCCAGCTTGCCGCTGCCCGGGCCGGGTGCGGTGACCACCACCAGAGGCCGTGTGGTTTCAATAAAATCGTTACGGCCATAGCCTTCGTCGCTGACCACATGATCAATGTCCGTAGGATATCCGGCAATGGCATAGTGGTGATACACCCGAATATCCTTGGCTTCCAGCCGTGCTTGGAATGCCTTGGCAATGGACTGACCGTTAAATCTGGTCAATACCACGGAACTGACATACAGCCCCAAGTCCCGGAAAATATCGATCAGCCGCAGCACATCCAGATCATAGGTAATGCCCAGATCGCCTCTGACCTTGTTCTTTTCAATATCGTCGGCACTGATGGCAATGACGATCTCCACCTGTTCCTTCATTTGCAGCAGCATCCGCAGCTTGCTGTCCGGCTGAAAACCGGGCAAAACACGGGCTGCATGGTGATCGTCGTACAATTTGCCGCCAAATTCCAGATATAGCTTGCCGCCAAACTGTGCAATACGCTCGCTAATATGGGTAGATTGGGTAGAAAGATACTTCTCGTTATCGAATGCCGTTTTGACCATAGTGCCCCACGCCTTTCCTGACAAAATCTTTCATTATTTTACACTGTTTTTTCTTTAAAAGCAAGGCAATTTCGCCAAAATCTTAGACAGATTGTTTACTTGTAAACTATTGCCTAATATTGTATAATAAAACCATCAAAAATTTGGAGGTGTTTTTCTTGGAATTTTCCGTCAACCATCCGATTTTATTTGTACTGGCCGGCATTGTCGTAGCTTTCGTACTGGCGCAGTCTGTGTACTTTCTGCTGAAGGCTATCCGCCGCAGCAAGCAGCTAGGCATGGATCAGACAAAGATCCGGAAAACCATCCGCTCTGCTGCTGTTTTTACCATCGCCCCGGCGGTGGCCATCGTCATCAGTGTGATGACCCTCAGTCAGAAATTGGGACTTCCCTTACCCTGGCTACGGCTGAGCGTGGTCGGCTCTATGAGCTATGAAACCATCGCTGCCAACAATGCTCTGTCCGGTATGGGGCAGAGCTTAGGATCTGCGATCCCTTTGACTGCTCAGCAGTATGTTAATGTTCTGCTGGTCATGACCATTTCCATTTTAACGGGTATCTGGCTCGTTCCCCTGATCGGCAAAAAGTTGCTCAGTGGCATGAGCAATCTTGGTAAACGGGATTCCAAATGGGCTGATATTTTCAGCAACTCCATGTTTATCGGCATGATCTCCGCATTCCTTGGCTTTGTATTCTGCAATGTATATTATTTGTGGACACCGGAAGCTCGCTTTATTACGGAAACTGTGATAGAAAATGGTGAGGAAGTAAAAAAACAGGTGGCCGTTTCTGCCACATATGGTCTGATCCCCGTGTGTGTTATGGCTGTTTCGGCGCTGACTATGGTGGCTCTGGGTCTGTTGATGCGAAAGCCCAAGCTGAAATGGCTCAGCGAGTACGCCCTTCCCATTTCTCTGGTGGTTGGCATGGCTTCTGCCATTCCCTTTACCGCCTGGCTGGCATAAGGAGGTAGGCATATGAAAAAGAATTTGTCGTATATCGATTCTGTCCATCGTGCCGGACGAATCTGGAACCTGACGGCCATGGCTCTGATGATCGCTTTTCCCATCACCGTGGCGATCCTGTTCTCTGTATCCCCGGACTGGAAAGCCCTGGGTCTGGGTCTACTGGCCACTGCGCCCATGTATTGGGTCGTAGGTGCCATTGAAACCGTCACTTTTGTACCCATGCTGGGTGCAGGCGGTTCTTACTTAGGTTTTGTCACCGGCAACATTTCCAACCTGAAATTACCCTGCGCCCTGAGTGCGTTGGAGCAGAATGAAGTCAGTGCCAGCAGTGAAGAAGGAGAAGTCATTTCCACCATCGCCATCGCTACTTCCAGCATCGTTACCACCGTTGTTATCATCATCGGCATCATCTGCATTGCCCCCCTGACCCCGGTTCTCCAGTCCCCTGCTCTCCAGCCAGCATTCAATCAGATCCTGCCTGCCCTGTTCGGCGGTCTGGGTGTCGCCTTTATCAGTAAGAACTGGAAGCTGGCTATGGCACCTATTTGCCTGATGTTGTTGCTGTTTATTTTTATCCCTGCCCTCAACGAAAGCACAGTCGGTATTATGGTTCCCGTATCCGCCCTGTTTACCATTGCAGTAGGTCGGATCATGTATAAAAGAGGTGTTCTGTAAATGTGGTATCTCATCGGTGCTATTTCCGGATTTTTAGCCGTTATTTTGTTTCGTGCCGCAACTTTTAAACCAAAAAAGCCCATTCCCACCAACCACAAATCGGTGGAATTTGATCGGGACGCTGCCGTTCACGCTCTTTCGGAGCTGGTCAAATGCAAAACCATCTCCTATTCCGATCACTCTTTGGAAGATGACGCAGAATTTGAAAAACTAATTTCTCTGCTGCCATCCCTTTATCCCAATGTGTTTAAAACCTGTTCTTTTGACCGTCTTCCCGACCGTGCTCTGCTGTTTCGCTGGCCCGGAAAATCCAGCAAATATCCCAGTGTGATGATGGCCCACTATGATGTGGTGCCGGTAGATGAAGAAAAATGGGACCACGATCCCTTCGCCGCTGTCATTGAGGATGGAATTTTATGGGGACGTGGCACGCTGGACACCAAAGTTACTTTTAACGGTGCCCTGTCTGCTGCTGAACACCTGATCTGCAAGGGCTTCATCCCGGAAAATGACATCTATTTTGCTTTCTCCGGCGGTGAAGAAGTGAATGGCAACGGAGCATCCAACATCGTTGACTATTTTATTGACAATCGAATCCAGCCTGCTATCGTCGTTGACGAAGGCGGTGCAGTGGTAGAAAATGTGTTCCCTGGGGTCAAACAGCCTTGCGGTCTTATTGGCATTGCCGAAAAAGGCATGATGAACGCACAATACAAAGTCCTTTCCGGCGGCGGCCATGCCTCCGCTCCCCCGGTTCACACGCCTATCGGACGTCTGGCTAAGGCACAGCAACGGCTGGAGAAAAATCCCTTCCGGATGCACCTGACCAAGCCTGCCGCCGAAATGTTCGACACCCTTGGTCGTCACAGCAGCTTTGCATACAAGATCCTCTTTGCAAACCTCTGGTGTTTTAAGCCTGCACTGGATCTGTTCTGCAAGCTGAGCGGCGGCGAGATCAATGCACTTTGCCGCACCACCGTTGCCTTCACCCAAATGCAGGGTAGCAACGCCCGCAATGTGATCCCCACCGAAGCCACCATGGTCAGCAATATGCGTCTGAACCCTGCTGACTCTGTCATTTCTGCTCTGGCATATTTGAACAAAACCGTAAATGACCCCCATGTGGAGATCACCGCCCTTGAGTCCTTTGAACCCAGCCCCATTTCTGAAACCGGCTGTGAAGCCTGGAACAGAGTGGCCTCCACCGTTGCCGAGACCTGGCCGGGCTGCATTGTATCCCCTTATTTGATGGTGCAGTGTTCCGACTCCCGTCATTATGGCAGACTTTCCAACCATGTCTATCGCTTCTCTGCCATGGATCTGACTGCGGCCGAGCGAAAAACCATCCATGGCAACAACGAAGGCATTCGTCTGGAAACCATCGGCAAAGCTGTGGAGTTCTACATCCGTTTGCTTGAAAAATGTTGATCTACCTCCGCCCTTGGAAACAAGGGCGGAGATTTATTGGATATTATCAATAAATTATTTGCTTTTTCTTTGTCAATATGTTATATTGTCAGGGATTTTACAATTTATAGGAGAAAAACAATGAAATTAAACCGATATGTGGGCGATAGGCGTTTCTATGGCCGGGTATTTGCCGTGGCATTACCCATTATTATTCAAAATGGAATTACCAATTTTGTTTCTCTGCTGGACAATATCATGGTTGGTCAGGTCGGTACCATCCCCATGAATGGTGTTGCCATCGTCAATCAATTGCTGTTCGTTTTCAATTTGTGTATTTTTGGCGCATCTTCCGGCGCAGGTATCTTTACCGCCCAATATTACGGTTCTGAAAATCACCAAGGCATTCGCCATACCTTCCGCTTTAAGGTCATGGCCGGATTGCTTCTGACAGCTCTTGGTGTCGCTGTATTCCTGCTGGCAGGCAAACCACTGATCAATCTTTACCTTCAGGGCGAGGGCAGCCCTGAAGACATTCAGGCCACTTTGGCCTATGGTTGGGATTACCTGCTGGTAATGCTGTGGGGTCTGCCCGCATTTGCCCTGTCCAACGCTTACAGCAGTACCCTACGAGAATCCAACCAAACACTTGTACCCATGATCTCCGGCGTGGCCGCTGTGGTGGTCAATTTGGCACTGAATTATGTGTTCATTTTCGGTCATTTCGGCGTTCCTGCCATGGGTGTCGTGGGTGCCGCCCTTGCCACAGTCATTTCCCGATATGTAGAACTGATCGTGGTTGCCGGATGGACACATCTGCACAGTGCTAGGGCAACACCGCATAAATGCAAAAATCCGCATTATACAGTGGGTGCCAAATTA
>CAZPJH010000084.1:0-5702 GCA_964586875.1 uncultured Oscillospiraceae bacterium
AAGCTGCCCGTAAGAACAAGAGAAAGTTCTATTAATTTAACATCCCTCTTGATTTTATGCTCAAAATCGCCCTGCGTTTGCAGGGCGATTTTTTCATACTTAAATACTTCGTTCAATAACATTACACATTTTACCTCGTTTTCTTGACTTATATAGGTGAATACCCTAAAAATACGGAGGTGAGAACAAATGCCTGATGGACAGATGCTACTAAGCGACGAGCAGATCGTTTCCCTGTACTGGCAACGGCAGGAACAAGCCATTGCGGAAACGGATCGGAAATACAGCAGATACCTGTATACCATTGCCGGAAACATTCTCAGTGATGATTACGACCGGGAGGAGTGCCTCAATGATACCTATCTGGGAACATGGAATGCCATTCCGCCCCAGAAACCCTGCTCCTTGAAAGGGTTTTTGACAGTTATCGTCCGCCGCATTTGCATCAATCGCTACCATGCCAATCGACGAAAGAGCGTTGTGCCCACAGAAATGACGGTGGCACTATCGGAACTGGAGAACATACTGACCGATGAGCAAAGTGCGGAAAATGTTCTGCAGGCCAGAGCGCTCCGCACCGTGCTTTCTGACTGCGTTCGTTCCCTTCCTCCACGCAGGCAGTTCATCTTTATGAGCCGCTATTATGTGGCAGAGCCGATCAATACCATTGCAGAGGAAGTTGGATTGAGCCGGTCTATGGTCAATAAGGAGCTGGCTGCCATCCGCAAGCAATTGCGGCAAATGTTGGAACAGGAGGGATATGTGCTATGAACGAACAACAGTGGAATGAAGCGCTGAACGAGATCGACGAGGATCTGGTGGAAAACTATGTTCAGCAAAAAGAAGCATACATTCGGAAGAAAGACAGAAGGAAAATCTGGCGGCGTGCGATTGCAACGGCGGCCTGCCTGTGCCTGATCGTGGGTGCAGTTTTCCTCGCCGGACAAAACGATAACTCCGATCCGTACATTCCGACTATTTCCGGCGATTCCCATTCACATATTACCCTCCGGGAGCTGTTCGGTACATTCGATGGGATCAGCTCCTATAAAACGATCTATGTGGCAGATGGCGACGATTTGAACCTTTCCCAGATCCCCGAGGAGGAAACGGTGGAATTGTATAAGCGCAGTCTCGCCAGAAAATTGGATCGTAAAGGTTTTGAATCGACGCTGTATTCCGTCGCTTCCAAGCTGGAATATTACCTGAATATGGAAATGCCGGAATTTGAGATCAAAGAAAGCAAAGATAAGGGGGGGGATGAAGATTGTAAATTGCTGGAGACCGGCACTCAGTCGGAACGCTATTGCTTTGAGGTAAGACAAAATCTTGCCCAGGAATGGTATTGGATATACGCCAGATCTTCGGCAGAGGGCGCCTCTATTTGTCTGGACAATGAAATTGTGCAGATCGATCAGACTTTGAGCGACGAGGAAATTGTTGCCTCTCTGGAAAGTGTAAAAAAGAAGCTGTTTGATATTTTTGGTGTATCCTTTACAGATGTCAGGATTTGGCGCTATTTTAATGGCTATTCGGAACATGGTGCCTCATATATTTATGTCTTTTTTTACAATGCCGCAGACACACTGCCCAATGCCTACTCTTGGGATCCAACTTCGGATTACATTTGCCTGAAGTTTCCCAATGGCTCTTATAACTCAGAGGGCAGTGATGGTGTGATCTTGGCGAAGAGTATTACCTATAAAAAAAGTCGTTATGATTATGAAAGTGTGAAGTCCCTGCGAAAAATCACCTTGGAAGAAGCGGAAGAACTGCTTCGGGAGGGATTCTGCTTTGGCATGAGCTGTCCGTTGTGTATGGCTCAGCAGAAAGAGGTGGACTTTGAGGACTATGATTATGTGGGATTTTCCTATGTGATCGGTGTGGAGGGAAAAGTAAAAAATATGGGATTCCCGTTCTATGTTTTTTATAAACTCATTGGCACGGCGCAAAATGGAAATCTTATCTATGCCCAGACATATGTCCCGGCAATCGAAGTCAAAGAATTGGCCAAGTATTTTCCGGAACTGAAACAGACTTCGTATTATTCAAAATGAACAGGAAAACCGCCTTGCATCCGCAAGGCGGTTTTTGCATGTTCCGATCAATACAGTTAAGTTCTGCAAAAAAGCAAAAAAGAAGCAGTAATGGCTAGACTTTCTGTGCGCTAAATGTTAAAATAAAAAAAACTGCCTTGGAAAAGGGGTACATAATATGAAATTAGAGATCAGTTTGAAAGAGAACCTGAACAATGGTTTTGCTGCTGCTTTTGGCGGCACTCCGGAGCGGTATTTCTCCGCCCCCGGACGGACGGAGATCGGCGGCAATCATACTGACCACCAGCGCGGTCGTGTGCTGGCCGGTGCAGTGAATTTGGATACCGTGGCAGCGGTCAGGGGCAACGGCACCAATGTGATCCGTATTCTGTCCCAGGGCTATCCGTTGTGCCAGGTGGATCTGACAGTGTTAGAGCCGGTGGAGTGTGAGAAGAATTCTACCATGGCGCTGATCCGTGGCGTGGCAGCCCGGTTCGTCCAGCTTGGATGCAAGGTAGAAGGTTTTGATGCCTACTGCCAGTCTACGGTGCTGCCCGGTTCGGGTCTGAGTTCCTCTGCTGCTTTTGAAGTGCTGATCGGCACCATCATCAATCATCTGTTCTTCGATGGCCGTGTTTCTCAGCCGGAGATCGCTATGATCGGCCAGTATGCAGAAAATGTGTTCTTTGGCAAGCCCTGTGGCTTGATGGATCAGACTGCCTCTGCAGTGGGTGGCATGGTGACCATCGACTTTGCGGACAAGGATCATCCCCATATTCAGCCGGTGGATTTTGATTTTGCCGCCTGTGGCCATGCACTGTGCATCATCGACAGCGGCGCAGATCATGCGGATTTGACCGATGAATACGCCGCTGTGACTGAGGATTTCAAAGCCCTCTGCCGTCATTTTGGCAAGGAAGTGTTGATCCAGGTGGAGGAAGCAGATTTCTATGCAGCAATTCCTGCCCTGCGTAAAGAATGCGGCGACCGTGCAGTTCTGCGCGGTGTTCATGAATATGCAGAAAACAAGCGTGTGACCGAGCAGGTCAGGGCATTGAGAGAAAATAATTTTGACCGATTCCTGCAGCTGATCAAGGAAAGCGGATACAGCTCCTTTATGTACTTGCAAAATGTGGTCCCGGCAGGCTATGTTGCCCATCAGGATATGGCGGTCGCATTGGCACTGTGTGAGCATTATTTGCAGGGCAGAGGTGCTTATCGTGTTCACGGCGGCGGTTTCGCCGGAACGGTACAGGCCTTTGTTCCTGTGGATATTCTGGAACAGTTTAAGGTTGGCATTGAAGCGGCACTGGGCATGGGCGCTTGTCATGTGCTGTCTATTAGACCGGAAGGCGGCGTGGAGGTATTTTGATGAAAATTGAAACTTGTATCGATTCCTTGGTTTGCTATGCTATGAATAAAGGCTTGGCAGAGCCTGAAGATCACATTCTGTTGACCAATCGCCTTCTGGAAGCCCTCCATTTGGACGATTACACCCCTTCTCAGGAAGAATTGAGCGAAGATCTGGAAGATATTCTTGGCGGCATTTTGGACTACGCTGTTGCACAGGGGCTGTGCGGTGACGGCGTCACAGAACGTGATCTGTTTGACACCAAGATCATGGGGCTTTTAACTCCCATGCCCAGAGAAGTGATTGCTACATTCCGTGAAAAATACGAAAAAGATCCGCTCGCAGCAACAGACTGGTATTATCAGTTCAGCCAGGATACCAACTATATCCGCACACAACGTGTGGCAAAGGATATGCGCTGGAAACTGGATACCCAATACGGTCAGCTGGATATTACCATCAACCTTTCCAAACCGGAAAAGGATCCCAAAGCCATTGCCGCAGCCAAGAACGCAGTTCACTCTTCCTATCCCAAGTGCCAACTGTGTGTGGAGAATGAAGGATATGCAGGGCGGCTGAACCATCCGGCACGGCAAAATCACCGCATCATCCCCATTACAGTAGCTGCAGAGCCTTGGTGCATGCAATACAGCCCTTATGTTTATTATAATGAGCATTGCATCGTCTTCAATTCCAAGCATACCCCCATGAAGATCGATCGTTCCGCTTTTGAAAAGTTGCTGGATTTTACCACTGCTTTTCCTCACTACTTTGTCGGTTCCAACGCCGATCTGCCCATTGTAGGCGGTTCGATTTTAAGCCATGAGCATTTTCAGGGCGGCCATTATACCTTCGCCATGGAAACTGCCCCCATCCGGGAAGAAGTGATTTTTACAGGCTATGAAAACATCCATGCAGGCATCGTCAACTGGCCTATGAGCGTTATTCGTTTGCGCGGTGCTGATAAAAAAGCGATCGCCGATCTGGGTGAGAAGATCCTGCAGCGTTGGATCAGCTATAGCGACGAAAGTGTTGGCATTGTTGCATATACCGACGGCGTTCGCCACAACACCATTACCCCCATCGCTCGCCGCCGTGGTGCAGATTACGAACTGGATCTGGTATTGCGATGCAACATTACCACAGAGGCATGCCCTATGGGCCTGTTCCACCCTCATGCAGACAAGCATCACATCAAGAAAGAAAACATCGGCCTGATCGAGGTCATGGGTCTTGCTGTTTTGCCCAGCCGTTTGAAACAGGAATTGACCGATCTGGCCCAGGCCATTGTAGAAAACCGGGATATTTCTGCAGAGGAAGCCTTGGAAAAACACGCCCTTTGGGCTGAACAACTGAAAAAACAGTATACATTTACGGAAGAAAATGCTATGCAGATCTTGCTGCAGGAAACCGGAAAGGTATTTGCCGGCTGTCTGGAAGATGCCGGTGTTTACAAGAATGACCTGCAAGGCAACGCCGCCTTCCGGAAATTTATTCAGTACGTTAATCAGTGATCGGAACGGAGGAGAATCATGCAGCAACTGAAAGTGATCGTCATTGGAGCCGGTCAGCGCGGCCAGATCTATACCAATGTCATGGCAACCATGCCCGAACAGTTCCAAGTCGTCGGTGTAGCAGAACCGGTATCCGTCAATCGTGCCTATATTCAGGAAAAACATCATATTACCCCTGAAAATTGTTTTGCTTCCTGGGAAGACATTCTCAACAAGCCTAAATTTGCGGATATTGCAATCATCTCTACTCAGGACAAGATGCACTATGCCCCGGCCATGAAGGCGCTGGCGCTGGGCTATGATCTTCTGCTGGAAAAACCGGTAGCCCCCACTGCAAAAGAATGCATGGACATCCGACATCAGGCAGAGAAATATGGCCGCAAGGTAATGGTGTGCCACGTTTTGCGCTATACATCCTTTTATAGCAAGGCTTAATAGTGACAAGTAACTATTTTGTCTTGCACTGGGGCAGAGAACGGTGTGACCGCAAGGGTCACGCCGTTTTTTTGCGTTCATAGGTTGTTTGTGTGATGATAGGCTCTGAAATAACGGGAATATCCACATCATCCACGAAGTTGAAGTAAATCTTCACTTTCTGCTTGCGCTTGCCGCTGGACTTGTCCGGGGCATAGACGATGATCTTTTTGATATATTCGTTCACGATAGTCTGCGTCAGTTCCTCCACATCCACATATTTCTGTATCAAGGCGATAAAGGCATCCAGACCGTCGTTCATTTCTTCCCGCTGTTCCACCCATTCTTCGGTAACTTCGATTTCGAGTTTTAACCGTTCCTGCTCCG
>CAZPJH010000085.1:0-5368 GCA_964586875.1 uncultured Oscillospiraceae bacterium
AGAACATTTCGCCCAGCTTGGCATCGTTCAGCTCGCCCATGTCCATGGTGATGACGGGGACACCGCCGTCTACATGTGCAGCCAGTGTGCCCTGGAAAGCCTGCTCGTCTACAAAGTCCAGGCTCTTGCCTTCCAGATAATCCAGTCCGTCCAGATTCTTCCAGTCAGAGCCAACCATGCAGCGGCGGGCAGGAGGATCAAAACGAACCATGGTTTCAAAAATATTGCGCTCGCCCTGCTGGATCATCTGACCCAAAGAGTGCAGGTCGGGAGTGAATTCGGCGGTAACAGGGAAAATGCCCTTACCGTCTTTGCCCTCGGACTCGCCAAACAGCTGCTGCCACCAGCCGCCCATCATCTTAAAGCCGGGCTCAAAGGACTCCAGGATCTCGATGGACTTGCCGCGGCGATACAGCAGGTTCCGAACGGCGGCATACAGCCAGACGGGGTTTTCAAAAGAGCGGATGTTGTAGATTTTTCGTGCTTCGTCAGCAGCGGCCATGACAGCATTGATATCGATGCCGGCAACGGCCATGGGGAGCAGACCCACTGCAGTCAGCACGCTGTATCGGCCACCAACACTGGGAGGGATCACAAAAGACTCCCAGCCCTCTTCTGTGGCCATCTGGCGCAGTGCGCCCTTGCAGGGATCGGTGATGGCGTAGATGCGGCTCTTTGCACCTTCAACACCGTACTTGCGCTCCAGCAGCCAGCGCAGGTTACGAGTGGCAATGGCAGGCTCAGTGGTGGTACCGGATTTGGAAATGATGGCAATGGAGAAATCCTTGCCCTCCAGCAGCCGCTCCAGCTCGTTCCAGGCACGGGTAGAGAGCGTGTTGCCGGCGTAGAAGATCTGCGGATCACCCTTGCCCTTGCCAATGTTGTGGTTGGTGCCCTGCAGCAACTCGATGGCAGCACGGGGACCCAGGTAGCTGCCGCCGATGCCCACGACGACAAATACGTCGGAGTTCCGGCGGATCTGCTCAGCGGCGGCGGAAATGCGGCGCATTTCTTCGGTGGGGCGGGCAACGGGCAAATTCAGCCAGCCCAGGAAGTCGTTGCCGTCACCGGTGCCGTTGGCAAGCGTTTCGTGAGCGGCGAAGACTTCTTTCTCCATGGCCAGCAGATCCGGCAGGGAAACTTGCCCCCAAACATTGGAAATATCGACTTTGATCATAAGTAATTGGACACGTCCTTTCAAATTTCGGTTTGCTTCTACCTATATGTTACCGCAAAATCGGCGTAAACGCAAGAAAAAAGGAAAATTTTTTTGTAAAATTTCTGCAAGCTATGGATTTTTTCTTGTGCAGGTTGTATAATGAGGGCAGAAAACACAAAAGAGGAGAGTGAACCAATATGAGATATGGATTTGGTGTGGATATTGGCGGAACCACCGTAAAAATCGCCTATTTTGATGAGAACGGCAATATGCTGGATAGTTGGGAGATCCCCACAGTTAAAGAAAACGGCGGTGAAAAGATCCTGCCGGATGTGGCCTGTGCGCTGGAAAAGTATTTGGCAGACCACAAGATCCAACGGGAGCAGATCATTGGCGTTGGTGTGGGCGTTCCCGGCCCGGTCAACAGCAAGGGCATCGTTAATATGTGCGTGAACTTGGGATGGGGCAAGAAGGAAATTGCAAAGGAACTGGGCGCACTGACCAACCTGCCCGTAAAGGCTGGTAATGATGCCAATGTGGCAGCATTGGGCGAATACTGGAAGGGCAGCGGCAAGGAGTATGACAGCATGGTCATGGCAACGCTGGGCACCGGTGTCGGCGGCGGTATCGTTGTTGACGGTCAGCTGCTTCATGGTGCCCATGGCGCCGGCGGCGAGGTAGGACATATGGTGCTCAATCGCTTTGAAACCGAGCGCTGCGGCTGCGGTAATCGGGGCTGTGTGGAGCAGTACTGCTCTGCCACCGGACTGGTACGGCTGGCAAAAATGCGCCTGGCTGCAGACGATCAGGTATCTATCCTGAGAGAAAAGGAAAGCCTGGAAGCCAAGGATGTATTCAGCGCCGGAAATCAGGCAGATCTGTTGGCACTGGAAGTGCTGGAAACATATTATGATTATATGGGTGAGTTTTTGTCCAGCCTGTGTGCAATTATTGACCCGGAAGTTGTGGTATTGGGTGGCGGTGTCAGCAAAGCAGGCAACGTGTTGCTGGAAGGTGTGCGCCGTGGCTATGAAAAATTCTGCTTCAGTGGCGTGAAAGATGTAAAATTCACTATCGCTGAGCTGGGCAATGCAGCCGGCTCTTACGGTGCGTTCAAGCTGGTGCTGGACGCATTTGGATAAAAATTTCAGCCGAAGGGGAAAAACCCTTCGGCTTTTTATTGTACAAAAGAAAACCATCGGCAGTGCCGGTAGTCCCCAAAAGCTTTCGCTATGCCGGTTTCGCCCCAGCGATAAGCCTCCCCTGTGTAAGGGGAGGTGGGCAAAATCTTTGATTTTGCTCGGAGGGGTTGTTCTCATAGCGACAATCCCCCAGTCACCGCAATGCGGTGACAGCCCCCTTTACACAAGGGGGCCTTCGGTGCGTGGGTAATCGCATTTGCGGTGGCAGGGCGGGTCCCTTTTGGTAGGGGCGGCAATCTGCCGCCCGGGATGGGGGCAATCGCCGGATCCTTTTCGGGCGGATGGTATCCGCCCCTACGGTGGGGGCATTGTCCCAAACAATGCAAAAATCGAAGATCCCACCGGCACGGCCGGTGGTTATGATATGCGTTCTGCTGCAAGGAGAACTATTGATTTCGCAGCTTTGCCAGGGTGGCGCGGATCACGGGCAGGGCTTCTTCCGGCTCGTCGATGGACGTGGTGGCCGCTTCCATGGGACACAGGCCCGTGGCGGCTCGGTTGCGGATGTTTTCGGCCAGAGTATCCCAATAAACTTCCACGCCGTTGCGGCGCAACAGCTTGACTGCGGCAAGACTCATCACATTGCCGTGGACACGACGAACGCCCAGTAGACAGTACAGATGGGCGGCGGCTTTGCCTACCACTTTGTCGGCGGCGGAGCAAGCCCAGGTGTCCGCACCGCTGTCCAGCCAGTCCAGCAGAGGAAGGATCCCTCGGGCATTGGATGTTAAAACCAGATCGTCCCGACACAGGACGCAGGTGCTGCCGGTTTGTGCCAAAATTTCTTTGGCTTTTTGCAGATCTCGTGACATAGAAAGCCCCCCTTTTTTCTTATTATAATCAGCTGAAAAGACCCTGTCAACCGAATAAACGGGGATAGTGGTGGAATACTTTCTCAAAGGGGGGACAATGGTGAAACGGGAAGAAGAGAAGAAAGCCCCGGACTGGGAAATGAAAGATCCAAAGCCACCGGTGGTCAGATCCGGTCATTTGGAAGAGAAGCGGAAATGAAAAATCCGGTGCATTTGCACCGGATTTTTGCTAATTGTTAACCAAGTCTGGCACCGGCGGGGATGGCATCGTCTACCATTACCAAATTCAGCTTCTCTTCGCCGTTTTCTGTGTGGACGGCGGACAGCAGCATACCGCAGGATTCTCTGCCCATCATTTTTCGGGGGGGAAGGTTGACAATGGCCACCAGAGTTTTGCCGATCAATTCCTCAGGCTTGTAGAACTTGGCAATGCCGGAGAGGATCTGACGATCGGTGCCGGTGCCATCGTCCAAAGTGAACTGAAGCAGTTTATCGGATTTCTTGACATTGCAGCATTCCTTGACCTTCACAGCGCGCAGGTCGGACTTGCAGAAGGTGTCGAAATCCACCATTTCTTCACTGTATGCTTCGATTTCAATGGCGGGAGTGGCAGGCTCCTGGGCAGCTTTATTCAGTTCTTCCAAAGCAATCAACTCCTTTTCCATATCAATTCGGGGGAACAGGGGGGTGCCGACCTGGGTGTTCCAGGTGGCATTTTCGTCGGCGCAGTAGCACCGGGCGCCCAGACCACGGGCATCCTTGGCGACACCCAGCAGATCCAGGATCTTCTCAGCAGAGTCGGGCATAAAGGGAGTGATGAGAATGGCGCTGATGCGGATGCATTCGCACAGGTTCTTCATCACGGTCGACAGACGAGGCTTGGTTTCCTCGCTCTTGGCCAGGATCCAGGGAGCTGTTTCGTCGATATACTTATTGGCACGATCCAGCAGACGGAACACATCATTCAGAGCTACGGAGAACTGGAAGGCTTCCATGTGCTTTTCGTAGTCATTGATGACTTCTGCGGCCAGAGTCTTCAGCTCGTTGTCCAATTCGGCACTTTCACCGCCCTGCGTCAGCATGCCGCCAAAATACTTCTGGTTCATAGCGGTGGTACGGGAGACCAAATTGCCCAGTGTATTGGCAAGGTCGGTGTTGATGGTGGAAATCAAAAGTTCGTTGGTAAAGTTGCCGTCAGAACCAAAGGGGAAGGTGCGTAGCAGGAAGAAACGCAGGGCATCCACGCCAAAGCGCTCAGCTAAAATGTAGGGATCGACCACATTGCCCCGGGATTTGGACATTTTTTCGCCGTTAAAGTTCAGCCAGCCGTGACCATAGACCTTTTTCGGCAAAGGCAGTTCAAGGCTCATCAGCATGGCCGGCCAGATAATGGAGTGGAAACGGACGATCTCCTTGCCCACAAAGTGAACATCGGCAGGCCAGTATTTTTCCAGATCGTGGTGACGGTCATTTTCAAAACCCAGAGCGGTCATGTAGTTAAACAGAGCATCGATCCACACATAGACCACATGACCGGGGTCAAAGTCAACCGGCACGCCCCAGGTGAAGGAAGTTCTGGAAACGCACAGATCCTCCAGACCGGGTTTGATAAAGTTGTTGACCATTTCATTGACACGGCTGCGAGGCTCCAGAAAATCGGTGTTTTCCAGCAGATCCTGCACCCGGTCGGCATACTTGGACAGACGGAAGAAGTAGGCTTCTTCCTGTGCATCCTGAACTTCCCGGCCGCAATCAGGGCATTTGCCGTCTACCAGCTGGCTTTCGGTCCAGAAGGACTCGCAAGGGGTACAGTACTTGCCCTTGTAAGCGCCTTTGTAAATGTCGCCGTTGTCGTACATCTTCTTGAAGATCTTCTGGATGGCGGAAACATGATAATCATCGGTGGTACGGATGAAACGGTCGTGGGAGATGTTCATCAGTTTCCACAGATCCAGCACGCCCTTATCTCCTTCGACGATGTTATCCACATACTGCTGGGGCGTGATGCCGGCATCTTTTGCTTTGTTTTCGATCTTCTGGCCGTGTTCATCTGTACCGGTCAGGAACAGCACGTCATAACCCTGCAAGCGCTTGAAGCGAGCCATGGTGTCGGTTGCCACGGTGCAGTAGGCATGGCCGATGTGCAGTTTGGCAGACGGATAATAGATGGGGGTGGTGATATAAAACTTCCCCTT
>CAZPJH010000086.1:0-5312 GCA_964586875.1 uncultured Oscillospiraceae bacterium
ATATTTCTCTTGAGAAACCACTTCGTTGTAGAAGAATATTTAACTTGTTAGTAGAACCATATTCGACGTATTCATACCAGTCGTGCTCAGGACTTTTACCGTCATGTTGAAGTTTATATTCGGCTGAAAATCTATTGAAGTAGTTTGCTATCTTGAATAAAACTATATTTTCGATAATTCCTAGTACTTCTGTAATAATTACATTTTTATGTTCTGTTGAATCGTTATAGAATGTTCTTTGATTGTTTACATAAAATGGGTCAGGGTGCATTCTATGGTGCTCAATGCTATAATCAATAATACTTTTAAGACCAAAGCCATTTATCCATTGACTAATTATTACTGCATAAAATTTAAGCTTGTTTTTGCTACCAAGTTCGTCTTGTTTTTCGTAATATTGCCATTTGAAGATTTCATACATGTCTTCTAGAAATTTAACTAAACCTTTGTAATCATTAGGTGTAGGGTAGTTATTTCCTTGGGCAATGTAATCATGTAGATTTATTGCTTGGTCTACAGAAGTAAATATGTCATCGTCTTGTTGAATGGTTTTGACACCAAATTTCTGTTTAATTTGTAATATCACATCTTCACCTAGATATTTTTCAAACCCTTTTCTAACAATAGAATGATGGTCATCAAGAATGTCTTTTAGTAGGATAAGACCTATTTTTCTAGCATATGCTTGGTTCTCAGGTCCTTGTTTAATAGGGCATTTGTTAAATTGCGTAGTACCATTCATTAGGTCATTGACAATACTTTTTCGTTGTGGACCAGTTAATGCTTTTGTAATACTGAGTTCTTGCGGTTCAACTTTATCTTGCAGTAATTTTTCTATTTCAGTTTGTTTTTGTTTTTGATTTTCATCGTAACGAACTATAAACGCATTTCCATAAAGATTAAACGAGATTCTACCAACACGTCCTATCAAGTTCTTAAATTCTACAGCGGTCATTTTACTACCATTGTAGATACTTGTAATGATAAGATTGTCAGCTGGCAAATTAACACCTTCTAATAAAGTACTAGTACAGAAGAGGTGCGTTATATCCTTTGATTTATAAAGTTTTTCTATTTTGTCACGATAAGCAGAAGGTAGATAACCAACATGATAAGCTATTCCTTTTCTAAGAACTCTTGCAAGATAGTAGTCTGAATGAATTTCATTTTCAATTTCTGTAGCCAAGTCAAGTAATTGCTTATTTGTCGTTGGTGGAAGATTTGCTGCATATGCAAGTGCAGATTTTATCGCTTTTTCTTTGCTGCTAAAATAAACAAGAGTCTGTTTGCTTGGATCTAGATTTTTTATTGAAACAATTATATCAGTCAAATTTGTAGAAGTATTGTGCGTAAAAGGCAAATCAACAAGTTGACCTGTATAATTATTCAGCATCTTGACCTCACCCGAAAAACAGTCAATCACATATTTTAATTGAGAAACAGGTGAATACGATGTTTGATATGTAGAAACGCTTTTGTCTATATCATTAAAATAAGGTGATAGGGGAAGATAGACATCCGGATTAGGAATATTTGGTGATGCAAAAATAACTTGCGGTTTAATATTGCGTTTTGAAAGCATATCAGTGATTTTATAGTAAACCACAGAACGTTCTTTTTTTGCTGATATTTTATGTGCTTCGTCGATAAAAAGGTAAGAAATATCCATATCAGGATTTTCAATCAAAAGATACAAGAAGCGTTCTGGTGTCATTACGAATACAAAATTATGTTTTTGTTGCAATAAAATTGAACCAGCAGAAGTAACTACTCTATAATCTTTTTCTTGAAGTATTCCTTTTAAGTCCTGAATAATATCACTAGAAATTTCACTTATTAATGCTTTTGTAGGAATTAAGATTGCAAAGTTTCCTTTTGTGTCTGTAGCTATTTTATCTTTTATGAACATTCTCATCAATAGAGATTTACCCATAGAAGTAGGACCGGAATAACTGAAAGCCTTATTGTCAAAATGGTCATAGATATATTTTTGAGGGTGGAAAAAGTACATATCCTTTTGATAAGGGATACTCAAAGTTTTTTTATCAAATTCTATGAACAGCTTGTCCAAATATGGAAAGTTTGATAAATCAGCGTCAATGAGGCTGACACCTTTGTAATTACCGACATTCGTAAGAACAGAAGCGGCAACAGTTTTTATTTTTTTATCATCGGGACAAAGTGCTAGCAGTAAAGCAACAATTTCTTGAGATAATGTTTTATGTTTCTCTGTATATTCGCTTCCTACTGATTTGGATAATAAATCTGCAAACCTTAAACAATCATCAACGTTGACCGTAGTGGAGGCTTTGTTTAATGGATGGAATAACGAAAAAGAATAATCAATAAGAAGCTGATTATATAATTTTTTAAGGTATTCGTTGTTTTCTAAATCGGTAAAAAATTGTTTGCCGATAGTAGAGCTTGTATCGGATGCCATAGAAAAACCCCCTTAAAATTTCATTATATCTTCTTTATCTTTCTCAGCATCATTAAGTGGCAAGAAGTAAAGATAGAACGAATGGTTTTGAAGATTAAGTTCAGTGATTTTTGCTTTAATGTATGGTAATACGTTAGTTATATCTTTTTTCATTTGGTTTTGTAGTGCAGTCAAATATTCATATCTATTTTTAAATGTTCCTTCGACTTTTATAGTATATCCTATAAAGGCACTATATGAAGTTTCTGGTCTGCTATAAGAGTTCTTTTCGTTAGGAAGAATCGTTGTTTTTAAATACTGATATGTACCTTCATCAAATGGCTTTTCAAAAATGATATTATCGACAAGTTTAACCTCATTATCTGAATTATCGTCAATGAGGACAATTTGTGAAAACACCGAATCTATAGCAGCGTTTATATCATTAAGAGTGTCAGAAGAACCAAATATAAGTTGATGGCTCATTTCTGTACCATTTTCTTTTGCTAAAAAGTGAATACCTGTACTATTACTAGACTTATTTTCAATTTCAATTTTGCTCATAAGCTTTGGTGCATTTAATGAGTGTTCCAAAAATGAATATAACATGATTTCTGAGAATCTGTTTTTATCTGTGGACTTTTTTGTTAGTTCAAGGAATGCATCAATTGCTAGTCTTTCCGGCGAATTATAAGCATTAACAGTAGCACGAGAAAAAATATAGTTAGAGAGATTATCCTTTATGAAATTCTTAATATCGCTATACGAAAATTTATTATTGCCAAGGTTCAAATGAAATGTTTTTATTGTGTTAGGATAATCAATTTCAAGATTTGCTCCGCTTACAACTTCTGTAAAGACATTTTTAAAGCTATTATTTTTTATTGTTGAAGAAAGGGCAGTAGTAGAGCCTCTATACTCATCAATAATTGTAATTTCTTCACCAGAAAAACAAGAGTTGAAAAATTCTTGTGTGAGTTCTTTAACTGCGTCCTGTTTCTTATTGTTGTTATTTCTAGCGGCTGCATAATAAATAACGTTTGAAAGGAATTCAGCAAAGTTAAATGTTGTTCTAGATAGAAGTTCACTTTTTATATAACTGTTTTGGTTTTGATAACCAACGACGTCATTATTTGAAATACTAGTATCTTCTCTAATAACAGTTTTAATAGCTCTTATAACTGCATGTCTAGAAGAGGCAGTAATGTGCCTAGATACGAAAGAAGATACAGCTTCATTTACTTCATCAAAACTTGTTTTTGTAACATCTGTAAATGAATAATGATTGTTGCTTCCTGCTTTTATATGACCAATGTCAGTATCTGACTGAACATCAGCATTAAAAGCTTCAAATAGAGCTGTTACCATTGTATTCATATTTACAGCTGGTAATTTTGCGTAATTAAGAATAGTAATAATTGAACCAAAGCACAATATTTTCATTCTCAAATTTCCCCCTCATCAAAAATAATATCAACAATATCTCCAATATTACATTTAAACACAAGGCATATCTTACCTAGTGCTTCCATACTGACAGGCTCATTTTTGCTTAGTCGAGCGATGGTAGTAGAGGTAAGGTGTGCTTTTTCTTTTAGATCCTTTTTCTTCATTGAGTTCTCTGCTAAAAGAATCCATAGTTTTTTATAAGTATATTTCATGATAAATCTCCGTTTGTAAGTTTAATTTATTATATCACATTATAATAATTTTTTCAATCTGCATAGCACTAAAACGAGATAAAAAGTTGCGAAATGTGGATTTTTTATAACTTGCAACTCAGGTGCAAGAACTCGCAATTACCATTCATATTTTAATTTTCTATAAAAACTTATACTCAAGGCGATGAGAAAAAAGTTCTCGTCAAATCAATTTAAAAAGCCTGACAGCAGACTGAAATTGATAAGCGATGAAGCCTACTCAAAGCCTTGATTTTTTTGTTTGTTGACCTCAGGCAGAAATGAGGTAATATGCAAAAAGAAAAGAATTATCAGGAAAACAAAAATGTAGAAGAAACAACAGAAAGTGTTTGCAAGCATTTTATAGTTCGACGTACAAGTATCTATCACGTTGAGAAAATTTATGTTGATGATGACACCTACTACGAATGGGACGGATTTGTCAGCATTCATAGGAAACGTGCTCAACGAAACGGTGATTGTTTGTGTCCAAAAGAAAAGCTATGGCAGTGTGACACTATTTGCGATGAATGTCCGTTCTTTAACAAACTTAAGTATGATTCATTAGATACACCGCAATACGAGGGCAATGATAGTCACGAGACTAAAGTGGACTACATAATAGATCCAACAACCGAGAACTTTGAGGAACGAATTATTATGCAATTGACGATTGAACATCTTATCGATGAGCTTAACGCAAAAGATCCTGACATTGGATCAATATTGTCTGCTTTGTATAGTGAAATAAAAAACAACACATTTAGTACATTGTCTGAATTTAGTAAGAAACTTGGAGAAAACAAATCTACATTTTTCTACAGGGTTGAAAAACTAAAAAAAATATTAGATGAAAGAGGATTAAAAAAATAATTTAAAATTTTTTCATTTCGTTTGGACAAATTGAGAATTTCTGTCCAGAGACAAGTGAAGAGGACATAAAAACAAAAATCCAGACCTCTTCAAGGAGGACAGAATATGGATACTAAGAATTTATCCAACAACAACGCAACAACTGATAGCGAAGAAGTAGTAGGCATTCTTATTGCTATCAGTGCAGTTGCAAAAAGACTTGCAAAAAATATTGCAACGTCAGAACAAAACAAAAAGGCAAAAGGAGGTGATTTCGATGTCAAGAAAACATTCGATTTTAGCTCCAAGTAGTAAGGAGTGGTTTCATTGCGGTTATGCTGCTAAATTTCTAGCCAACAAAC
>CAZPJH010000087.1:0-5130 GCA_964586875.1 uncultured Oscillospiraceae bacterium
CAGCTTCCATCTTGTCGGTATCGGTGACCATGTAGGGGGAGATATAGCCCCGGTCGAACTGCATGCCTTCCACGACCTCCAGACCGGTCTCAGCGGTCTTGGACTCCTCGATGGTGATGACACCTTCCGTGCCCACCTTCTCCATGGCCTCGGCGATCAGGCGGCCAATGGACTCGTCACCGGAGGAAACAGTACCGACGCGAGCAATGTCTTCGCTGCCGGACACGGGCACAGAGTTGGCCTTGATGGCCTCCACAGCGGCTTCCACAGCCTTTTCAATACCCTTACGCATAACGATGGGGTTGGCACCGGCGCTCAGGTTCTTCAGGCCCTCTCTGGTGATGGCCTGAGCCAGCACGGTAGCGGTGGTGGTGCCGTCGCCGGCCACGTCATTGGTCTTGGTGGCCACTTCACGGATCAGCTGTGCGCCCATATTCTCGAAGGCATCCTCCAGCTCGATCTCCTTGGCGATGGTCACGCCGTCGTTGGTGATCAGAGGTGCGCCGTACTTCTTGCCCAGCACCACGTTGCGACCCTTGGGGCCCAGAGTAACTTTAACGGTATCGGCCAACTGGTCGATGCCGGATTGCAGCTTCTTGCGAGCGTCCTCACCATAAACGATCATCTTTGCCATGATTGATTCCTCCTTATTCGCCTACGACAGCCAGAATATCTTCCAGCTTCACAAATTTGTAATCCACGCCGTCCAGCTTGATCTCGCTGCCGACGAACTTGCCGACCACCACCAGATCGCCGTTTTTCAGTTCACTGGCATCAGGGCCTGCGGCTACCACTTCGTAGATAGCGGGTTTTTCCTTGTTGGTAGTTGCCAGGATGATGCCGGAAGCGGTGGTCTCCTGAGCTTCCTTCTGCTTGAGCAGTACATTGTCTGCCATAATGCGCTTGAATGTCATGTGTATGCCTCCAAAATCATATAATCGGCGCAGGTTTGGGATGTACCCCCCTGCTCTGTTTACGGTTTTAGCACTCTTTTCATCTGAGTGCTAACTTAGTATATCCCATTCCTTTCCAAATTGCAAGAGGGAATTTGTCGAATTGCGTGAATATTTTGTAAATCCTTCCTTTTTAAAAAACAGCCCTCCTTTTGAGAGGGCTGTTTATTTACAATCGTTTGACCAGCAACTCAGAATTTTCCTGAGCCAGCAAAAGATCGGACAAAATGGAATTGGACACCAGAAATCCTTCTGCCGTCAGTCGATAACCGCCGTGACCGTTGCAAAGAGCGTGATTTCGCTGGCAAGCCAGATCCAACACTTCCGCCAGCGGCTCAAACGACAGCAAATATTTCTTCTCATATTCCTCCCGTCGAATACCTGCTGTGGTACGCAGCCGCAGCATCAGATATTCACCTGCCCGCTCCCGGGCGGATATCTGCTCACATTCTCGCAGCACCTGTCCACCTTCTGTCACGCCCCGGATATAAGCCTGGATATCCCGAACATTGGAAAACCGTTTTCCTGCAAAATCGGAACTGGCATCCGGGCCAAATCCCAGATACTCGCCGCCGGTCCAATATTTCAAATTATGTCGGGAAGCCTTTTCCCGTTTTGCAAAGTTGGAGATCTCATACTGGCGGTATCCCTTCAGTCGCAGGATCTCCTCCATGGCTAAATACATATCTGCCTGCAGATCGTCGTCGGGCAGATCGTATTCTTCCTGCTGCTGATAAAGGGGCGTTCCCTCCTCCAGCTTTAGCCCATAGCAGCTGATATGCTCCGGTGCCAGTTTCAGAACATTTGTCACCGTTTCTTTCCAGCCTTCCAGCGTTTGCCCCGGTAATCCATACATCAGATCCACCGACAAATTATGATACCCGGCTTTGCGGATTTGTCGCACAGCCTCCACCGCCTGACGATATGTATGGGGGCGTCCGATCTCCCGCAGGATCCTGTCATCGTCGCTCTGGATGCCCAGGCTGACCCGATTAAATCCCTCGGCACGCAGGCGGCGCAGAAGCCGTGGCGTGACAGAATCGGGATTTGCCTCAAAAGTGATCTCCGCATTGGCATCCACATCAAAATGCTTACGGATCGTATTCATAATGGTCGCCAAGCCGTTCGCACCGAAATAGCTGGGTGTGCCGCCACCAAAGTAAATGGTATCCACCCGATAACCCGGTGCCAAAGGGCCGCTTTCTGCAATATGCGTACAGATTGCACGCAAATATTCATCCATTCGCTTTTCATCTTTTTCCGCCAAAGAATAAAAATCACAATACCGGCACTTGCTACAGCAAAAAGGAATATGGATATACAGTCCCAAAGGGATCTTATCGTTTCGGACAAACAGAGCCATGGTTGCCTCCAAGAAATGACATTTTTTTCATTATAGCACGGAAAAGCAGATGGTGCAACGACAAAGTGCGCCGCAGAAGCGGCGCACTTTCTTTTACTTGGCAGATTTTGCCAATCTGCGCTCCTGCTTGGTGTGGAAGAACTTTTCCAGTTCGGGCACCAGCATCATGCAGATCAGGGTAGCTGTGAAGCCACCGTTGTACAGGCAGTAACCACCATGCAGATTGGGCACGGAGGTGACCAGAAGATAATGCAATCCGGCAGCCAACATACCGCACGGCCAGCCGTATTTGTCGGCAATGGGACTCAGGCCGTTGGCATAGCACAGGCCGACCACGATGGCCTGTGCATTGATATTATTGGTGAAATTGCCTCCAAACAGCGGCGAGATCGCACCGAAGAACAGGCTCATCACCAGATATCCTGCCATAATCGGCCAGACATTGGCCGGATGAGAACCGGAATTACAGCAGGCCAGCATGCAGAAAATAACACCGAAGGTGACACCGTTAAAGGTGGCGCCGATCAGGTTGTAGTATCCCAGGATCATCAGACCGAAAATACCCACATTCATCAGCATCACATGGTTACCGTAAGTAGAGGAAAAGGATGTGACCTGATCCGGATCCTTCAGCAGGATCCAGTAATCCTTGGGTCTGCACCCCAAGATAAATGCAAAAAGGATACACAGGCCGAACACTGTACCACAGAAAACATTGACCGTCATCTGGCTGGCCACCTGCAAGGTAGATGCATCCGGTGCACCGGGCAAGGGAACACCCATCGTCTTATACAGGGCGGCATTCAGGAAAAAAGCTGTCATACCCACAGGCAGAGCCGCACTGTACAAGGCAAAGCCCTTATGCACCTTGGGAGAATGGGACAAACCGGCAGGCAGGAAAAATCCGATGAGCAATCCCACCAGAATGGCCAGCCCGGCCCCCAGCCAGTTAAAGCCTACCACCTCTGCATTGGGATAGCGCAGCAGCAGATCGGAGATCAAAGGCGCAATGCCGGTAGAAAACAGCATGGCATTGACATTGGCGCTGACCTTTTCCCCCTTGACGGCGCAGTACAGCAGCACACCCAGCATGGTGGGCAGAATGTTCAGGGGGTTGATGCCCCAGGAGCCAAATCCAACCGTCAGTAAAAAGGCCAAGGTGGACACATTATTCGCTGTGGCCTTCAGCGGGCAGAATAGCAGCAGGCAGAACAGTCCCACCATGCCCATATTGAAAAAGGTAGCTGCATAACCGCCCACATAGAAATAGTTCGTGGACACTTTGCAGGTAGATGTAAGAATTTTGATCCAGCCTTCAAACAGCGTTGCCCGATCAGGCATACAGAAAGCAGCGACCAAAAAGCAGGCCGTAATAAATCCAAAAAACAGCTTCAAGAAGCTGCTTTCCGGCAGATTTTTGATCTTTTTCATTGATTCATTCCCTCAATTAAAAGATAAAACGTCCTGTCCCGTGGGGACAGGACATTTTGTATCCTTGGTATGTTAGATACGCTCGGCAGCTTCTACCACATGCTTCATCAGCACAGAAGTGGTCACAGAGCCAACGCCGCCGGGAACGGGGGTAATGGCCTCGACAATGGGCTCCACCTCGTCAAACTTGGCATCGCCTGCGATACCGCCCAAGCCGCCCTTGGCATTGGGCTTGTTGGCATCCCAGTTGATAGAAACATCGATAACCACCTGGCCGGGACGGACATACTCGGCAGTCAGGCTGTTCAGCACACCGGCAGCAGAAACAACGATGTCAGCATTGCGGCAGATCTCGGCAGTGTTGACAGTCTTGGTGTGGCAGGTGGTGACGGTGGCGTTCTTGCCCATGAGCATCATGGCAGCAGGCTTGCCGACCACCAGAGAGCGGCCGATGACAGCAGCGGACTTGCCCTTGCAGTCAATGCCGTAGAAGTCCAGGATCTCCATGCAGGCAGCGGGAGTGCAGGGTGCGAAGCCCAGATCGTTCAGGCCTTCAAACACGCCGGCGTTGGACATATGAGTCATGCAGTCCACGTCCTTCTTGGGATCCAGGCGGTTGCAGATCTCGTTCTGGTCGTTCTTCAGGTGCTTCGGCAGAGGACGGAACATCAGAACGCCGTGGATAGAAGCGTCAGCGTTGACTTCGTCGATAACGGCCAGCACCTGCTCCTTGGTAGCATCCTCAGGCAGAATATAGTTCTTCACTTCCACGCCCACCAGCTCAGCACGCTTGGTAGCGCCCTTCTCGTAGGACAGGTCGGAGGGGTTCTCGCCCACGCGAACGATGCCCAAAGTAGGTACAATACCCTTTTCACGCAGAGCAGCAGTGCGCTCCTGCAGCTTTGCATTCAGAGCGTCGGTAACTTCCTTGCCCAACAACAGTTTTGCCATTTTATTTTCCTCCCATTTCTTACTGACCGAAACCGGCCTTGACAGTATTAAAAATTTCGTCGGCCATGGCGCAGTACTTGTTCAGCATACCATTGGCCTTGGCGTTCATTTCATCCGCAACTTGCCGATTTTTCAGGCTCTTGGTGTTGATAAACACATTGAGGGATGCTGCCTGCAAAGCAGCCTTGCAGCATACTGCGCCGCAACCTGCATCAGAAACAGCCAGACGGCTGCCTTTGGCAGCAAACACGGCGATGTACTCAATGGCCTGGCAGCACAGCTCCATGATGTGCATGGGGGTGGAGCAGGCGATGATGGTGGCCTCCTCCATGATCTTATCCCGGTCGGGATCGTCCTTGGGGATACCATAGGCCTTGGCCAGAGGCAGGAAGTTGACTTCGTCCGCTTCCACCTGATTCAGCAACTCCGTCT
>CAZPJH010000088.1:0-1748 GCA_964586875.1 uncultured Oscillospiraceae bacterium
CACCCCTTTCCTTTGACCGAGGTGCGTTTGTCATAAACGATGTAATCCCAACCGCTGTTATTGCACTTATCGCAGTGGTCTTTGCTTTTCGCAAACGGGTCAAGACGCCTGACAACATAGTTTGGGTCGTGGATATAGTCGCTCAGGCACTTGGGGCATAAGCAACGAACATCTCCGTTTCTGTCTGTGTTGTAAATCCATAAACCGAAAGTCTTTTTAAGAGCTGCGTTAATTTGCTTCCAAAGCCTTTCATCGTTTACCGAACCAATGTAGTCTGTCAGTTCATCCTTATTGACGGTCTGTATCTGTTCAAGAAGAACCATTGACGGCTTCTTCAGACCGAAGTCCTCACCCAAAATGATGTGTGAAGGAAGATACTTCTTTTTCATCACAGCCGTAACAGCCGCAACAATAATTGTCGGAGCATTTGCATTAAAGTTGTCCGCCTGAATTACCATTACAGGTCTCTCTCCCGACTGGACAGACCCCTCTCTTTTTCCAAAATCGTAGTAGAATAAATCTCCACGCTGAATTTCATTTCTCTGCATATATGTATAACCTCTCTGTTCATTTAGTCTTGAAAGTGCATTTCGTATCCGGATTTGAAATAACCCCTTCACTCATTTGGACAAAGGGGGTCAAAATGCACACCCAAAATCAGAGATTTTCATAAAATTTCTTGAAATTTTTTCTTGCGGCAGCAATCGACTTATCTACAACGCTGTAATATACTCCTTCTTCCTTTGCAATTTTTCTTGAACTCATACCTAACAAAATCGCTTTTATCAGTCGTTCTCTCTGAACAGGTTTCAGCATTTCCAATACCTTTCTGACTTTTGCAATTTCTAACTGGCGAAGCTGTTCCTTTTCTTCCTCAATCCGTTCTTCTTCCGCTTGCTCAAACGGGTCAACAAACGGAGTAATCAGTTCCCGGTGGAATTGTTCAGAGATGTCATCTTCATACCCGTACACATCGATTGTTCTTTTTGCTCGCTTTTCGTACTTATCGTTGTTTCTGTATGACTCGTCAATCACTTCGCCCTGAGCCATAGAAAGCAGAATGAACGGAGTGTACCGACGGATAACATCAGGGTATTTAACCCACAATTCTTCTTCCGCCAGTTCTGTTACAATCGCCCATTTCTCCGTGCCGGTGTAACCGTGGTATTCATACCGAAGATTGATGAGCTTGCAGTCGTTCGCAAATAATAATTCCTGTTGTTCTAATGTAAGTTTTGTCATTGTCGTAATCTCCTTAAATTTGAATTTTTGAATTTGGTTGAAATCAAAAATTCGGAGATTACGGATACTTGGCGATATATGCCAGCCACTTATATGTCACGGTCTTGCTCCTTTCGGGAGCGACAAAAAAGCCGGACACCAAGAACATTAGGATATTTCTATCCCTTAATTCTCAGCGTCCGGCAATTTGATGACTCAGGAGCTTTCGCTCAAGGACTCGTGGCTCGGTACATCTGCCCGATATTTAATTGTTCGCTCTGTTATTACTTCTTGTTAATCTGTACTTGACCGTTCCCTTGCGGAGGGACAGGTCAACCTCTACTACTCTGTGGCAGTTCGGACATTTCAGTTCAATAACACCTGTTGTCATTGTTACCTTGTCAAAAATACGCCAGCCACAGTTTTTGCACCTTACGATTATCTTTTGTTCCAACGATTTCATAGCTCGCTCACCTCCGGATAAACCGTAACCAAATCAAAAGGATTATCAAGATACTCCTTTTTCA
>CAZPJH010000088.1:1848-5105 GCA_964586875.1 uncultured Oscillospiraceae bacterium
CCGTCCAAAAAGAAAAAGGCTTCGTTATCATCATCTTCAAATACCTGAACACCCATTTCCGTAAATGAGGTCATTCCGAGAATACTACCGTCATAGGATAGGTGCTGGTATTCGACATTCAATCCGAGAACCTTCTCCAAGAGAAGCTCCGGGTCAATTCTGTATATTTGTGTGTTACGGACATCGGGAAGTGCCATATATGCCTGCACATACTTGTCGGCTATCGCTTCGATGTCAAATCTCGATAAATGTTTCAAGTTACAAAACCTCCTACCATTAGGATTTTGCTTCTACAAACCACTTTCCGTTTTCTTCGTCGAACAGAAATGTGGGCTTGCCGCAAATCTGTACCGTGTAGCGGATACCGGTTCCTCCGACTTTGGTGGAAGCCGCACGGCATTTCTGAATTACACGGTCTATCTCATATTTTTCGTCATTCTCAAACTTGATGAAGTTCGGACGAGCCGTTCCATCAGGTCTGTGTGTTACATTTACTTCAACATAAACTTTTCTTCTTTCGGATTCCATTTTTATACCTCGTAATTTCTCAAAGTCAAAACTAATCTTCCCAAGTGCTTGTATCCGTCGATGTTCTTATCCGACACCCTGTACTTAGGTCGGTCATCTCCGGCAGTATTGATGTAACAGGAAAGCCTTCCTTTCTTAAAGCGTTTTTTCCGGTCAAAGAAAAGGAACATTCCCTCATATATACCATAGTCGGTAAAATGGTTTCCGCCGTCCGCACGGAAGATAACAATATCTTCGCTGCACCCCTGCAAAAAGCAGTCGGGTATCGTAACATAAGCCGTAACCTCTTTTTCGTCAATCACAATAAGCCCTCCTTAACCGACCATACCTGTCGGCATAGTGATTTCGGCTTTTTCCGGTGGTAGCCGCAGGTTCTGACACAGAACCCCATTCCTTATGCTGTCCTTTCCGAAACGCCGTCTGATTTCTTCAACACACTTTTCCATTCGCTCCAATTTGTCCTGTTTTGCGGCGTCCATAAACATATCTATTTGACGGGGCGTGTCTTGTGGAACAAGATTTATGGCTTGTACCGTCACAGAACGAATAGGGTTATTCCACCCATATCTATTTTCAAACAACTGAAAAGCGGTCTTTGCAATAATCATCGGAGACTGTGTAGGAAGTGCAATCTTCGTCTGCCATTGCCTTGTATTGAGTGTGTTGTCTCTAATATGTATTGCGACACCTTCTGCACTTAGTCCGTGAACACGGAGCTTGTGTCCGATGTCTTGGGTTAATTCGAGAAACACGGGCCACACCTGCTCCGGTTTCTCTAAGTCTGCTACTGTTGTTATACCGTGTCCTACGCTTTTTATAGGGGAAACGAAGTCTTTCTTGGCAACAAGGGAAAGGTCGTTGCCGTTGGCATAGTTCCATAAAACTACTCCGTTCTTTCCTAATCTTCTGCGTAAGAACTCAGGGTCGGTATTCGCTAAATCCCCGATGGTACGAATACAATAGCTGTCAAGCACTCGCTGGGTTGCCCGTCCTACACCGAGCAGGTCAGCGGCAGGAAGTCCCCAAATCTTTTCTCTGAATGTGTCCTTTGGTATCACGGTTACTGCGTCCGGTTTCTTCATATCCGAGCCGAGCTTCGCAAATATCTTATTAAAGGAAACACCCACAGAAATCGTCAAGCCGAGTTCAAACTTCATAGTCTCACGAATTTCATTTGCCACCTTTTCCGGCGAACCGAAAAGGCTTTCTGTCCCGCTAATATCCAACCAACATTCGTCCATACCATACGGTTCAACTTGGTCGGTATATCGCTCATAAACGCTTCTCGCAAGCTTTGAGTATTTGATATACTCCTCATAATGGGGCGGTACTACAACCAAGTCCTTGCACTTCTGTTTAGCCTGCCATACTGCGTCCCCGGTTTTCACATCAAAAGCCTTTGCTTTGTAGTTCTTCGCAAGCACGATACCGTGTCGTTCCTCAACAGAGCCGCAGACAGCAATCGGATATTTCTTTAATGCGGGGTCGAGCATACATTCGACGCTGGCATAGAAGTTGTTCATATCACAATGAAGTATGCTTCGTAACATTTTTTGAACCCCCTTGACATTTTGGGTAGTTTGGTGTACACTATGTGTAGTTCAACTTCCCAATTCATATTATATACACTTCAACTGTACTTGTCAAGAGCAAATGGGTAGTTCAACTGTAAATATTCTTTTAAGGAGTGAAATCACAATGACATTCGGTGAAAAAGTCAAGGCTGAGAGAACAAAGCTTGGTATGAGTCAAGATGAGTTGGCAGCTAAAATCGGCGTAACCCGACGCATAATTGGTTCTTATGAAAATGATAAATCCCGTCCGAGAGGAATGGAAAGATATAAGAAACTGGCAGAATCCTTAAATGTAAATGTGAATTATCTGCTGTCTGAGGACGACGCTTTCATCGCCGATGTAGAGGATAAGTACGGACGCAGAGGAGCAAGACAGGCTCAGGAGTTGCTTGCAGAAGTTACCGGTCTGTTTGCTGGCGGCGAAATGGCTGACGAGGATATGCGTGAAATGGTTGACGCCATTCAGGAAGCATATCTCATAGCAAAGAAAAACAATAAAAAATACACCCCGAAGAAATACCGCAAAGACGAGTAATCCTCAAAGTGAACTAAGTCCAATATATGGGACACATAATAGTTTATAATTTATTATAGGGTAAATATCCGATATACTATAATATGGGAGGTGAGCCGGATTGGGGTATTACACTACGGCTGAGATTGTGAAAATCGTAAACAAGCTCATTGACCGCTGCGGTACTCGTGACCCGTACAAGGTCGCAAAAGAGCTTGGTATCAATATCATCTACCGGAATTTTGACAAGCAGCGTGGAGCATACAAGGTTATTCTGAAGAACCGCTTTGTTTTTCTTAAAAACGGTATGCACCCGGTCGTGGAGCAGATAGTGCTATGGCACGAAATCGGGCACGATGTTCTACACAGGCAAGAAGCGGTTGCTGTTGGCGGGTTCAAAGAGTTCAACATCTTTGATATGAGAGAGAACCGTATGGAGTATGAAGCAAATATCTTCGCTTCTCAGGCTTCGCTCCCGGACGACACCATTTTGGAATACATTGAAAACGGCTATGACATTCAGCAGATTGCACGGGCAATGTGTTCCGACATAAACCTAATTGCTCTGAAAGTAGATACGCTGATTGCACAAGGCTATCAACTTCGCAAACAGGAACACCAAAACGATTTTCTTAAATACA
>CAZPJH010000089.1:0-5051 GCA_964586875.1 uncultured Oscillospiraceae bacterium
TGCAAAAATACTGTACCGATACGCCTTCGCGCATCGGGCGCATAGTGTATCGATATTATTGTACTCGTTCATTTCAAGAAAGTCAATTGGAGTTTTTACCATAAAACTGCATATTTTTCGTATCCCCCCTCCGGGGATTTGGATATTTTTGTTAAACAACTCCCCTTTCTTTGTAAATGGGAAAAGAAAAGTTCTGTAACAATTGACAAATTTCTCTAACTTTGGTAAGATGAGAATAGGTATTACCTTGCCTATTATGAAAGGAGAGAAACATATGGCACGCAAAAAACCTTTTTTCCTGATCCGACTGCTGTTGCAGCTGGTATCACTGATCCTGTGTCTGTTGCTGACTGTCAGTGTCCTGGCTACAGCACTTCTTCTGGACTTTAGAACACTGACTTCTTCCGGCGGTATCGAGGCTGTCCTCAGCGCCTTCTTCAGCTCCGGTTCTTCCGATCCCGGCCCCTCCACAGATGCCCCTTACAGCAGCAATGCAGAAGACGGCTATCTGGTTCGTCTGAACAGCTCCACCAACCTTCCGGACAACATCCAGATCCCCGACAATATTGAGTTGCCCAACGATGCGCTGACCGATTCTAATGTCCTGGCAGACTACATTGTGGACATTCTTGAAGCCAGTATGGGCGAAGATGTGCAAATCAGTCAGGAGCAAGTCCAGGACTTCATCGATAATTCTACCATCATGGACTACACTTCCGAAAAGATGGCCTCTTATGTGCAGGACGCCCTCAACGGTGAAACCAACACGGTCATCACCGCTGACGAGATCATGCAGCTGCTGGAAGACAACCAGAAATTGATCGAAGATACCTTCCAGGTAGAGATCACAGAAGACATCAAGCAGGAGATCCGCACCAATGTAACCAAGGTCATTGAAGAAGAGGATCTCAATGGCACCATCCGCAAAGAAATCGACTCCGTGATGCAGCAGCCCGTTGCCGGTGACTATACGATTGAAGACATCGTCCTGCTGATCGGCCAGATCACGCAGACCAAGGTTCTTCTGGCAGCCATCGGTCTGTGCCTGCTGCTGATTGCTCTGCTGTTCCTGGCCAACTATTATAACCCCGGTAAGGCTCTGCGCTGGGCTGCCACCTCTTTCCTGACGGTAGGTCTGCCCCTGGCCGCCGGTGCTTACATCCTGCAGAGCACCAGCCTGCTTCAGCAGCTGTTCGGCTCTGAGATCGGAAAGTACATCAGCGTTCTGACTAATTTGGGTACAGTCCTTGCCCCCGTCCACTACGGCATTGCCATTTTGGGCGTGCTGATGCTGGTTGGTTCTATTGTATGGCGCATTTTGTCCAAGTTGCTGCCTAAGAGAAGAAAAAAGGTCAAGAAGCAGGTTGAAGAACCTGCCACCGAAGCCATGACCCCCCTGGTTTTGGACGAAGTCAGCCCGGAGGCCGAAGCCGACGAAGCTGCCGAAATCCAGGCCGAGCCTGTTCCCAGCGAAATCGAGCCTTTGGAAGTTCCTGTGGAAGTGGAGCCTCTTTCCGAGGAAGCTCCCGAAGCGGAAATTCCCGAAGCCGTTGAAGCAGACCAATCCCCTGCTCCTGCGGAAGAAGAAGTGCCCGAACCCCAGATCTGATCCCCAAAAGCCACCGGCACTGCCGGTGGCTTTTAAAAAATAAGAATAATTCTCATTTTGGTGTTGACAAAGTGAAAACTCTGTGATATACTCCTGAATGTAAATGATAATCATTCGCATTTAGGAGGTGCCTATGGAGCAGACCCCCAAAAAATACAGCAAGCGAAATGCGATCTTACAGTGCTTGAAGAGCACCAAAACCCATCCATCGGCAGAAACCGTCCACCGGATGCTTCAGGCGGAGCGGTCAGACATATCTCTGGCTACGGTGTATCGGAACCTGGCGCTTTTTAAACAGCAGGGCATCGTCCAAAGTCTGGGCACTGTCAGCGGCATCGAACGCTTCGACTACAACACCGATCCCCATGTACATTTCATCTGCAATTGCTGTCAGGCAGTCATCGACCTGCCCCAGATGGCCGTGCCGGAGCAGATGAGATCGGCAGTAGAATCTGCCATCGGCGGTGAAGTAAGTCAGTGTCAGCTGAGCTTTACCGGTCGCTGCCAGGCCTGCTGCCAAGCAAAAACCGGCACAGAAAACTAATAAAATCATTAAAATTGGGAAATTTAAAAAACATTAGGAGGAAATTGATCATGAAGAAGTTTGTTTGCGGTGTCTGTGGTTATGTCTACGAGGGCGAGGCTCTGCCCGCCGATTTCAAGTGCCCCGTCTGTAAGGTGGGCGCCGACAAGTTTAAGGTGATGGAAGAGGGCAAGCTGGCTGCTGAGCACGAGTACGGTGTCTACGGCAAGACCGTTAAGAACAACCCCGACATCTCCGAGGAAGACAAGAAGTTCATCTTCGAGCAGCTGATGGCTAACTTCACCGGCGAGTGCAGCGAAGTGGGTATGTACCTGTGCATGGCTCGTATCGCTCATCGGGAAGGCTACCCCGAAATCGGCCTGTACTGGGAGAAGGCCGCTTTTGAAGAGGCTGAGCACGCCGCCAAGTTTGCAGAGCTGCTGGGCGAGGATCTGGAGGCCAACATGACCGCCTCCACCAAGAAGAATCTGGCATGGCGTGTGGACTGCGAGTTCGGCGCAACCGCCGGCAAGATGGATCTGGCAAAGGTCGCCAAGCAGAACGGCCTGGATGCTATCCACGACACCGTCCACGAAATGGCTCGTGACGAAGCCCGCCACGGTAATGCTCTGAAGGGTCTGCTGGAGCGTTACTTCAAGTAAGATAATAGCGTAATTTTAGGAGGACAGAGTTTTGGCTCTGTCCTCTTTTTATCATTTGGCACTTCACAACAACAGAGAAAGGCGTGCTGCAGATTTTGCAACACGCCTTTCAATATTTACTCATTGGCAGCAATAAATGTAATATCTTTTCCGTTCCAGAAATTGGGGGTAAAATGAATCTCAATATTTTCCCAATCAACAGGGACTTCGTAGCCAATGACACCATTGATCTTTTTTCCGGGTGCAACCGTTCCGTCCAGCTGGTTCTTATTCCCCTTCTCCAGCAATGCAGATAAACTAAGTGAGCAAGCATAGTCATCACAATAGGCATCAAAACTCAACATAGAAGAAACCGACACTTCTGCCTCTGAGTCATTGATGATTTCAAACTCACACAGCACAAAAACATTTCCATCCGTAGGTGTATTAAAATCAGAACCCATACTTTTTGTGACACTCACCAGAGAAACCTTAACACCTCTGAGTTCTGCATATTCACCTACCGAAAACACATTCTTATCGTCCTTATTGCTTCCGGAACTAGTACCCACTTGGCTTTCCCCGGGTTTTTCAACAGGCTTCGGTTCCTCCTCTCCCCCCATTGCACTGACAATAATAACAAGGACCAAGAAAATCAGGATACCAATGACGATCGGATGTCCTTTTTTGTTTTTTGCTCCACAATTGGGGCAACTTTTTGCGTCTTTCGCAATCTCCGCTCCGCAGGATTTGCAATTGACTAACTTACTTTTTCCCATGCGCTTTATCCTCTCTGTTTCATAAAATACCCAGAATATCAGCCAGACACACTTGTGATATTGTCCAGCTTTTGTCCGGAGTCCAATATTAAGATACCATAGTATTTCTAAAATGTCAAATAATTGTTGACAATAGTATTGTAATTTTTGACATAGGGAGGAAATAGGATGTTAGGGCAGCGAATTAGCCAGTTACGAATTGCAATGGGATGGAGTCAAGTAGACATGGCCAAACGCCTGGGGGTTGCAAAGCAAACTGTTTCCAATTGGGAAAACGACAATATTCAACCTTCAATAGAAATGCTTGTCCGTGTAGCCAAAATATTAAATGTTTCAACAGACTATTTACTTGGGCTCAGTGACGATCGCTGCTTAAATGTTCAAGGACTACCAGCCGAAGTCATTGGCCATTTAAGTTTATTGATTGAAGATTATCGTGCAATCTATGAAGTGCATTAAAGGGAGCGGATGATCCGCTCCCTTGAGACTGTCAAAAAACTGTCGTTTTTGCGACGGTGAATAACTTGCCTCTCCCTTTGGGAGAGGTGTCACGGCAAATGCCGTGACGGAGAGGGTGGATTTTTGCCCTCTCAGACCGAAATCAAAGATTTCGGCCAGCTCCCCCACAGGGGGAGCCAAGGGACGGTACTTTTTTGACACACTGAAGGGAGCGGATGATCCGCTCCCTGTTTATTCCCAAAAACGAATTTTTGCCTTGTTTTTGTCCCAGAAAGACCGCAGCTGCTTTTTGTGATGGCACAGTTTTTCCTGACAGTTGGCGCAGGACAGGCAGGCGTTGGTGCTTTCCGAAAACCGCTCCGGATGGCGGCGATAGGTGATCTCCCAGCGGATCAGCAGTCCCAGCGACATGGCCAGCATACTCCATGTAAAGGGACTGGGGATAAACGCAAAGGGCGTGAACATCATGGCAAAGTCCCAATTGTAGATCCGGCAGACCGTACAGCATCGGTTTTTCATAAACCAGGTCTGAAACGGACAGAAAAACAGAATACAGATCATGTCACACACGCCGTAAGCCAAACTGATCAACACCAGAATACCAGCATCGATGATCCCCAAAAAATACAGCAGGCCGATGGCTCCATTGAGGGTCAGCCAGGAAGCCACCACCGCAAATGTGCGTTTCCAGGGCATCAGGCCGGGCTTATCACTGCCGGTGGGCTTTAAATTTCGCCGGAACTGTTTTTGGCAGCCCATGCTCTCCAGCCGGGAGGGAATGAACCGGGCGATCATCTCAACCGTATAAATAATACCCATCAGCCCCAAAACCCACAGACTGTCTTCATATCCTCGAAACAGCTCCCCCGTGTGCTTGATCCGGCTAATAACGTACATGACCAACGCCAGCAGAAGCAAAGCGGAACGGTAGAACAGTTTCACATAATGCAGTGAGGAAATAATGGATATTTTCTTGATTTTCATGGATTTTCAACTCTTTTTCTTTTAGAAAGTGCGTAAAAATCATGATAACATGATTT
>CAZPJH010000090.1:0-5023 GCA_964586875.1 uncultured Oscillospiraceae bacterium
ATGGCAAAAAAGCCTGAAGCATCAGATCCACAATGGTAACAAAACCTGCAATAATAACAATATAAGCCGCAATACGAATAGAATTGGGAATGACCTTACGCAAAGCCGAGATCATCATATTCGAGCAGATCAGGATAATGGTCACGCTCAGACCCATGCCGATGCCATTAAACAGGCTGGTGGTGATGGCCAAGGTAGAGCACATACCCAACATCTGCACCAGCACCGGGTTTTTGGTCAACAGGCCCTCTTTGAACATTTTTCCGATTTTCATTTCAAGCCCTCCTTAACCCAGGTTTTTGACAGCCACCAATGCGATACTGACACCATCCGCCACCGCACGGGAGGTGATGGTAGCGCCGGTCAGGGTATCGGCTTCCCCACCATCCTTACTGACCTGCACCCAGGCCCCAAGCCCTATAAAACTATCCCGGAAGGCACTGTCAGACGCCGCTTTTGCGCCCAGACCGGGGGTTTCGGAGTGGGAGACGATCTGCACACCCAGCACCTTGGCATCGACGGAAACGCCCACCATCATGGTGATGGTGCCACCGAACCCGGCGGTCTCCACTTGCACGGCATAGCCGTTTTCATTTTTATAGATCACTTTCACACTGCTGTCACCTTCGGTGGTGTAATCTATTTTCTGTGCGCTTTCGCCGCCGGGCAGGACTTCGGAAATGGCCTGTTGCAGCTTTTCCGCCTCTGCGGCGGCAATCCTATCCTTGGTCAGCATATTGGCCCCGGCCAGCAGTGCCGCCACGATGGCGGTAATGGAGAACAGGATCGCTGTGAGCTTTAGAATATTCTTCATTTCTTCCCCTCCTTTTTCACGCCGAAGGGTCTGGGGCGGCCAATTTTATCCAGCAGGACACAGCAGCAGTTCATCACCAAAATGGCATAGCTGACGCCCTCGTTATAGCCGCCGAAATAGCGAATGACGATCGTGATGATGCCGCAACCCACGCCAAAAATCACCTGACCCCATTTGGTAACGGGGCTGGTCACATAGTCGGTAGCCATGAAGCAGGCACCCAAAATCAAGCCGCCACCCAGCACTTGATAGGCCATCCACACAAGGCGGTCATTGCCCTGCGGGAACAACAGTGCCAGCACTGCCACCGTGCCGATAAAGCTCAGGGGAATGCGGGCGGAAACCACCTTGCGGATCAGTAAGTACGCAAAACCAATGAGCAACAGCAGTGCAGATGTTTCGCCTAAACAGCCGCCCCGATTGCCCAGGAACATATCCAGCAGGCTCTCTACAGGCAAATTGCCCTGATGCAAGGCTGCCAGCGGTGTGGCAGCGGTGACCGCATCTGCCGTTCCCAGCACCCCTGCTGCATTTTGGAAGCCCACTTTCACCCAGGTACTCATGGCCACCGGCCAGCTGAACAGGAATGCTCTGGCTGCCAGTGCCGGGTTAACAAAATTCTGACCGATACCACCGAACAGCTGCTTAACGACGATGATCGCAAAAAAGTCACCGATCAGCAGCATCCAATAAGGAATGGTCACGGGACACACAAAAGCCAGCAGTGCGCCGGTGACCAGCGCAGACAAATCAAAAGCTGTGCTGTCCAGTTTCAGGATCTTTCGATAGCCCCATTCAAAGAAAATGCAGGCCGTCATGGACATCAGCACCACCATCAACGCCCGAAAGCCAAAGAAATAGATACTTCCGATCAGTGCCGGTGCAAGGGCGATCAGCACATCGCGCATAATGGTTGCTGTGGTGGTTTTGCTATGAGCGTGGGGAGAGCTGGAAATGGTCAGCTCATAAAAGTATTTCATCTGTGCCATATTTCGCCCTCCTTACTTCTTATCCCTGAGTTTTTGCTTGCCGGAACGGAAAGATTGCACCAGTGGGATCGTAGCAGGGCAGGTATAGGCACAGCAGCCGCACTCGATGCAGTCCATCAAATGAAGTTCCTTCAGCTGCTGCAGATCATTGCTCCGTTCTGCTCGATACAGATGCAGAGGCATCAGCCCCATGGGGCAGACATTCATACATTTGCCGCAGCGGATACAGTGGGGTTTGGACACCTGCACCCGATTGCGGAAGCCCAGCATGGTCACAGCATTGCTGCCTTTGATGACCGGCACACTCAAATCAAACTGGGCGTAGCCCATCATCGGGCCGCCGGACAATACCTTATAAGGATTGGATGTATGTCCCACAGCCTCACACAGCTCATTAAAGCTGGTTCCAATGGGCACCATCAAATTCTTCGGCTCCATGGAAATATCGCCGGACACCGTCACCACGCGGTGTATCAGCGGCATTCCCAGATAGATCGCATCATGGATGGCCTTACAGGTGGCCGCATTAAATACCGCGCACCCCACCGCCGCCGGCAATCCGCCGGAGGGCACTTGCCGACCGGTCAGCCCATAGATCAGCTGCTTTTCTGCCCCCTGGGGGTACTTGGCAGGCAGCAGATCCACGGTGATCCCCATTTGCGGATCGATCCGATCTCGCAGTGCCTGTGCCGCATGGGGCTTATTATTCTCCAGGGCAATGTGGGCATTTTTCAGTCCCAGGATCTTCATAATGATCTGCAAACCGGAAACCACTTCCGCCGGATATTCCCGGCACAGCCGATCATCGGCGGTAATATAAGGCTCGCACTCAGATACATTGACGATGATGGTATCCACCTTACCCAGGCCGGAGCTGAGCTTCACATGGGTGGGGAACGTAGCACCGCCCATACCCACGATACCTGCCTCCCGGATCATATCCATCAGCTGCTGTGGGGTCAGATCTTCCACTTGGGTGGGCTTGCGGGGCCGGATATCCGGATGAAGGGTCTGTTGATGGTCGTTTTCAATGACCACCGACAGCACCGTCATACCACTGCTGTGAGGTTTCATGGCCACCTCTTTTACCGTGCCGGACACGCTGGCATGGACAGGAACGCAAAGCCCTTCGTTGTCACCGATCTTTTGGCCTACCATCACATAATCGCCCTTGACCACCAGCGGCTTACAGGGTGCGCCAATGTGCTGTTGCATGGGGATCACAACCACATCCGGTTCCGGAAACGCCTGAATACGCAGATCACAAGTCTGCTTTTTATGTCCCTTGGGATGAACTCCTCCCCGAAAAGAAAACGCCATACCCTTCACCTTCCTTCCCCGGCATTCACCGGATAAATTTGACCTTATTATACTCCTCCAAAAATCATTTGTCCACTATTTGAAGCCAAATGGTTTAAAAAATAGGTTTTTATCGATAAAAACGAAACAATTTTCCATTGTTGGAAAAATTGCCAAAATATGTTATGATCCTTTCTGAAAGAAAAAGTTTGAAATTTTGTAAGATTTTTCTCTCTCCTACGCAAGAGTAAGTGAATCGATTCAAAAAGAGGTGATCTCATGGAGGACAGCCAACTTCTGCAACTGCTGCACCAAGACCCCAACGCCGCCATGGAAGTGTTGGTCGCCCAATACGCCGGGCTGATCTATACCATCGTGCAGGGTCAGCTCAGCGGCAATGTCTGCCTGTCCAGCGATATTGAGGACTGCGTTGCAGATGTGTTCAGCGAATTTTACATGGAACTTGACCGCTTTGACCCCCAAAAGGCCGGCATCAAAACATACCTGTGCATCATCGCCCGACACAACGCCGCCGATCTGCTGCGTAAGCGAAAGAAGCGGCAACGGGATATTTCTCTGGACGACGAGAACACCCCCGACATTTTATTTGACGATCACATGGAGCAAAGCCTGTTGCGCCGTCGCGTCTTTGCGGAAATTTGTCGCCTTGGTGAGCCGGATAAAACCATTTTACTGGATAAATTCTATTTCGGCCACTCCTCAAAGGTCATTGCCGCCAAGCTGTCCATGTCCGTGTCCAATGTGGACACCAGAACCTGCCGTGCGCTTCAAAAATTGCGTGATTTGATTGGAGGAATAACGGAATGAAAAAAAATCTTTCTCAACTGTTTGACGAGGCTACCCCCGAGGAACTGGAGCAGCTTCTGGCCGATGCCGAAACCCCTGCCCTGCCTCAAAATACGGTGGCCAACATCCAAAAAAAGGTGCAGACCGCTATGGGCCTGCAAAAAAAGAAAAGGAGCTTTTCCATGTGGAAGCCTATGGCCGTGGCCGCTTGCCTTGTTGTGATCGTAGGATTTCTGGCACTGGCCTTTGGCGGCGGTGACGGTGTGGTGACCAGTCCGGGGATTTTGACGGTAATGGCCTATGGAGCAGATCAGACCGGTACAGAACTGGCTCTGAATGCAGTCACTCCCTACCAGTACGATAATTGGCTGTTTGTCAACTGGGCATCCGGTCTGCCGATCGTGCTATCCGTATCGAAAGACGCATATCCGTCGGAAAATATTACATTTCAGATAACCGTGGATGGTGGTAATGTTTTCATTGGAGAAAGCGGAAGTACAGATATCACCCCGGGCAATGCCCAAAAAATGGATGCGACCTTTGAAATTCCCAACAACACGGCAATTTTCTGGTCGCAGTTTACCGAAGATGATACGCTTTGGCAGGACGAACAGGTTGCCTTCATGGATATTGTGATCATGGATGGGGAAACCATCATCGGATATAACTGCCTGCGTTTTGACCGCACCGATGCGGATAGCATGAGTTTCCGCATTTTGATGGTTTCAGCCATATCCTTTGACAGCGAGGAAAATATTTCACAGGAAATCCTGTCCGATTATATCGCACAGGCACATATAAACTAAAAAAGAAATAACCCGGGAAGGTGCAGCCTCGAAAGTCCAAATCCGCAAATAAAAAAGCGGCCTGCGCCGGTGGGATCTTCAATTTTTGCATTGTTTTAGACAATGAACCCCCAACCGTAGGGGCGGATACCATCCGCCCGAAAAGGATCCGGCGATCGCCCCATCCCGGGCGGCAGATTGCCGCCCCTACCAAAAGAGAAACGCCCTACCACCGCAGATGCGATTACCCACGCACCGAAGGGGCAGATTGTCACTATGAGAACAACCCCTCCGAGCAAAATCAAAGATTTTGCCCACCTCCCCTTACA
>CAZPJH010000091.1:0-4878 GCA_964586875.1 uncultured Oscillospiraceae bacterium
ACCGTCATCATGGGCAACCAGCATCTGTATGATGTGATGAAGGAAAAGGATGCCATCTACGAAAAAGAAGACTTCACCGACGAGGACGGCCTTCGTGCCGCCGATTTGGAAGCGGAGTTTGCAGAGCTGGGCGGCTGGGAAGCAGAATCCGATGCCTCCCGTCTTTTGCAGGGTCTGGGCATTACCACCGACCTGCATTACGATCTGATGGAAACCACCGATCCCCGTCTAAAAGTGAAAGTACTGCTGGCTCAAGCATTGTTTGGCAACCCCGACATTATCATGCTGGACGAGCCTACCAACAACCTGGACATTGAAGCTATCAACTGGCTGGAAGACTTCCTGCTGGACTTCCCCGGCATGGTGATCGCCGTGTCCCATGACCGCCACTTCCTGAACACCGTCTGCACCCACACCGTTGATATCGACTACGGCAAGATCAAGATGTACGTGGGCAACTACGACTTCTGGTACGAATCTTCCCAGATGGTGCAGGCCATGATCCGCAACAAGAACAAGAAAAATCAGGAAAAAATCGAAGAACTGCAGTTGTTTATCCAGCGTTTCTCCGCCAACAAATCCAAGGCCAAGCAGGCTACTGCCCGCCGCAAGCTGCTGGACAAACTGACCGTAGAAGAGATGCCCTGCTCCACACGTCGATATCCCTTTGTCGGATTCCAGCCGGAGCGGGAACTGGGTAAGGATATTCTGACCGTCAAGGATGTTTCCGTTACCGTTGATGGTGTCAAGCTGCTGGACAAGGTCTATTTCTCTGTGGGTAAGAACGACAAAATCGCATTTGTCGGTGAAAATGAGCTGGCACAGACTGCTCTGTTCCAGATCCTCATGGGCGAACTGGAGCCGGACGAAGGCAGCATCAAGTGGGGCATTTCCACCATCCGCAGCTATCTTCCCAAGGACAACAGTCCCTATTTTGAAGGCAACGAAGACGAACTGGTGGACTGGCTGCGCCAGTATAGTGCCAAGAAAGACGATGTTTACCTGCGTGGCTTCCTGGGCCGGATGCTGTTTAGCAACGAGGATGTATTTAAGCATGTGAATGTTCTGTCCGGCGGCGAAAAGGTTCGCTGCATGTTGTCTAAAATGATGCTCAGCGGTGCTAACGTTGTCCTTCTCGACCAGCCCACCAACCACTTGGACATGGAATCCATTCAGGCTGTCAACAAGGGTCTGGAAGCCTTCCCCGGCGTGGTATTGCTGGCTTCTCACGACCACGAAATGTTGACTTCCACCTGTAACCGTGTCATCGCATTCCAGCCTGACGGCACCATCATCGACAAGTACGGCACTTACGATGATTATCTGGCCTGGATGGCAGAACACAAAAATTAAGAGGAACAGAATATGCAAAAAATCTTAGATATCATCACCGCAAAAATGCAACAGGCCTTTGCTGATGCCGGTTACGACCCTTCCTTTGGCCGTGTTACCGTATCCAATCGGCCGGATCTGTGCGAATACCAGTGCAACGGCGCTCTGGCCGCTGCCAAGCAGTATAAATGTGCCCCCATCCAAATCGCCAACGCTGTAGTAGACAAGCTGAATGCCGACGATTACAGCATGATCGAAGCAGTGATGCCCGGCTTTATCAACCTGAAGCTGTCCGGCCATTTTCTGCAAAATTATCTGGAACAAATGCGTACCGCTGAAGACTTTGGCACTGAAAAAGTGGGTGCAGGCAAGACCATTGTCGTCGACTATGGCGGAGCAAATGTGGCAAAGCCCTTGCACATCGGCCATCTGCGGCCTGCCATCATCGGAGAAACGCTGAAGCGGCTGCACAAGTTCCTTGGCTACAACGCCATTGGTGATGTCCACCTGGGCGACTGGGGCTTGCAGATGGGTCTGATCATAGCTGAACTTCACGAGCGTCAGCCGGAGCTGCCCTACTTCGACCCCGACTTTGCCGGCGAATACCCCACACAGTCCCCTTTCACTGTGGACGAGCTGGAAGAGATCTACCCCACCGCCTCCGGTAAGAAAAGCGATCCCGAATTCTCTCACAAAGCCCATCAGGCCACATTGGAGTTACAGCAGGGTCGCCGGGGTTATCGTGCCCTGTGGGATCACATCATGAATGTGTCCGTTACCGACCTGAAGAAGAACTACGATAATCTGGACGTCCACTTTGAAAAGTGGTTGGGCGAAAGTGACGCTGACCCCTATATTCCCACCATGGTCGAAGACATGAAAGCACGTGGCATTGCTGTCCAGTCCGAAGGCGCATGGGTCATCCCCGTAGCCGAGGAGGGGGACAAGAAGGAAATGCCTCCCTGCATTCTGGTCAAGTCCGACGGTTCTTCCATCTACGCCACCACCGACCTTGCCACCATGGTGCAGCGTGTGCAGGACTGGAATCCTGATAAGATCCTGTATGTTACCGACAAGCGGCAGAACCTCCACTTTGAGCAGGTGTTCCGTGCCGCCCGGAAAGCAGGCATTGTACCTGAAACCACTACGCTGGAGCATGTGGGCTTCGGCACTATGAACGGTGCTGACGGCAAGCCCTTTAAAACCCGTGACGGCGGCGTGCTCCGTCTGGAACAGCTGATCTCCGACATGACCGATTTTGTCCGCACCAAGGTGGTGGAGAACAAAATCGTGGAAGAGAGTGAAGTTGAAGCGACCACTGCTAAGATCGCCATGGGCGCTCTGAAATACGGCGATCTGAGCAACCAGCCCACCAAGGACTACAACTTCGACATGGAGCGTTTTGCTGCCTTTGAAGGCAACACCGGCCCTTACATCCTCTATACCATCGTCCGTATCAAGTCCATTCTGGCAAAATACGGTGCATGGGAAAGCCTGCCTATTCAGGCTCCCGTCAACGACTGTGGCAAGGATCTGATGCTGTCCATCACCAAGTTCGCCCCCACACTGGAGTCTGCCCTTGCCAACTCCGCCCCCAACATGATCTGCGCCTACATTTACGATCTGGCTTCCGCTGTCAATAAGTTCTACCACGAAACCCCCATCCTCAAGGAAGAAAACGAGCAGACCAAGGCTGGTCACATTGCCCTGATCGCCCTGGCAAAGAACATTTTGGAAACCTGTATTGATATTCTGGGCTTCTCCGCCCCGGAGAAAATGTAATTTCTATGTCGGGGAAGGCACTGCCTTCCCCGACTTTTCTTTCCATAAAGGAGTGATTTTATGTCACACACCATTGCTGCCGTATCCACCGGCAACTGTATCAGCGCCATTGGCATCATCCGCCTGACCGGCGACGACTGTGCCAAAATTGCAGGCTCTGTTTTTACCCTAAACAGCGGCAAAGCCCTTTCGGATGCCTCTGACCATAAACTGGTACTGGGAAACCTCCGCGATAAACAGGGGCGCACCATCGATCAGTGCTGTGCCATCTACTGCCGTGCTCCCCACACCTATACCGGCGAAGACACGGTGGAATTTCACTGCCATGGTTCTCCTGCCGTGCTAGCAGCCGGGCTTGAAGCCCTGTATATTGCCGGAGCAGCCCCTGCCAAACGCGGTGAATATACCAAACGCGCTTTTTTGAATGGCAAACTGGATCTGACCCAAGCAGAAGCGGTCATTGACCTGATCGAAGCAGATACCGCCGATGCTGCTGCCAACGCCGCAGGACAAGTAGGCGGCGTATTACAAAAGAAGCTTTCCCCCATCTACGACGATCTGACCAACCTTTGCAGCCATTTCCACGCTGTTTTGGATTATCCGGACGAAGATATCGAGGATTTCGGTCTTGCCAACTATGAATCTCCCCTGAAAGCGGATGCCAAAGCACTGCATACGCTTTTACAAACCTATGGCCAAGGCCGCATTTTGCGGCAGGGCGTGGCCGCCGCCATCGTCGGCCGCCCCAATGTGGGAAAATCCAGTCTTTTAAATGCACTGGCCGGATACGATCGAGTTATTGTCACAGAAGTGGCTGGCACCACCCGTGACACGGTGGAAGAGTCTGTCATGGTCGGTTCTACCCGTCTGCGACTCATTGATACCGCCGGCATTCGGGATACCGATGATAAAATCGAGGCCATGGGCGTGGAACGTTCTAAAGAAGCGGTAAAAAACGCAGATCTGGTGGTTTTCGTCTGTGACGGAAGCACTCCTTTGACTGCGGAAGATCAGGACATCATCAACCTGTGCCTGGAACACGAAAACGCCATCGCACTCATTAACAAAACCGATTTGGGGCAGCAGGTTTTCGCCTATGATCTACCCTTTATGTATGTAGTGGAGATTTGCGCCAATACCGGTAAGGGACTTGACCTGTTTGCTCAGGCTGTGGACATGATTTTTGAATGCAGTACCCCCTGCGACGGTTCCATTCTGACCAACGCCCGACAAGCAGATGCCATTCGCCGTGCCCACGATGCCATTAATCGGGCATTGCAGGGTCTGCGTCTTGGGCTGACCCCCGATGCAGTGCTGACCGATGTGGAAAGCGCCATGGATGCCATGGGCGAAGTCACCGGCGCTACCGTCCGGGAGGATATCACCGCACGAATTTTTGAAAGATTTTGCGTAGGTAAATAAGATGATCTATTTTGATAATTCCGCCACCACCCGACCCTGCCCTGCCGCCGTGGAGGCTGTGACCAACGCCTTGACAGAAAACTGGGCAAATCCCAGTGCCCTCTATTCTTTTGGCTTTGATGCAGCCAAGATGCTTCGCACTGCCAGAAACCAAGTGGCAACTGCCATGGGCGCTGAAATTGACCGGGTATTCTTCACCTCCGGCGGCACGGAAGCCGACAACTGGGCAATTATGGGTACAGTAAAGAAGCTGGGGAAGCGTGGCAAGCACATCGTCACCACCGCCATTGAGCACCACGCCATTTTGCATACCATGGCTCAACTGGAAGCCCAGGGGTATGA
>CAZPJH010000092.1:0-4752 GCA_964586875.1 uncultured Oscillospiraceae bacterium
CATTTCTGGTGGCGGCGTTGATCGTGTTCTGGTGCTTGGATAAAAACCGGGGCTATTATTTGATGGCCGTTGGCTTCTGTGGCACGATTTTGAACCAATTTTTGAAGCTCCTTTGCAAAATTCCCCGGCCTTGGGTGCTGGATCCGAATTTTAATGCGGTGGAGGAGGCCATTCCGGCAGCCACCGGCTATTCGTTCCCCAGCGGCCACAGTCAGAGCTCTGTCGGCGTCTTTGGTGGCCTGGCCATGACAACGAAGCAGAAAGTGCTGCGTTGGATCTTTATTGTGATTGCTGTGCTGGTGCCCTTTTCCAGAATGTACTTAGGCGTCCATACACCGGCGGATGTGCTGGTGGGCAGTCTGAGTGCTTTGGCATTGGTGTTTTTGTTCCGCTTTGTCAATGACGGTAAATACATCAAACCCATGCTTCTGGGAATGGCAGGCCTTTCGGTAGCCTATCTGATCTTCGCTCAGTTGATCATTGATCCTTCCAATATGGATAGCTACAACTATACCCACGGCGTGCAAAATGCTTACACCCTGATGGGCGCCATCTTCGGCATGATGGTGGTGTATTTTATGGACGAAAAATACATCCACTTCCAGGTAAAGGCCGTTTGGTGGGCACAGATTGTGAAAGTAGTGGGTGGCGCTGCGCTGGTACTGCTGGTAAAGGCAGGACTGAAAGCGCCTCTGAACAGTCTGTTCGGGGAATATCCCGGCCGGGCTGTGCGCTATTTCCTGATGGTTCTGGTGGCAGGCTGCGTGTGGCCGCTGACCTTCCGCTGGTTTGCATCCCTCGGAAAGAAGGAAAAGCCATGATCATTTGCGCTTTTTTGTTGCTGATGTTGCTGGCCTGCATTGGTTTGGGGGTCTATCTGTTCTTCACGGCGTGCAACCGAGAAGAATTAAATCTGGAGGATGATGAAGCGGTAAAAAAGGGTCCATATGGAAAATATGCAGACGATATCATTGCGGCACGTCATTGGATCGAAGCGCATCCCCACAAAGAATGGGGGACGGAGAGTGTTGATGGTCTGAAACTACGAGCACTGTTTGTCCCGGCGGAGAATGCAAAAGCAACGGTGATCCTGGCTCATGGCTATCACAGTAATTTTCTGGTGGATTTTGGACCTGTTTTGGAAGTGTATCACAGCAAGGGATTTAATCTGTTGCTGCCTTATCAGCGCAGTCATGGAAAAAGTGAAGGCAGATTCATTACTTATGGCGTAAAAGAAAGCCGAGATATGCTGGATTGGATCGGTTTGCATAATGAACAGTTTGGCTCGATGCCAATTATGTGCAGCGGTCTTTCCATGGGGGCTTCCACCATGATGTATCTGGCAGGAATGGAATTGCCGGAGAATGTGAAAGCTTTTGTGGTGGACTGCGGTTTTACATCGCCCAAGCAGATCATTGCTCATGTTTTTCGCCAGCGTACCCATTTGCCGGCGTGGCCTTTTATTGGGATAGCAGATCTGTGCGCCCGGATATTTGCTGGATTTCATCTGGAAGCTTGCAATTCTGAACAGACATTGGCAAAAAACAAACTGCCGATTTTGATGGTTCACGGTCTGGCCGATGCCTTTGTTCCGGCAGAAATGACCCGCCGTGGCTTTGCCGCCTGCGGCGGTGATAAGCGACTGCTTCTGGTGGAAAATGCTGCCCATGGTTTAAGCTTCTGGGTGGATGAAGAAAGCTACTTAAAAGAACTGGATAGAATAATAGAGAAAGTGTATTCTTATGAACTACGCAACCATCAAAAATTGTGATATCGCCAATGGCCCGGGGGTACGGGTCAGCCTGTTTGTTTCCGGCTGTACTCACCATTGTAAAGGCTGCTTCAATGAAGTGGCTTGGGATTTTGACTATGGTGAGCCTTTTACCCAAGAAACCATTGACATGATTTTGGATATGTTGAAGCCCAGTTATATTAGGGGCATTACGCTTTTGGGGGGGGAGCCATTTGAACCCCAAAACCAGCCGGCATTGGTAGATCTATTGCGGCAGATAAAAGCAGCTTACCCGGAAAAATCCATATGGGCATTTTCAGGCTATTTGTTTGATAAGGATATTTTGCCCGGTAAACTGGGTGAGCCGGCTATTACAAAAGAATTTTTAAGCTACTTGGATGTGCTGGTGGATGGACCTTTTGTGGAAGCGAAGAAGAATTTGAGTTTGCGCTTCTGCGGCTCGTCTAACCAGCGGATCATCCATGTGCCTTCCAGTCTTGAAAAGGGCGAGATCGTCCTGTGGGAGGACTGGCAGGGGAGAGGAGAAAAATAATGAGTACCATTCGTGTAAAAAAACTGGATCCTCATGCGATCTTGCCCACCTACGGTTCGTCAGAGGCTGCCGGTGCGGATCTGTATGCCTGTTTGAAAGAGCCGGTTGTCATCGAGGCAGGAGAAACTGCCTTTATTCCTACGGGTTTGGCGTTAGAAGTGCCCAAGGGCTGTGCGGGACTGGTTTATGCCCGCAGCAGCTTGGGTGCAAAACGTGGACTGGCACCTGCCAACAAGGTGGGCGTGATCGACAGCGACTATCGGGGAGAGATCAGGGTGGTTCTGCACAACCACGGAAAAATTGCTCAGCAGATAGAACCCGGTGATCGGATCGCACAGTTTATCATCACACCTGTTTTGACCCCTGTGTACGAGGAAACCGACTGTCTTTCTGACACGGACAGAGGGCTGGGCGGATTTGGTTCAACCGGAAAATAAAAGATGCCTTCGATGGAAATTTTGTCATCGAAGGCATTTTATATGGTTGCTTTTTTTATTATATTGTGTATAATGACAATATCACAATGATGAAATGAGGTTGAAACCCATGAATATGTCCACCGCTGATATGCAGAAGGCATATCAAGAACTGACTGCCGAGTTTGAAGGCTGGAAAGCAAAAAACCTGAAGCTGAATATGGCTCGTGGTAAGCCCTCCAAGGCGCAACTGGACTCCGTCAGCGGAATTTTGACCGTACTTACCGATCCTGCCCAGTGCATTGTTGATGGCATGGATGCCCGTAACTATGGCGAGTTGGGCGGCCTACCCTGCGCCAAGGCCTACTGGGCAGATATGCTGGGATGCAAGCAGAGCGAAGTTTTCGTTGGCGGCACAGCCAGTCTGACGTTGATGTATGATGTGATCTCCAAGGCCTATACGCACGGCCTGAAAAATAGCCTGCGCCCCTGGTGCAAGGAAGAAAAGGTCAAATTTTTGTGTCCTGCTCCTGGCTATGACCGTCATTTCCGTATTACCGAATCTTTCGGTGCAGAGCTTATTACCATTCCCATGACCGCTACCGGCCCTGATATGGATCTGGTAGAAAAATATGTGCAGGATCCTGCGGTCAAGGGCATCTGGTGCGTTCCCAAGTATTCTAACCCCGAGGGCATCATCTATTCCGATGAAACCATTTCTCGCTTTGCAAACCTGAAGCCTGCTGCCCCTGACTTTACAATTATGTGGGATAATGCCTACTGCGTTCATGAGTTTGAGGGAGATTTTGTTCCCTTTACCGATATCCTGACCCTGTGCCGGGAAGCCGGTAATCCTGATATGGTTTATGAGTTTGCGTCTACTTCCAAGATCACTTTCCCCGGTGCAGGTATCTCTGTGATGGCAACTTCCGAGGAAAACCTGAAATATATGCAGAAACTGCTGGGGGTGCAGATGATTTCCTATGACAAGGTCAATCAGCTGCGCCATGTGATGTTCCTGCAGAATAAAGAGCATACGCTGGAAGTGATGAAAAATCATGCTGCCATCATGGCACCGAAATTTAAAGTGGTGCTGGAGAAGCTGGATAGCCAGATCGCTCCCTGGGAATTTGCCCAGTGGAACAAGCCCAAGGGCGGCTATTTCGTCAGCCTGAACACGATGCCCGGCACAGCAAAACGTGCGCTGGCGCTGTGTAAGGAAGCCGGTGTTGTGATGACCGATGCCGGTGCTACCTATCCCTATGGCATCGACCCTCAGGACAGCAATATCCGTATTGCTCCCAGTTTGCCTCCTATTGAGGAACTGGAGCAGGCGATGGATGTGTTCTGCCTGTGCCTGAAGATCGCAGCACTGGAAAAAATGATCCAACAGTAAATAGGAAGGGTGCGCCGCATAGTGCGGCGCACCCTTTGTTTTGAATTATCAGAGTAAAAGCCACCGGCGTTGATGCCGGTGGCTTTTGCAAATCTGTTTACTTTTCTTCGTTGGCGTAAGGCTCCAGGAAAGCGTGGAAGTGACGCATGGGCAAGGTACGACCCTTGACAATTCGCATGTTGGGAATGGACTCCCGATCCTCATACAGTTCCTTCACAGCAGCAATGACATAGTCCATGTGTTCCTGGTTCAGCTGGCTGCGGTTGACTGCAAAGCGAACCACGTTGCACAGTTCTTCCTGCTGCTCGGGGGTCTTCAGATCGTATTCCATGGAGTAGTCGCCCAGCTCAGAGGTACGGATACCATAGCGGCGGATCAGCTCGATAGAGAAACCCTGGCCGGCAAAAGTTTCGTGACCACGCTTGTTGTCGAAGAATTCGGTCATGTTGATATACACACCGTGACCACCGGCAGGGAGGATGACACCCTTGACACCAGCCTTGTAGAAGCCCTGAGCCAGGTATTCACACTGCTGTACACGGGCTTCCTGGTAATTGAAGTTGCACTCTTCATACAGACCGGCTGCCAGTGCCATGATATCACGGCCGGACATACCGCCGTAGGAGTCGTTGCCGTAGCAGGAGATCTGCTTGAC
>CAZPJH010000093.1:0-4676 GCA_964586875.1 uncultured Oscillospiraceae bacterium
TCTCACGCAGTTCGTTTACACCATAAGGCTTGGGATTCATATTGTTACCTCCATTAAAAGTTCTTAAAAAATGAAAACGCCCCTATCGTTGTCGATAGGGGCGAAAAATCCGCGGTACCACCCTAATTCATCCAATTAAAATCAGACATCTTAGCTGCTCTGTAACGGGAGCGCCCGTCCCGGTCATCCCGGGCGACAGCAGAAGTGGCCTGCAAATCTTCGCTGCAAGGGCTTTCACCGTTCCCCTTTCGCTTCTGGCAGGAAAAAATGCTTCTTTTCTGCTATGGTCTTTGCTTATTTCAAGGATATTCTAGCACAAATGATAAAAAAGTCAATATTTTTTTGTAGATTTCCAAGAAAAACCGGGTCACTTTTGTGACCCGGTTTTATGATTAGATATTGCTTTCCAGCCAGGCCTGCATTTGGGTCTTGCCTTCTTCGGTCATGGGGAAGGTCTGCTGCCCTTCCATTTCGCTTTTTTCATAGCAATAAGGGCCGTGCCAGAACTCTGCCACGATGGTACTCTGCTCAAAGTCCACTTCTTTCGCCGTCGCCATCACCACATTGGGCTTTGCCCGAAAGCGGAATGGGCCACAGGAACCGGTGAAAATATTGTTCATGGCAAAGGTGTGGAGCGTGGGAATAAACAGTTTTTCCATTAGATATCTGCCGTCAACTCTTCCATTTCGTCAAGCAGCTTGCCGAACAGCTCCAGTGCGCTGTTGACCGGTGCAGGGCTGGTCATATCCACGCCTGCGCTCTTCAGCAGATCGATGGGGCTCTTAGAGCAGCCGCCGGACAGGAAGCCGATGTAGTCCTTGACTGCAGGCTCACCTTCATTGAGGATCTTCCGGGACAGGGCAATTGCCGCAGAATAGCCGGTGGCGTACTGGAACACATAGTAATCGTAGTAGAAATGAGGGATTCTCGCCCACTCCACCGCAATATTGTCATCGATGACCACATCCGGTCCGTAGTACAGCTCGTTGAGCTTCTTGTACTCACTGCACAGCAGATCGGCAGTCAATGTCTTGCCTTCTGCCACCCATCTGCCCATCATCAGCTCAAATTCAGCAAACATGGTCTGGCGGTACAGCGTTCCCTTGAACTGATCAAGGAAGTGGTTAATAAGGTAGATCCGTTCCTTTTTATCAGTGGTCTTGGCAAGCAGATGCTCCATCAGCAATGCTTCATTGCAGGTGGAGGCCACCTCTGCCACAAAGATCACATAGCCGGAATCCACAGGATTCTGGGTCTTGTTGGAATAGTAAGAGTGCAGAGCATGACCCATTTCGTGTGCCAGGGTAAACTGGCTGTCCAGTGTACCGGAGTAGTTCATCAGCACATAAGGATGGACACGAGCGCCGGCCGAATATGCACCGCTGCGCTTGCCCACATTGGGGTATACATCGATCCAGCGGCTATCGAAGCCCTTCTTCAAAATGGAGCGATACTCCTCGCCCATGGGTGCCAGCGCTTCGTAAATGGTCTGCTTGGCTTCTTCAAAAGGAATGTGCTTGTCCACACCGCTGACCAGAGGGGTATGCAGATCGTAGTAGTGCAGTTCATCCAGACCCAGCAGTTTCTTACGCAGGCGAACATAGCGGTGCATCTTATCCAAATTCTGATGGACTGCTTCGATCAAATTCAGATACACGGAGGTAGGCACATTGGTGCTGAACAACGATGCCTCAAAAGCATTGTTAAAATGGCGCACTTCTGCTTCAAATTTCAGCTGCTTGTTCTGAGCGTTCATCAGTGCTGCAGAGGTATTCTTGAAATTATTGTAGCTGGCATAAAGGCTTTCGTAGGCACTCTTACGCAGCACACGGTCGCTGCTCTCCACGCACTGAATATAAGTAGCGTGAGAAACAGGGTGCTTCTTCCCTTCTGCATCAACAGCATCTGCAAAAGTCAGGTCGGCATCGTTGAACATATCGAATACATTGCTTGCCGTATCGGAGATCTCACCGGTGGCAGCCAGCAGTTTTTCCTCGGCAGCAGACAGGGTGTGCGCCTTAAAGCGCCGCTTATTGGTCAGGCTGCGGCGATAACGCTCCAATTCGGGACAGTCTGCATAGAACTTTTCCATATCCTCATCTGAAATGGCCATGATCTCAGGAGTTGCAAAGCTGGTGGCGGCGCTCAATGCCACCATAGTGCTTCTGAGCTTGCCGCCCATGGCCTGATAAACAGGATTGCGCGTGTTCTGATCCCCTTTACGCATGGCATAGTTGGCCAGGGCACCAACTTTCACACTGTTCATTTCAGACTGGTACAGATAATCATAAAGGGTCTTGCCGCTTTCGCCCAGACGGCCTGCAAAGCCAGACAGCTGCTTCTGCACATCGGCAAGGGTGGCCAGCTCTGCCTCCCACGCTTCGTCGGTAGCGAACAGGTCCTCAGTTGCCCAGGTGTCTTCTACAGGAATTTCATGGCGCTCACGAATACGATTGGTTTCAGACATAAGTTCCCTCCTGAAATTTGGTTTTATTATTTTAAAATTAAGCCTTTTTCAGATCAGCGGCGATCAGGCGCTTCATGGCCTCGATACCCACCTTAATGGCAGAAGAAGTATCCTCGGTCATGGGCATTTCCAGACCTGCCTTCTCCCGCTCCTGATTCCAGATCACATGGAAGCAGGAGCCGCAACGGACACCCAATGCAGATGCCACAACAAACAGTGCAGAGGATTCCATTTCGCTGGCCTTCACGCCCAGACGCTTCCAGCTATCCCACTTCTGCAGCAGTTCATAATAAACAGGGCTCTTTTCGGGGCTGTGCTGGCCATAGAAAGCATCCTTACACTGGACAACACCGGTATGTACCCGATAGCCCAGTTCTTCGCCGGCCGTCTTCAATGCTGCTGCCACATCAAAATCCGGCACAGCCGGGAACTCGATAGGAGCATACTCCATAGAAGTATGTTCAAAGCGGATCGATCCGGTAGCCACGATCACATCACCGGGCAGCACATCCATGGCGATGCCGCCGCAGGTGCCAACACGAATAAAGGTGTCGGCGCCAATGGCAGCCAGTTCTTCCATTGCAATAGCAGCAGAAGGGCCGCCAATGCCGGTGGAGCAGACACTGACCTTCTGACCCAGCAGTTCACCGGTGTAAATATTATATTCCCGATTCATACCCACATGGACAGGATTATCAAAGTGCTGTGCGATGGCTTCACAACGGCCGGGATCACCGGGCAGGAACACATAGCGGCCTACATCGCCCTCCTTGCATCGAATATGAAATTGCATACCAATATCTTGCATAACTTATCTCCTTTTGCAGATGTTTTGTAATTAAAATATTCTATCACACAGATGGTGGAATTGCAAGAGAGAGTTATAGGTTTTATGGCATTTTTACCAAAAACGCATTCCATCATTGACAAATAATCGTTAGAATGTTATTATAATTTGTGGATTTAAGGAAATCCAACATCCCTATCCGAATGATACTGTCCGCCAGTCGCACAAAGTTCGACGACCGGGGTATCCTCTAGAAATTTTTGGAGGTAAAAAGTATTATGGCAAACAAATATCCCCTGAACGTAAAGACCCCTCGTTCCTATACCTATGTCACCCGGAACATCCCCGAAGTGACTGTCGAGCAGCGTGAACGGGCGCTGAATGCCACCCATTACAACGAGTTTGCCTTCCCGGCCGGCATGCTGACTGTTGATATGCTGTCCGACTCCGGCACCACCGCCATGACTGACGCACAGTGGGCTACCATGTTCCTGGGCGACGAAGCTTATGGCCGTAACAAGGGCTACTATGTGCTGCTGGAAGCTTTCCGTGATATTTTCGAGCGTGGCGGCGAGAAAAATTGGAAGAAATCCATCGACCTGATCCGCACCGATTGCACCGACATTGATAAGATGATGGACGAGCTGTATCTGTGTGAATATGAAGGCGGTCTGTTTAACGGCGGCTCTGCACAGCTGGAGCGTCCCAATACTTTCATCATCCAGCAGGGTCGTGCTGCGGAATCCGTTCTGTTTGAAATGGTCAAGAAGATCATGTCCGAGCGTTATCCCGGTAAGGTCTTTACCATTCCTTCCAATGGTCACTTCGACACCACCGAAGGCAACATCAAGCAGATGGGTTCTATTCCCAGAAATCTGTACAACAAAGAACTGCTGTACGAAGTTCCCGAAGGCGGCGTTTATGAAAAGAACCCCTTCAAGGGCGATATGGACGTGAAGAAACTGGAAGAACTGATCGAGGCAGTGGGTCCCGAGAATGTTCCCCTGATCTACACCACCATCACCAACAATACCGTCTGCGGTCAGGCTGTTTCCATGCGCTCCATCCGTGAGACTGCAAAGATCGCCGAAAAATATGACATTCCCTTCATGTTTGACGTTGCTCGCTGGGCAGAAAACTGCTATTTCATCAAGGTCAACGAAGATGGCTATGCCGACAAGTCCATTGCTGAGATCGCTACCGAAATGTTCTCCTACTGCGATGGCTTCACCATGTCCGCCAAGAAGAACGGTCACGCCAATATGGGCGGTATGCTGGCCTTCCGTGACAAGGGCCGTTTCTGGAAGAAGTTCTCCGACTTCGATGAGAACGGCAATGTTGTCAACGATATTGGTGTCCGCCTGAAAGTCAAGCAGATCTCCTGCTACGGCAACGACTCCTACGGCGGTATGTCCGGCCGTG
>CAZPJH010000094.1:0-4567 GCA_964586875.1 uncultured Oscillospiraceae bacterium
TTACAGTCATATTATAAGAAAAATCGTATTCGGTTTGGTCGCATGGCAAGCGACAATTATTCCAGCGCAGCAAACACATCACCGTCAATGGAGAGAATGTCATCCATCGGTATTTTTTTGCCGTCCTGCATGGTGATCAGTCGTTCAAAGTCATTCAGCTTTTTGACAATGCCGATTGTTTCAAGGTATGCACCTCCGGCTTTTCTCTCGTCTGCTTTGAAGTATATGATCTTCACTTCCGGCTCATCATCCAGATGCTCAAGCAGGAGTTGGAACTTCATATTCAAGTCGTTCAGTCTTTCGTCATCCAACTCAATCTTTGAATCGGTCAGACGCCCGGTTTCTTTGATGGCAGCATCATAACCGACAAGTGCGGCGAAAGGAGAGAACTGAGCTGCACGGTCAATCATAGACATCTGCGGACGGGTTGCTGAAACATGATGCGGCAGATTGATAATGTCATCGTAATTATTCATCATCTTCATCTTCCTCATCATATAATTCGGCATAGCGTTTAATTTCACCAAGAAGTTCTTTTGTAAGTTGATAACCTTGACTATCCGCAACAACCGTAGTCTTTCCACAATAAGGGCAGTAAACCGAATCCTCTATGTCACATTCATTTACCTCTTCTGCGTTGAACACAGACAGGCAGGAAAAACATCCACATTGTTTTGCAGTGCGAATCGCGTCATAATTCCATTCACAATCCTCCAATGCTCGCCCGTAAGTGAAGTATGCCTTTCGTGAGGTTCTGTGATTTTCAATAATTTTTTCATCCTCTATTGCAGCCCGTATAACAGATGAAATATAACTGTTTCTTTCAACCTCATCAAAATCAATTACAAGCGTCTGACTCGATTGAGCTATGATGGAACAGGCTTTATCGTAGTCATATTCTGTGCAAAAGCATTCCAACGGTAAATAAGCTATTTCAAGAAACCTCCTGTTATCCAAATCGTAAATACTAAACAAGTCGTGTTGCCCGTCCCTATTTTCCACGGAGTATCTGAACTTTCTTGGCAGCTTGAATAAAGCAAATTCAATTTTCCGAAGATGATATACTCGGTTATTTGCGGATGACTGGCTTCTGCAAATATTGCCCCAAACATTTGAAATCATTTGCTTAGTCACACAAGTTTCCCAGTAGATTTTCTGGAACGATTCACCTGAATCAATCAGCCTTTTAATACCATCCAGCGGATATTTAATAAATTGTCCGTAGTTGTTTTTACTATAATCCGAGTATCTTTCGATATTGAGTTTTTCAGCAGCTAAGTCAAAAAAGGTGGAATGAGCAGGGCTGGGCTTTATGTCGAAAGAATAATATAAGTCTGAAAGTTGTCTGGGAAGATACGATTGAATGATGTAAATGAACTCTTCAAACAGGATTTTAATATCACTTTCACTCAAATCGTATACACATCCACACCGCAGTCCGGCAATCAACTCATCGGCAGTAATGTTAAATTCTCGTAGTACAAGCAGTGTGTTCCCGAATGCAACCTCTTTGCCCGTTCCCTCAAGAATATAGCGTACATACATTTTTTCAACTGAGCCAACCACCGAGAATGGAGAACTTGAGATTTTGTAATTAAAGCTATGCCAATACGGATCGTGTGAGAGTTCAGGTTGAACTGGCGCATCAACAGGAAAGCCCAAATCACTCAGGGGCTTTGAGCTAATACTATCTATCGGAACGCCCTTGACGCAGTTCGGTCGGGCATCTATAAAATTCATTTTTTTCACCACCTTTTGCCCCACTTAACTCTAATTATTCGATGGGACTTGTTATACGCCAAGCCTCTTGTGCTTGATTTAAGCTCATTTGGTTTGCACCATTAGTGCTGTCGGGGCATTTTTCCTGCTTTGCATCGTCTTTCCATCCACAAACAGGACATATATCAAGGGAATTGGAGATGTGAAATACAAATTCATTACACACGGGACAGAAGTGCATCTGCTGTTCTGATAAAATCCTTATCCACTTGATATTGTTATGATAAACGATGACATTTTTATTGTCATCTCGCATGACACAGATAGAATGACCTTTTACCTCGTCATCTGCATTATCATAATCTGTTTCATAAACATCGACCCATCCCGTCCAATGATCACCGTCTTTTTCAATACACTCTATGTGCTTTCCGTCACTTTCGGACATGACCTCTATTATTTCTTTTTCTTCCATAGTAAGTTTCATCAACCATTCGCCACCGTAGCCGTTTTCCCACGCTTCCTTTGCTTGATTTAGTTGCATCTGATATACACGATATTCCGCATCTGTGGTTTTTTGTACGGACTTGTCTCGCCAACCGCAGACCTCACAAATATCACCGGAACCCGTTTCCTCAAAAATATATCTTTTGCAGACTGGGCATAGGTGAGAACCATCTGCACTTTCAACATCTTCTGTGTCGTACCCCCATATAATTTGACGAACAGCATCGCAAAATTTTTCCGCGTTTTTACCTTTCTCTGAGACAACAGTGCCATTCGGGAGCGTTTCTGCATACTCAATACTATGAATCTTATTATACAAATCAGCAAAGCTACGGTTTGACATTGCTTTAATAGCTTTGACACCGTACCCCGTTTCTTTTTGGATATATGAAATCAAATCGTTGCTTAACAGACGAAGTGCAATTCTGGCGTTGCAGTCTGCTTTCCACGCTTTTCTTGCTTGGCTGAGACTCATTCGGTTTGCACAATTTGTTTCATCCAACAATTCCATTTGAACGGGATCATCTTCCCATCCGCAGACCTCACATATATCAAATGAGCCGTTACCCGAAAACTCATAGTCTCCGCAAACCGGGCATAAATGGGTTGTAAAAACTAACCCACACGCCTTACAGGTCTGCTCACCATTTTTATTCTTTTCGGTAATCGTAGTTCCATTGCACCTTGGGCAGGAAATTCTGTTCATTGCTTTTATCACCTCTCATTCATCATCAATCAATGTGGAGTTTCTGTAAACCGTGTTCCCGACAATGGTAATAAACTCTTCCGCATTTTTGCCTCTGAGAGATAATTCGGATTCATCCGACGGAGTTTCATCCAACTCTATGTCAGAAATCTGATCGTAAAGTTCTGCAAACTCATCGTTAGTCATCTTTTCTATCGCGCTGCGATCATAACCGGTTTCTTGTCGTACAAACTCAAGCAACTTATCGTCTAAAAATTTAAGAGCATGAATGGCGTTGCTTTTCTCAACCTGTTTCTTCCATGCGCGCCTTGCTTGATGCACACCAGCGAGAGGTATGCTGTCTTTCCACTTGCAAATAGGACAGACTTCACCTTCACCGGCACTCCAAAAAGTGTGCATTCCACAAACAGGGCATACATAGCTTTCACCATGTTTAATTTCAACAATGTCAAATAACTCGGTGTCATAAAGAAAATCTTCGCCTGTCTCATCTACAATACGGTAATAGTCATATTCAATGGACAGCACATCGTAAACCTTTCCATTGAGTAAGCAAAGCGGATCACTTTCGCCGATATATTTTACTTTAAGTCCCTCTGTCATGATAACATTCGGGTTTTCATCAAAGATAATATCTTCGATTTCACAAATCGTTTCAAGTTCGGGACTGTTAGCATCTAAAGCGTCGCATTCATTATTTAATAGTTTTTTGCAAAGGACATCGGTTTCTTCGTCTGTCATCTTCTCAATCTCATCAAATGTAAGTCCTATGTTATCCTTGAGCCACTTGATGTGTTTGTCTGCAATCAGTTCTTTTTTCATGGTATCACCCCTTTGTATTGGCTTTTTTATTGTGCATTTTGTTTTCTAAGAGGCAACTACAAAAGAACAGCTATTCCTTTATGATCAGAGAGTGATTTATGGATATTCCACTCGCTTACTTCGACATTTGCGTCCCCAATAAAGTCAGTGGAAATAGCGATATGATCAATACACTCCGGCACATCTGCGGTAAGTAATCTAATGCCTACCTGTTCATAAAAGTCAAGAATCTGTGACCTTCCGGCTTTAGTAAAGTAGTAATTGTCGGAGAAACTGCAATTATAATCACCGCAAATACAAATGCTTTTTCCATGAGCCGATAGTCGCCGTATATCTTTAATCTGCTTTGCAGTATCTTCTAAAAATGTAGGATGTCGATTCCCGAGAACACCGATAATTGTTCCGTACACCAGAAGATTTCCACGCTCGGTTTCAAACTCACTGCAAATGGCGGTACAATCATCGAAGGTTTCGTATTTTCTTATACACGGGTATTTCGAGAAAATGGAGACTCGTCTTTCAGTAGAGCGATACTTGATTTGGGAGTCAAAAGGCAGCACTGTTTCGATGGAATACGGATATAAAGGGCGTAACTGAATATCTGTTTCTGTCAGAATAAGAATATCAGCATTGCATTCGTCGCAACTTTTCAATATTTCTCTTAATTTGTTACGATGTTTTAATCGTTCTACATTCCAAGTTGCGATTTTCATGCCTTGTGTCCTCCAATCTGCTCATTGCGATCCTTTGCCGTTGCACCTTCCTCCAAGTTCATGCCTTTGAGAATGGCGTTCTTTCCAAACTTCTTTTTGA
>CAZPJH010000095.1:0-4496 GCA_964586875.1 uncultured Oscillospiraceae bacterium
TTTGGCACCCACTGTATAATGCGGATTTTTGCATTTATGCGGTGTTGCCTTAATTACATTATACGCATATTTTCACATCTTTCAACGCAAAAGTGAAAATTCATTTTTATTTACTCTTGTTGTGAAAATTATTTGCCTATTGACCGCAAGATACTGCTTTCCATTCGGGAAGCTGCCGAATACAGCAACATCGGTATCAACAAAATCGATGAGCTGCTGAAACAACCGAACTGCCCCTTTGTTCTCTATGTTGGCACAAAGAAACTTGTAAAACGGAAAGCATTTGAGGCGTTTATCGTGCAACGGGTAGCAATTTAAGAATATCGATGTTTTGTATTGGTGTGCGTCATTTTTTGCTTTTGGTGCACACCAAAAACGCCAAAAGGTATTGAAAAAATCCCATTTTTATGTTAGAGTAGAGTGTTGTTGTGAACTCATGTTTCCTACTCTAAGGAAAGGAGTTCATTATATGGGCAAACGTTGCTCGGTCATTCGAGCATTAAAACAACGATGGATCGTTAGGTCCATGTCACGGATGATTCCCTGACCAGTGCTGTCAAACAGTTCGAGCAACGCACCGCCATGGCAAGTTGAACTTGGTGCGGTGGTGTAAAATTGGTGCGGAATTGGTGCGAAACACATCCCCCCAACCCGAAAAAGTATTGAAAACAAAGGAGTTTTGAAATATATGAAATTAGGTATCGTCGGCCTGCCCAACGTGGGCAAGTCCACCCTTTTTAACGCCATCACCAACGCCGGTGTCCCCGCTGACAACTACGCTTTCTGCACCATCGACCCCAATGTGGGTGTGGTGTCTGTGCCGGATGAGCGTCTTTCTTGGCTGTCCGACTTCTATCAGCCCAAGAAGACCACCCCTGCTGTCATCGAATTCGTGGACATTGCAGGTCTTGTCAAGGGCGCAAGCAAGGGCGAAGGTCTGGGCAACAAGTTCCTGTCCAACATCCGCACCACCGATGCTATCGTCCATGTGGTTCGCTGCTTTGAAGACTCCAACGTAACTCACGTAGAGGGTAGCACTGATCCTCTGCGTGATATCGACATCATCAATCTGGAACTGGTGATGGCTGACATCGAAATGGTGGAACGCCGCATCGACAAGGCACAGAAAGCCATGAAAGGCGGCGACAAGAAGTTTGCCCGGGAAGTGGAACTGTTCACCGGTCTTTTGCAGCACCTGAACGAAGGCAAGCTGGCTCGCACCTACACCGACGATGCTGAAGATCTGGCGCTGATCGCCACCTCTGACCTGCTGACCCTGAAAAAGACCATTTATGTGGCAAACCTGGCTGAAAACGAAGTCAACGAGCCGGAAAGCAACCGTCACTTCATGGCGGTGAAGGCTCTGGCAGACGGCGAAGGCAGCCAGTGTCTGCCCATCTGCGCCAAGCTGGAGGCCGATATTGCGGAGCTGGACGACCCGGAAGAAAAGGCCATGTTTATGGAGGAACTGGGCGTCAACGAGTCCGGCCTGGATCGACTCATCAAGAGCTCCTATGCCCTGCTGGGTCTTATCTCCTTCCTGACCGCAGGCAGCGACGAGTGCCGTGCCTGGACCATCAAGAAGGGCACCAAGGCTCCTCAGGCTGCCGGTAAGATCCACACCGACTTTGAGCGTGGCTTCATCCGTGCCGAAGTCATCGCCTTTGAAGACCTGAAAACGCTGGGCACCATGGCTAACGCCAAGGCTCAGGGCAAGGTTCGCTCCGAAGGCAAGGAATATGTGATGAAAGACGGCGACATCGTCAACTTCCTGTTTAATGTATAATGTGAAAGGCTCGCCAAACGGCGAGCCTTTTGTCAAATCATTATATAAATCCAGTAAATAAGCCCATACACCACCCCGGCGGCAAGGCCATAGACGATCACCGGACCTGCAATGGTGAACAGCTTTGCTCCAACGCCCAGCACGAAGCCCTCTGTCTTAAACTCCACCGCAGGGGCGGCGATGGCGTTGGCAAAGCCGGTGATGGGCACCAACGTTCCTGCCCCGGCGTGCTTGGCAATGTCGTCATAAATACTCAAGCCCGTCAGCAGGGCAGAAAGCGCCACCAAGGTCATGGACACCGCCGTGGATGCATCCTGCTTTTCCAGTCCCAAGGCCATGTAACCGTTCATGATCAGCTGCCCCAGCAGGCAGATCAGGCCACCGATCCAAAATGCGTTGAAGCAGTCCTTGCCGATGGGCGATTTGGGTGCTAAGTTTTCTGCAAGTTTTTGATATTCTTTTTCCGTCATTCAAATCCCTCCCGGCCTATTTTGCCCAGAAAGGAACAAAATATAAAAATGGAGCTGCAAAAGCGGCTCCATTCATCTTTAATACCAACCGCCGGTCAGCAGATAGCAGCCCACAAAACTCAGACAGTTTATGACCAGCACCGCAGCATTGGCAAGGGCGATATGCTTTGCCGGGCATTGGGGATGCCACAATCCTGCGATCCATACGATCAGCGAAAGCATGAAGGGCGATGCCCAAAGTGTCAGTCTCGTAGTGATGATCAACAGGATACCTAAAATCATCCAGCTTTCAGTCAAAATCGACAGAATAAAATACTGCATCGCCAAAACCGCCCAATAAATACCGCAAGGAATGGCTGCTCTTTTCAGCATTTTTCTCATAGGATGCCCCCTTTTTCTTTTATCATTGTAGCATACGCACAAAAAGAAATCAACGCCAAAAACAGAGTCAAAAAAGCTTGTATTTTGCCCCTTTTTGTGGTATACTGTAAAAACTTTGTGTGAGGGAGTAGCGTGCGCAGATCACTGCGTAGCAAGTCAACATCCTGGTCTTCGACCTGGCTTGCTTTCATTCGCCAGACTCATGTAAGCGGACACGCTATACATAGAGTCTGTTTTTTGACCCTGCGTATGGCGTTTGCCTGCGCAGTTTTTTATTTTTTAGGAGGTTTTTATGCTTGTTCAACTTCTTCTGCTGGTCATCGGTTTTGTGATGCTGGTCAAAGGTGCCGACTGGTTCGTGGATGGCGCATCCAACATTGCCGCAAAATTTAAAATCCCCCAGCTGGTCATCGGTCTGACCATCGTGGCTATGGGCACCAGCGCCCCGGAAGCTGCCGTCAGCATCACCGCCGCCCTACAGGGCAGCGCCGATATCACCATTGGTAACATTGTGGGCAGTAATATTTTAAATGTGCTGATCATTCTGGGCTTATCCGCCATCATCGTGCCCATTGCCATTGCAAAGTCTACCGTTAAAATTGAAACACCTTTCCTCATCGGCGTTACCGTAGTACTGCTGCTTCTGGGACTGGACGGCACCATTTCCTTGGTAGATGGTCTGATTTTGATTGCCCTGTTCATCGTATATCTGCTGTACCTGCTGCATATGGCAAAGAACAATCCGGAAGAACCGGAAGAAACCAAGCCTTTGAAGCTGTGGCAGGCCATTGTCGCCACCATCATCGGTCTGTTTCTGATCGTGCTGGGCAGTGATTTTTCCGTGGATGCCGCCACAGAAATCGCACGGATGCTGGGTCTGAGCGAGCGGTTCATCGGTCTGACCATCGTTGCGCTGGGTACTTCCCTGCCGGAACTGTTCACCTCCGTCACCGCCGCCCGGAAAGGTAATGCCGACATTGCCATCGGCAATATCGTGGGTAGCAACGTGTTCAACATTCTCTTCGTGGTTGGTCTTTCCAGTCTGGTCACCCCTGTGCCCTTTGCTTCCAACTTCATTGTGGACACCATTGTGGCCACTGCGGCAGTGGTATTTCTGCTGCTGGCAACCATCAGGAAAAGAAAGCTGGTTCGCTGGCACGGCATCGTGATGCTGTTAGGCTATGTGGCCTATTTCATCTATCTGCTGTAATTTTTACCCCGGTTTCTCTTTTGGAGAAGCCGGGGATTTCATCTGTTGAGGTGCTTGACAAATAGGGAAAAAGTATTATAATTCTATTGTAATATTTGGGCCCGTAGCGCAGCTGGGAGCGCATTACATTCGCATTGTAGGGGTCGGGAGTTCGAATCTCCTCGGGTCCACCAAAAATCACCGCCTTTGGGCGGTGATTTTTCTCTTTTGTCTTTTCTTTTTTCTCAATCTGTGCTATAATATTTGCCGAGAAAAATGAAAAGGAGCGTTTCCCTATGCCCACTATTGCAGAACTTCTGTCCCAGGAACTGGGGCAAAAGCTGGAATACATCGAAAATGTCATTGCCCTTATTGACGAAGGCAACACCATCCCCTTTATCGCCCGTTATCGAAAAGAAATGCACGGTGCCATGGACGATACGGTGCTGCGTACACTGGAAACCCGGCTGACTTATCTGCGTAACTTGCAGGCTCGCCGTGACGAGGTCAAAGCCTCCATCGAAAGCCAGGGAAAACTGACAGAAGAGTTGTCCGCCGCCATTGATGCCGCCGCCACATTGGCCGAAGTGGAAGATCTATACCGCCCCTACAAGCAGAAGCGCCGCACCCGTGGCTCTATTGCAAGAGAAAAGGGCTTGGAGCCTTTGGC
>CAZPJH010000096.1:0-4442 GCA_964586875.1 uncultured Oscillospiraceae bacterium
AGGAACGGCAAAAAATTTTACACTTCTATTGCTTCTTTATAACACACAAGCTAAGAGCCAGGGCATGAAGCAGCTCATGGCCGGCGGCGGTGTTGCCCTCATCGGTATCACCCTTGTACCCCTGCTTGCCAACCTGTTTGGCTAAAGGCAGGGCGTGATCGCTTATGGGTGGTATCCTCGACAAACTCGATGAATGGCTCAGAGGCTTGCTCATTGAGAGTATCACAGGAAACCTGTCGGGCATGTTCGATACGGTGAATACCAAAGTAAGTGAGATCGCCGGTGAAGTGGGAAAGACACCGCTGACATGGAACAGCGGTGTCTATTCCATGATCCGCAATATTTCCGAAACGGTCATCGTGCCGATCGCCGGGGTCATCCTGACCTTTGTAATGTGTTGTGAGCTGATACAGCTTGTAACAGAGAAAAATAATATGCACGACATAGACACCTGGATGTTCTTCAAATGGATATTCAAAACTTTCTGTGCCGTGCTCATTGTGACCAACACCTGGAATATCGTCATGGGTATCTTTGATCTGGGACAAAGTGTGGTCAACAGCAGCGCCGGTGTCATATTGGGCAATACCTATTTGGATATCAATACGATCATCGGCAATATGCAGGGCAAGTTGGAAGCCATGGGAACGGGAGAACTGTTTGGATTGTGGTTCCAGTCCCTTTTTGTGGGACTGACCATGAACGCCCTGTCTATCTGCATCATGCTGGTGATCTATGGCCGGATGATTGAAATATACCTGACCACTTCCATTGGGCCGATCCCACTTGCCACCATGACCAACCGGGATTGGGGGCATACGGGGCAGAATTACCTGAAATCGCTATTCGCTCTGGCTTTCCAGGCGTTTCTCATTATGGTGTGCGTAGGTATCTATGCGGTGCTGATCCGTACCATCGGCACGACCGCCAATATTTCTGCGGCGATCTGGAGCTGCATGGGATACACCGTTCTTCTGTGCTTTGCACTGTTCAAGACCGGCAGCATTTCCAAGAGCCTGTTCGGTGCGCATTAAGGAGGGCGACATGAAAAAATATAATATTATTTATGCCGATCCTCCCTGGGCATACAAAGTGTGGAGCAAGAAAGGAATGGGGCGGAGTGCAGAAAACCACTATCCTACCATGACCATGGAGGATATCAAGGCTTTGCCTGTGGCTGAATTGGCAGACAAGGACTGTGCATTGTTTCTCTGGATCACTTTTCCTATGCTGCAGGAGGCTTGGAGCGTATTGGAGGCGTGGGGCTTTACTTACAAAAGTGTGGCCTTTGTATGGATCAAGCAGAACAGAAAAGTACCGACCCTGTTTTGGGGCATGGGACATTGGACACGAGCCAATGCAGAGCTGTGCGTGATCGCCACCAAAGGCAAACCCAAACGGCAGTCAAAGGGTGTGCATCAGGTCATCATTTCCCCGGTGGAGGAACATAGCAAAAAGCCGGATGAAGCTAGAAAACGGATCGTGGAGCTGATGGGCGATCTTCCACGCATTGAGCTTTTTGCAAGAAAAATAACGCCCGGATGGGATGTTTGGGGCAACGAAGTCCCCAGCAGTATCACGATGCCGAAAAAAGGAGGTGCAAATATGTGATTTGATTGAACTTCCTCTTGAAATACTTGCATAATTCTGATAGAATTATCATAGAATAATACAGGAGGTGCTTAGAATATGATTATCAAGTCATCTACCGCCCTTCGGAATGACTATGGTGTAATTTCCGATTTGGCGCATGAAGAAGCAGAACCCATTTATATCACAAAAAACGGCGAGGGCGATCTCGTTGTTATGAGCATTGAAGCCTTTGAGCAGCGGGAGGAAACCCTGAAACTTCGGGCAAAGCTGGAAGCAACGGAGGCCGCACGGATTTCCGGTGCACCCACCTATACGCTGGCCGAGTCCAGACAACGGTTGGAGGCGATCTATCAGCGTGGCTAACCTGGTCATTTTGGAACCTGCCCAGCGGGAACTGGAGGAAATCGCCCAGCTTCACATGAATCTGGTAGGGCCGAACTCCGCAAGAAATATCACGAACCTGATTTTGGACACGCTGGCACGATTGGAGACCTTTCCGCTGTCCGGCCACATCCCCCATGACAAGGAACTGCGTAACGGAGGATACCGTTGTGTGATTGCCGGGAAATACATCTGCGTATACCGTGTGATCGCAGAAACGGTGTATGTCTATCACATTGCCCACGGTGCCAGCAACTATCCAACCCTGTTCAAAAAACTTTTGAAAGAAGAACATCAATAATCCAATCACGAAACGTCTTTCCAATTTGGAGAGGCGTTTTTCTTTCCCCCGGAGGTGAAAAATTATCGCTTATGTAACCATTCCCAAAGATCTTACGAAGGTCAAAAGCAAAGTCATGTTTGGTCTGACCAAACGGCAACTGATATGTTTCGGCACAGCGGCACTCATTGGAGTACCGCTTTTCTTTTTGCTCAGGACAGTGATCAGCAGCAGTGGAGCGACCCTGTGCATGATTGTCGTGATGCTCCCGTTTTTCCTGCTTGCCATGTACGAAAAGCACGGACAGCCCTTGGAGGTGATAGTCGGGCAGATGATCCGTTCTCTGTTTTTGCGGCAGAAAGAGCGACCATATAAAACAAACAATTACTATGCCGCCCTGGAACAACAAATACAGGTGGAGAAGGAGGTAAAAGCCATTGTTCAGAAAGCAAAAACAAGAGCCGCAGGCGGCAAAACCGAAAATAAAGCTGACAAGTGCGGAAAAGCGTGAGATCCGGCGCATTGTGGAGCAGGTCCAGCGTGATACAAAAGTGCGTACCGCCCAGGATACCCTGCCATTTCAGCAGATGTACCCGGATGGTTTGTGCCGTCTGGACGAGCACGCATGGTCAAAATGTATTGAATTTGAGGATGTGAATTATCAGATCGCAAGGTCCGACGACCAGACGGCGATCTTTGAAGCCCTCTGCGATATGTATAACGCTCACGATGCGTCTATCGGTCTGGAACTCTCCCTTGTGAGCCACCGTGTCAATCGGGAGGAACTGGTCAAACGGATCGAGATCGCCGCCCAAGGCGACCGCTTTGACCGTATCCGAGATTTTTACACCCAAATGCTCCGGGCGCAGATGGGCAAAGGCAACAGCGGCTATGTCAAAGCAAGGTATCTGGTGCTGACCATCGAGGCAAAAGACAGAAAAACAGCCGGAGCCAGATTTTCTCAGGTGATCACCGGTGCGTTGGGGCATTTTGCGTCCATGGGTGCCCTGGCAAAGGAGCTGAACGGCAAAGAGTGGCTGAAGGTACTGCATGGTATCCTCCACCCGGACGGAGAACGATTTTCCTTTGAATGGAACTGGCTTGCTCCATCCGGTCTGTCTGTAAAGGACTATATTGCCCCGTCTTCCTTCCGTTTTGGTGAGGCACGAACATTTACCATGGCAGACAAATTCTGTGCCGCTTCCTTTTTGCAGATCACCGCCCCGGAACTGGATGACCGGCTACTGCCTGACCTGCTGGATACAGACAGCCATATTCTGGTTAGTCTCCATATCCGCAGTATGGATCAGAGTGAGGCCATCAAAACGGTCAAGCGAAAGATCACCGATATCGACAGTATGAAGATCGATGCCCAGAAAAAGGCGGTCCGGGAAGGATTCGATATGGACATCATCCCCACCGATCTGGCCACTTACGCCGGTGAAGCAAAGAATATCCTCCGTGACCTGCAAAGCAGAAACGAAAGAATGTTTCTTCTGACCTTTCTTGTGGTGAATGTGGCAGACAGCAAGCAGAAGTTGGATAACGACATTCTGCGTGCGGCCAGTGTGGCGCAGAAATATAACTGTCAGCTTGTGCGGCTGGACTTTCAGCAGGAGGACGGGTTTGTGTCAACCTTGCCTCTGGGTGTCAACCGTATCAAAATTCAGCGTGGTCTTACCACTTCCTCTGTCGCCGTGTTCGTTCCCTTTACCACACAGGAGATATTTCAGGGCGGCGAAGCACTGTATTACGGTCTCAATGCCAGTTCCGGCAATATGATCCTTGCAGACCGAAAGAATCTGAAAACGCCCAATGGTATGATCCTCGGCACACCCGGCAGCGGCAAAAGTTTTTCTGCAAAACGTTCCATTCTTGGTACTTTCCTGAGCACCAAGGATGATATCCTCATTTGTGACCCGGAGGCGGAATACTTCCCACTGGTCGATCAGCTGGAGGGGCAGGTCATTAAGATCTCTCCCACCAGTACCCAGTATGTGAACCCTATGGATATCAACCTCAATTACAGCGAGGACGACAATCCGCTTGCCCTGAAATCCGATTTCATTCTCTCTTTCTGCGAGCTTGCGGCAGGCGGCAAGAATGGGCTGGAGCCGGTGGAGAAAACTGTGATTGATAGAGCTGTCCGTACCGTGTACCGTCCGTATATGGCAGACCCCCGACCGGA
>CAZPJH010000097.1:0-4434 GCA_964586875.1 uncultured Oscillospiraceae bacterium
AATGGAAATTTGGCGGGCGGACGGGCTGGACGGTGCCATAGTAAACCGACATACGAGAATCAATGCTCACTATGGTAAAATTTACTACTTTTAAATACGCTACCGCTTTATTAACGCCCCTTGCGATAGCAAGGCATAAAATAGTCATTGTGCCGATTCGATAGAATCGGCTTCACCGATTCTATTTTCTTTTGGATACTTTTCTTTTAATTTTATGCAGAAAATCCCGCCCTTGCTTTTTTTTTGATATTTTTAAAAGGAAAATTTTAAGTAGTGAAATAGATACTAGGAACGGTAAGAACACGCAAGGACGGCGTCCCTCGATATAGCAGACAGCAAAAAATCGAAATGAAAGGAGATTATCAAGGGACTTGACATTTAAGCATAATTTCACTTAAATTCGATTTAATCCTTTTTTTAAGGAAATCTATTTTAAAGGCTTTTATCAATGTTAGAATATGTAAAGCAAGGTGCTATCGTGGGCTTGGCTTTGGTATTGGTTAATAAATTAAGTGAAAAGTTTCTAAAGAAAACTTGGATTTAAGGGGTTTACTATGGTAGAAAAACTAAAAAAATACGCACTTTTAGGCGTGGGTGGCATTATTGGCGTTATGGTTGGCAATATCATTAAATCAAAATTACCGTTTTAAGAGAGGTTAAAAATGAGCGTTACAAAAACTATTTTTAGAGAGCAAGAGTCCGTAGGCTATGTGCCAAATTCTAGCGTGAGTGCGAAGCTACAGCGAAACTATGATTATTCGCATATATGGATGGAATTAACAGTCAATTATACTGCTAAAAACGACAGCACCTTTAAGTATTTGCACTTTGCAAATTTAATAAAGAGCTTTCAAATTTTCGGGAATGGGTCAACAGAGTTTAAGAATCAAGCGTTTGCGCAGTTATTTTATCAAACTTATATCTACACTAGAGGGCGTTTACCTTTTGGAATACCACAAATTGGCGCTAGTGGCGATGCTACAGCATTTCAATATAAAATGCGCTTTTTAGTACCATTTGCTAGTTTATTGATGAGTAAACCTAGCGACACTGGATTACGCTCTAGCCAATTTCAAACATTGGATTATATGATTACATGGGCAGATTCTAGCGTAGTAGGCACAAATATTGATGTAACGAGCGCACAATTAAAGCCCATCTCGTGGGAACGCATAGAAACGATTGTAGAGGGTGAAAAGCAGCCTAGCAACTCGAGACTAATCCAAAAAATCCAAACTGAGCAAATCACCTCGAGCGCAAGTGGCATTTTGATAAATCTACCACCTAATAAAATCTACAATGATATTTTCATAGATTTAATCAACGGTACCAATGGCGACGCCGTAGAGGGTGCCATTAAAAAGCTTAAATTCTTAAATGGAACCGATGTTATTACGCAAGTAGATTTTGATATGTTAAAAGTGGAAAATCAACGCAGATATGATATTGACGACGAGCTTTTCGGCAGAGTCTATAAGGATGAAATAGCCAAAAATGCTACTATCAATCCAAAAGCACACGCAGTGCTTAATTTTAGCGCCGTAGGGCATTATATGAGCAGTTTATCATTAGGTGCGATGAATCAACCGCAATTAAGCTTGGATATTGAATTACCTAATGGCGTTACAAGCCTTGCAGTGCGACTTTGCGAAAACTATGTAGAATAGGTGGTTTATTATGGATTTTAGCGATATTTTAAATACAGCTAGTGGGGCATGGAATAGCTATAATCAAACACAGCAAGCCAAAAGCAACGCAGAAGCTGAGCAAATGAAATATCAAGCGAGTTTAAATAATCTATCCGCGCAATCAATCCTAGCTGGAAATAAAACGAAACTAGCAATTATAGGTGGGATTGTAGCGGTGGTAATTGCATTCTTTGTATTTAAAAAATGAGCCGTTTAAAAGTTATATGTGATTATGGTAAAACGCTAGATTTTGAAGTATCTTTGTATAAACAAGGGCTTTTTAGAATTTATCAAAATTACTATATAGACTCCGAATGGCTACATAGCCAAAGAGTAGATTCTGGCGATATTTCATTAACAAAAGAAACTGCTAAAATATCCATTTATCAAGGACAGCACGATACATATTATAAGTTTGGGTGCTTTTTTGTGATGAACACAACGCAGTTTTTTTTAATGTCCAATAGCGATTTATTTAGTGAATTTATGTCGCTTTGCAGAAAATATAAAATCACTTCACATTTTAATCATAAGGCAGTGGAAGCTATGGTTAGAAGTGGAATTAACAAACTAAACGAAACTAAAGCATTACGCAAAAAGGGGGCTTAAATGGGTGGTGGTGGCTCTAGTAGTAGCGCAGCGACGCAATACAACACATATAACACTACAGGCGGTAGTATCGATTTTACTAATTTATTAGGAAATTTAAACTATAAGGGCGGTAGCATCGAAACTACAAATACAAGCAGTTTTACGCAACACATCACACAATCCGCAGAAACCAGCCAAACTAATAAGGCCGGAAGCGGTGGCACCTTTGACGTGGCGGCCAGTGTGGGCGTGGGCGTAGGTGGTAATGGTAGCGGTGGACAGGTTGACAAACAATCTAGCTATGTAGGCGACTCGGATTCTTTTGGTGGTGGCACTGGTGGCAGTGGTAGCACCGCTGGAATCCCTAGTAAATGGCTTTTAATTGGTGGTGGTGGCGTGGCTTTAAGCCTTGTAGCCATAATCGCACTTAAAAAGCGTAAGTAGGTGGTAGTATGGCAAATGAATATGGCATAGGCGATTTAGGGCTTTTTAGTGGTGGCGCTGGGACAGCATCTACAGGGACAGGGCAGAGCTCACTTGCACAGGGCAATGTCGGTGCGACGCTGGATTTATCAAGCTTACAAAGTATACAAGGGCACACAATCGTAGACGGATTGAGTGCACAGGAAGCTTTGAATTTTGCTAGTTTGATTGCAGATACGGCACAAAAGAGCAACGCTCAAGGCGTTTCACAGCAAAAAAGTAGTAGCAGTGGCACTACAAAAACGCTTTTAATAGCTGGTGGTGGGCTTGTTTTGGCAGTTTTGGCATTTTTCGCAATTAAAAGATAAGGGGGTTTAAAGTGGCAGATAAAAAAGAAAAAGTCGAGTTAGAAATTAAAGATGAAAAGCCAGAGATTCTAGAATCCGATAAAAAGGCGCTAGAATCTTTTAGCGAAGTTTTAAAAGATAATAACAAAAAAATATCATCACTGGAAAAAGAAATTAAGAGCGCAGTCGACAGAATCGATTCTTTTGAATTTGACACGGATGCAGAGCTTACGAAGCCAGAGCTAGAGCCAAAAGAAAAGAAAAGTAAGGGCGGTTTGTTTATAATTTTAGGCATTCTAGCGATTCTAGTGGCGTGGACTTTTAAAGATAAAATAACAAATGGAATCCAGCAAAAAAAAGAAACTAATTAGCCTTGCGATATTTTTAGGCATAGGCTATTTATTATTTAGAAAGGCGAGTGAACCTAATATGAGCAATGAAGTGAATTCTAATATGCTAGAGTGGTACGGTGCGAAATCTATAAGCGAAATTAAGGACGCCATCACGGAAACCGCTTCATCTTATCGCTGGGGGGCGGATTTTACGGATTTATACAATGCACTTTTTGAAATTGTGGCAGTGGAATCGGACTTCGGACACGCAAAGGATACCACACGAGAATCTGGCGAGGGCTTAACGCAGTTTGATAAAACAACATTTAATGAACTTTATAATCAATCACAAGCAGAAAATAAATTGCCAAAAGCATTTTATGGTTTAACATATTATGATTTACGCAAGAATCCAAAATTTAGCTTATTTATGGCAAGATATTTTCTTTATAAACGAATCCCTCATAAAATACCTAGCACGGTAGAGGGTAGAGGTAAGGATTGGAAAAAATATTACAATACTATCTATGGCAAAGGCACGGAATCGCATTACATAAGCCAAAATGAACGCTGGAAAAAATATAAATAAGGGGGCTTAAAATGGCAACACGAGCGCAAAAAAATAGAGCTACGAAATTAAAGAATTTAAAAGCCAAAGCACGAATGATTGGGTGCGTAATCAAGGCAAAAAGTGGTGGTGGTAAAGAAAAGAACACACGCTATTATAAAAAAATTAAAAAAGGCGTTTATCAATATAAACTAGCAAAGGCATAATAAATATGGCATATAGTGGCTATGATTATAGAGAGTGGTTTGAAACGCCTGAAGGCAAGGCATATTACGATAAATATATGGCAGATATTGGCGGAATCAATGAAGACCATTTGACTAGCGACCCAGCACAGCAGATAAAAAACGCCTTTTATAGCTATGTGAATGACACTTATGAAGTGCAAGATAAAATCACCAGCGGAGTCTCGAGCGCTATCCAAAATTTAATCAATTTAGCTATAATTGGCATTTGTATATATGTAATTTTAAAATTTAAGGATT
>CAZPJH010000098.1:0-4327 GCA_964586875.1 uncultured Oscillospiraceae bacterium
AAAGCCTTTCACCGGGAAGATAAATTATGGAGAATATTTTATGCTCAACAAAAATGAAATTTACGAAGCCGTGGTAACGGACTATACTTCCGAAGGTCAGGGTGTGGCTCGGGTGGAGGGCTGTGCCGTGTTCTTTCCCAATGCCATCGCCGGGGAGAAGGTGCGCCTGCGTATTGAAAAGGTGGGCAAGACCTGGGCCGCCGGAAAAATCGTGGAGATTTTGGAGCGTTCACCCCATCGGGTGAACCGGGAATGCCCGGTGGCGAAAATCTGTGGCGGCTGCGACTTCTGGCACATGGATTACGAAGAAGAAAGCAGGCTCAAAGCTCAGCGTGTCCACGACTGCTTGACCCGTTTGGCCGGGGAAGATCCGGGACAAGTGCCCATTTTGGATGCGCCCACCTGCTATGGCTACCGCAACAAAGCCCAGTACCCGGTTTCCACCCAAAAAGGGAAGGCCTACGCCGGATTTTTCAAGGCAGGCACCCATACCGTCATCGAAAATCAGCGATGCCTGATCCTGCCGGAACAGACGGATGGAGTCAAGGATGCGGTTATAGATTATGTAAACCAAAACAAAATATCCGTCTACGACGAAGTGACCCACACCGGACTGTTGCGGCATATTTATGTCCGCCGGGGTGTGGTGTCCGGCCAGATTTTGGTTTGTCTTGCCTGCAATGGTGAGAAACTGCCTAATTACCAGAAACTGGTAGAAAGATTGAAAAAAATCGAAGGATTTACCACGCTGGTGCTGTCCGTCAATACCAAAAAGGGCAATGCTGTGCTGGGGGATAAATTCATCACCCTCTACGGCCCCGGTTATATTGAGGATACCCTCTGCGGACTGAATTTCCGGCTGTCCCCCCGGTCGTTCTATCAGGTGAACCACCACCAGGCCCAGCGGCTCTACGCCGCCGCCATCGAGCTGGCGGACATTACAAAAGATGACCTGGTGCTGGACCTGTACTGCGGTGTGGGCACCATCACTTTGGCTATGGCAAAATCTGCCGGAAAGGTCATCGGCGTGGAAGTGATTGCTCAGGCTGTGGAGGATGCCCGGGACAATGCCCGGCGCAACGGCATCGAAAATGCGGAATTTTTCTGCGGCGATGCAGGCCAAGCGGCGCTGGAACTGGAAAAGAATGGCATTATTCCCGATGTGGTGGTGGTAGACCCACCCCGAAAGGGCTTGAACGCCGATACCATCGAAGCACTGCACCGATTCTCTCCTCGGCGGATCGTCTATGTGTCCTGCGACCCGGCAACGCTGGCACGGGATGTGGGACTGCTGAAAGAAAAGGGCTACTGTCTGCAAAAAACCATGGCCGCCGACCTGTTCCCCCGATGCAGCCATGTGGAGAGCATTGTTTTACTGGAAAAATAAAAAGTCTTCCCCTTTGGGGAAGGTGTCGCCGCCGCAGGCGGTAACGGAAGATGTTATGCCTCTCCCTCTGGGAGAGGTGGCACGGCGAACGCCGTGACGGAGAGGGCTTACCTGCGCCTTGCGCCCTCTCAGTCAAAAATCGCAGATTTTTGAAAGCTCCCCCAAAGGGGGAGCTTTTGGCTTTCCTTAAAACCTTGTCATTGCGAGACCAGTCCGCCCCGGCAATGACAGAAAAAGCCTTCCCCAGCAGGGAAGGCTTTACACGGGGGCAGAAAATCAATTTTGTGCCATTTCTTTATTCAGTTTCCGGAAGAAGGAAAGGGTCAGCACCAAAATGACCACTGCGGCCACCAGGTCAGACAAAGGAGCGGCGTACAGGATGCCGTCAATGCCTGTGCCCGGCTCGCTTTTCTCCAGAAGCATGGGCAGCGCCAGTGCCAGCGGAATGAAGCAGACCAGATCACGCACCAGCGACGAGACCACCGCACCTACGGATTTTCCGATGGACTGGAAGAACAGGGCGGTCATTTTGATCAGGCAGGTGACGGTGACCAGCGACAGGTAAATGCGGAAGGTTTTCACCGCAAATTCCTGATACAGTTCATCACCTGCGCCGAAAATGCTCACCACCGCTTCCGGCCACAGCTGGAAGATGAGAGTGGCAACGGCGCAGGTCACTAAGGTGGCTCGCAGGACGATCATGTAAGCCTGTTTCACCCGATCCAGCCGCCTAGCACCGTAGTTGTAGCCGAAAATGGGTTGGCCGCCCAGGGCAATGCCGGTGACGATATTCAGCACGATGGTAAAGACCTTTGTCTGGATGCTGAACACGGAAATGGGGATATCCTGCCCGTATTTGGACAGGGCACCGTAGTGGGCCAATGTGATGTTGCACACCAGTGTCACCGCCACGATGGAAATTTGGGTGATGAAGGTGGCGGCGCCCAGCCCCACCATTTTTCGCAAAATGGGCAGATCCGGGATAAAGCTGCGGCCTGTCAGCTTGAAGCTTTTGGGCTTGCGGAAATACACGGCGCACAGCAAAAACGATGCCACCTGACCAATAATGGTTGCCCAGGCTGCCCCTGCAATGCCCCACTTCAGGCCGAAAATAAACACCGGATCCAGGATGATGTTGGTGATGGCACCGGTCAGCATGGCAACCATCGCATAGGTGGGACTGCCATCGGCACGGATCATGCTGTTCATCACATTCAGCAGCAGATAGAAGGGGAAGAAGGCGGCGATGATCTCAAAATAGGTGACAGCCAGTTCCTGTGTCTGATCCGATGCACCGAAAAGCCGCATCAGAGGATTTGCCCCCAGAACACAGATCACCGCAAGGATGATGCTGATGAGCAGCGACACTGTAATGCCGGTACCCACGCATTTATGGGCACTGTCGGTATCTTTCCGTCCGGCACAAATACTGAGGTAGGAAGCTGCGCCGTCGCCCACACACCATGCAAAGGCGTTTGCAATGCAGATCACCGGGAAAGAAACGCCGGTGGCGGCGTTGCCCAGATAGCCCAGTTCGCTGTTGCCGATAAAAATTTGGTCAACAATATTATACAGGGCGCTGATCAGAAGTCCCATGACACAGGGGACGGAGAATTTCAGTAACAGTTTCGGAATTTTTTCCGTTTCTAACAGTCTGCTTTCGTTGGACGTTTCCATTTTTCCTCCTTAAATAAAAATACCATAATCGTTTTGCCAGTTCAAAAACTTATAGCAAAACTATTACGGTAGTTTGTAGAGACATTCACCCAATTGTGAACTTATATAAGTCAATATGCAATTGCCGGGGGAGATTATAGCACAGCATCATCCTATTTGCAACTGGAAAATTGGATTTTTTCCAAAAAACATAAAAAAGAGGCAGTTTATGCTGCCCTGTCAGCTGCACAAAGGGGCATAGAGAACAAAACAGGGACTGTTCCACGATCGGTACGGCAGCTTTTTATGATCGAGTTCAATGACTTATAAAGGTGTATATTTGAGAGCGTTTAGCTGTTTTGCACAAAAATATTGGCGAAGTCTTTGGAAAATAAACAGTTGTTTTCTGAAAATGAACATGATAGAATAAATATATTCCGTGAAAAAGGAGAGTTTTTCTATGATTTCCAGAGAAATTTGCCAGCGTGTCCTGCAAAAGGCTGTTTCCACCGGCGCAGATTATGCCGAACTTTTTGCAGAAAACACCGTCAACCACGCCATTTCCATGATCGCAAGCAAGGTCGATGCCATCAATGATACTGTCATTGCAGGTGCTTCCGTTCGTGTGTATAAGGGAATGCGCTCCGTGATGGCCTCTACCATTGATACCAGTGAGGCAGGATTGATCCGTTGTGCTGAGCAGGCCGCCGAGGCTCTGGGGCAGGGCAGCGCCGCCATGGACATCGTACTGAAAGAGCGGCTGTACGGCGATATCCATCCTGTAAAAATCGTGCCCTCCTCCTGTGGCAATAAGGAAAAGGTGGCCGTCCTGAAGGAAGGCTATTTTGCCGCCAAGGAATACGACGAGTCTGTTGTTCAGGTTTCCGGCAGTCTGCTGGACGTGGATCATAATATTCTGATCGCTTCTACCGATGGCATCTATGCTCAGGATCGTCAGATCCGTACCCGGATCGCCATTTCCGCTGTGGCCGACAAGGGTAGCGGTACCCAGACCGGTTTCTTCGGCCCCGGCCGTCGGATGGGTATGGAAGTGTTCGACAGCATCATCGATCCCAAGGCTGTGGGTATCCGGGCTGCAAAGCAGGCCGTTACCATGGCCGGCGCAGGTTACTGTCCTGCCGGTGTTATGCCTGTGGCCATTGACAATGGCTTCGGCGGTGTTATTTTCCACGAGGCCTGCGGTCACGGCCTGGAAGCTTCTTCCGTGGCCTACGGTCAGAGCGTCTTTGCAGGCAAATTGGGTCAGAAGATCGCCAACGAAAA
>CAZPJH010000099.1:0-4187 GCA_964586875.1 uncultured Oscillospiraceae bacterium
GGGCGTTAAGAAAAGTGTCCGGGGGACACTTTTTAGCCCGTGGGAGAGTCCCATGGAACGCAGACTGCGGCTCTTATGAGCAGTAGACAGGTTCCGGTTTTGGCAGAATAAACTCTGCGGTCAAAGGCACCGAAAATTGTGCTTGACCCAGATTTGACCCAAACGAGATTTTTTACAGAAAAGTGCCGGGTGGACAATAGTCCACCCGGTTTTGTGCTGTTGGGGATCACAGCACATGTTTCAGCAGATTTCCCATCTTTGCCGCCGCCTGTTCCTGTACCTTGTTGGTGGCATGGGTGTAGGTGGCGAGGGTGAATCCGGCACTGCTGTGCCCCAGCATACTGGACACCGTCTTGACATCAATGCCGTTCTGTAAGGCAAGGGTGGCGAATGTATGCCGCAGATCATGGAAACGAAGGTGCTCCAATCCGGCATCTTTCAGGATCTTCTGATGGAGCTTCACCACTGAATCCGGGTGGTACATTCCACCGGTCACCGGCGAGGGGAACAGGTAGGGATTGTCGGGATGCTTGTCGTGTTCCTGCTTCAGAAGCTCCATGGTTTCCGCAGACAGGGCGATTTTTCGCATGGAGTTGTCGGTCTTGGGCGGCTGGACTTTCATTCCACCGTTGATCCGATAAGCCTGTTTGGAAATGGAGATCGTCATGTTTGTCGTGTCCACATCCGACCACAGCAGTGGAACCAGTTCTCCCTTGCGAAGTCCCGTGGTCAGCTCCAGGAAGAACATGGGTAGCAGCCCTCGTTTGTCGGCGGCTGCAAGGTAACTTCCAAGTTGCTCTTGGGTCAGTACTTTCATTTCCTTTTTCTCCGCTTTCGGCAGTTTGCACCCCTCTGCCGGATTTCGCAGGATCAGCCGTTCCTCGACCGCACTGTTGAGACAACTTTTCAGCATATTGTGCATCCCCCGAATGTAGGAAACGCTCAGCCCCGGCTGCTTATCCTTGATTTCTTTGCGGATCCTGCCGTTTTCCCGAAGGTCGTTGTACAGCCGTTGAATGTCCATGGTCTGAAGCTGATTCAGCTTGATATCTCCCAGTTTGGGGCGAATGTGGGTGTTGATGAACATCTGATAGTAGACGGCGGTACTTTCACGGATCCTTGGCTTGGCGTAGATCTCGTACCACAGATCCATCCATTGACCCACCGTGTACATCCCTGACCGCTTGATGTCCAGATTTTCGCTGTCTGCGATGGCTTTTTTCAGTTTTTCCTTGACCTCGGCTTGAGTTTTGCCAAGGACATTTTTGGTGATGGACTTGCCTGTGATCGGGTCGGTTCCGGCGGTGTACCGCCCCTCCCAACGACCATCTTTGCGTTTTCTAATGTTACCTTCGCCGTTGGCTCTGCGTTTTGCCATGGGATTACCTCCTTCATTTTTGTAGTACACACAATACCGTAATACTTGCGAAATAGCCAGTCACCAGACCTTCCAAAGATTTTGACGGAAAATGCAGCATAATAGCCATAGTGTCGAAAATTAAGAAAAAGACGGCAAAATCTGCCGCCTTTTCTTTGTTTCTTTTTTTGTTAGCTACCGCCATGCGGCATTACACATGACCGCCAGGTGGAAATGGCTCCAAAAGGAAAAAGTTTTATATGACCGTCTGTAAGATCGTTCTGAATGTGACAATTCTGTAATGGTAATTCTGCCGCAAAAATGGTATGATAGAGAAAATGGAGGCGATAGGATGGAAAAACTGCTGCTTGTGGAAGATGATGCCACTTTGATCAAAATGCTGGCCAGCTTTCTGATCTCGGAAGGCTTTGCCGTCATTTCTGTGACGGGGCAGACTGCCGCCGAGGTACAGATGGACAAACAAGATTTTGATCTGGCTTTGGTGGATATTTCTCTGGCGGAGGGAAATGGCTTTGCCGTTTGTGCCCTAGCCAAAGCCCATGGTATTCCTGTGATTTTCCTGACGGCTTCCAGTGATGAGTACAGTGTGGTCACCGGCTTGGATATGGGTGCAGATGACTACATTTCCAAGCCCTTCCGTCCCCGGGAGCTGATTTCCCGGATCCGCAATGTTCTGCGACGGGTGGGCAAACGACAAAGCGTGGTAGCCGTCGGGGAACTGGTCATCGATACAGAGAAGGGGCTGGTCACAAGAGCAGGACAGGAACTGTTCCTCTCCGCCTTGGAATATAAACTGTTGCTGGTGTTTCTCAACAACCGGGGGCAGATCCTCAGCCGGGAAAAGTTGCTGGAAGAGATTTGGGACAGTGCCGGAGATTTTGTCAGCGACAACACCCTGACGGTTTACATCAAACGCCTTCGGGAAAAAATCGAGCCGGATGTCCCAAATCCCCGCTATATCAAAACAGTCCGGGGATTGGGTTATAAGCTGGAGGGCTGAATATGTTTCGGAATAACAAAGAGCTGTGCCGCAGTATCATTGGCATCGGCGTTGCGGCGGTGATTTTGACAGCCATCGGCTTTGTGATATCCATCGCCTGTGGCGTAATGGTGCTGGTAGCTTGCATCGTCATTGCCGCCATCCACATTGGAACAGAGGAATATCGCTACCGCCGCCTGCAAAAGCTCAGCGAAGATTTGGATAAATTATTGACCGGTGGCACCGCCCTGCCAATTGCCCAATACAGCGAAGGCGAGCTGTCCATTCTGGCAAATCAGGTGCAGAAGCTGACTCTGCGCTTAAAGGAGTCGGCGGAAGTGGTCTATGCCGATAAGAAGCATCTGGCAGATTCTCTGGCGGACATTTCCCATCAGCTCCGCACCCCATTGACGGCTATGAATTTGACTACCACCATGCTACGCTCCCCGGACCTGACAGAAAAGCAGCGATTGGAATTGACCGGGGAACTGCGAAGTCTGCTCAGCCGCACGGAATGGTTGGTGGAAACTTTGCTGAAGATATCCAAGCTGGATGCCGGTACCGTGCAACTGCAAAAAGAAACCGTTCCTGTGGCCGCACTGATCGACCATGCCGCCGCACCGCTGGCAATTCCCATAGAACTGCGTGACCAGCACTTGATCATCCATTGTGAAGAGGAATATTTTACAGGTGATCTTGTCTGGAGCGCAGAAGCCCTTGGGAACATTTTGAAAAACTGCATGGAGCATACCCCGGAGGGTGGTACCATTACGGTCACGGCCACGGAAACACCCCTGTTTACCCAAATCCAGGTAGAAGATAACGGTTCAGGCTTCGACAAAAAGGATATTCCGCACCTGTTTGAGCGGTTTTATAAGGGCAGTAACGCCTCGGAAAACAGCTATGGTATCGGACTTGCACTGGCACGCACCATCATCACCGCTCAGAACGGTATCGTGCAGGCCTGCAACGGCGAAAAAGGTGCAAAGTTCATTATCAAATTCTACAAGCAGGTAATATGACAAAACTGTCACCTGAAAGTCACCTTGCTGTCACTTTGTTTTGCTATACTTGTGCCATCATAAGATGGAGGTATCCCTATGGAAATTTTAAAAGTTGAACACCTTTCCAAAATCTATGGGCAGGGAGAAAATGAGGTCCGTGCCCTGGATGATGTGAGTTTTTCCGTGGAGAAAGGGCAGTTTGTGGCTATCATTGGCCCGTCCGGCTCCGGAAAATCCACCCTTTTACACATTTTGGGCGGCGTTGATCGGCCTACATCCGGCAAAGTATTTCTGGAGGGGCAGGATGTTTTTGCCCAGAATGAAGATCAGCTTGCCATTTTCCGTCGCCGTCAGGTGGGATTGATCTACCAGTTTTACAACCTGATCCCGGTGCTGAATGTGACGGAAAATATTACCCTGCCGGTGCTGATGGACGGCAGAAAGGTCAACGATCAGCGGCTGGAGGAGCTTTTGACCACCCTCGGCCTTCACGGACGGGAAAAGCATCTGCCCAATCAGCTCTCCGGCGGTCAGCAACAGCGTGTGTCCATCGGCAGAGCCTTGATGAACAGCCCGGCGGTGGTGCTGGCGGACGAGCCCACCGGCAATCTGGACTCCAAAAACTCTCAGGAGATCGTGGAACTGCTGAAAATGTCCAATCAGCAGTTCGGTCAGACTCTCATCGTCATTACCCATGATGAGTCTATCGCCTTGCAGGCCGATCGGATCATTGCCATCGAGGATGGTAAGATCACCCGGGACGAGGTGATCCGATGAACATTCTGAACAAAGTCACATGGAAAGCCATGTGGAAAAACAGAACAAG
>CAZPJH010000100.1:0-4122 GCA_964586875.1 uncultured Oscillospiraceae bacterium
TACGCAGACTATCTTCCCGCTTGGCACGGTAATCCTCTGCATCCACATTGATGCGGATATGGCCTTCCACGCCACGGTTGACCGAGTAGTTGGCCAGATGCTGAATGGCATCCAGAGTATCTCCCCGACGGCCGATCAAATAGCCCAGGTCTTCACCCACCAGTTCTACGTTATAAGTATTCTCTTCTCCCTTAACGCAGTGGGCAACGGCTTTGGAGTCCATATTCGCCAGCAGGCCATTGATGAACTGTTCGATTTTCTCTTCCACAGAGCCGGTCTGAGCAGGTGCATAGGTCTTGGGCTCTGCCTTCGGAGCTTCTACCTTCCGTTCGGGACGCTCTGTGCGCTCCACACGTGCACTCCGCTCCTTTTTTTCGCTCTTGGGCTGTTCCTGCTTGGGGGCTTCCGGCTTAGCCTTAGGCGCCTCAGGTTTGGAAACCATCACATTGGAATGAGTGGTCTTGGAACGGGATGCGCTGCCCAGAGCGCTCTTGGGTGCAGCCGCCTTGGGTTCATCGGGTACTTCATAGGTCACCTGCACCTTAGCCGGCTGAGAACCAAATCCCAGAAATCCGGACTTTGCCTGCTGCAACACCTGGACGGAAACGCTGCTACGCTCCATCCCCAGCTTTTCCAGCGCTGCTTCCACGGCCAGATCAATGGTCTTGCCGGTTGTAACTATGGTCTTTTCCATTTTCTCTTATTCCTCCGTATGATAGCGGTCGGGGTCATAGGCCCGGCCTTTGCAGTAGGGACGCTCGGAAATACCGGACAGGGGCTTATGCTCCTCTTCCTGGGTATCCCGGACAACGCCCTTCTTGGCCAGATATTCGGCCTCTGCCGCAGCACGTGCGGCTGCCTCTTCCTCTTTCTGCTTCTGCTGCAGCTTTTTCTTGCTGGTATTGGCCGTAATGCCATCGGGGTTGGCCGCCCGACGCTCGGCACGGATGCGCTCTTTCTCCTCTTCAATGCGCTGCTCTTCCAGATACTTCTGCATCCGAATAGCATCCTCTGCATCATAGATCTTACGATAGCGCTTGGTCAGGATGGTATCTTCAACGGTACGCACCACGCCGCCCACCAGCCAGTACAAAGACAGACCCGCAGGAACGGTGAAGCCGATCCAAAGGCTCATCAGGGGCATCATCCACAGCATGATCTTGGTAGACTGAGCAGCCTGAGATTTCTGTGCGGTTTCCTGATCCTGCATGCCCCGCTCGTCGGTGACGACGGAGTTGTTCATCTTCTGAGAAATAAGCATCTGCACCACCTGGCTGCCGGCAGACAGGCAGGGCACCAGGAACAGACCGATGGTCGCCCAGTTCCAGGCTTCCCACTTGAATACATTGAACTGAGGGATCAGACCCAAATTGATGCCACCCAAGAAGTTGAAATTGATGCCTTGCAGGGTGCTTTCTGCGATCTCGGGGATTGCAGCTTTGATGGCTTCTGCATACTCGGGGATATACTGAGCAGCAATGACCTGATTATAGTAGCTGTTGCCGGTAAACAGGTCAGGATTGAGCTTTTTGATCGTATCGACGATGAGCTGTGCATTTTCTGTGCTTTCGCCCAGGATATAACGAATGGGCTCCCGGATCACACTGTACAGGGGGATCAGGATCAGCAGGGGCACCAAGCTCCACAGGCAGCCGCCGCATCCCATGGATGCGCCTTCTTCCTGCTGCAGCTTCTGAATGGCTTCGTTCTGCTTTTGCTGATCGTTGGCGTATTTGCGCTGGATCTCCTGAATACGGGGCTGAAGACGGGACATCTTCATCATGCTCTTTTTGCTTTTTGCGGTGATGGGCAGCAGCACCAGCTGCACCAGGACAGCAAAAATAATGATGGCCAGACCATAATTGCCCAGCAGACTGTAAATTACATTCAACAGCCAGCCAAAGGGAACGGTGACCAGGTCTGACAGACTAAATGCCAAAAACATAGACATACCTCCTATTGGTCGTCATGGAACGGGGTCAAAGTAAGGCCTTTTGGAAAAGGGATGGCAACGCATCAGCCGACGAAATGTCAGCCACCCTCCTTTGAGCGCACCGTATTTTGTGATTGCTTCGACTGCGTAAGCCGAACAGGTGGGATAGTAGCGGCAACGGGGTGGGCACGCCGGGGAGATCCTCCGTTGATAAAAGCGGATGGCTTTGAGCATCAACTTTTTCATAATTGCACCTCGTGCTTCTTTTCCTCCGCCTGAATGCCCGCCTTTTTTGCCAGTGACAAAAAGGCCTTTGTCAACTCACCAAAACTGGCCGATACGGCCCGGGTCCGTGCCACCACAACAATATCCCAGCCGGGCTGGAACTTTTCCTCGTTCAGGCGATAGACTTCCCGAATGCGACGGCGCACTCGATTGCGTACCACTGCATGACCCAGCTTTTTGCTGACAGTGATCCCGATCCGGTTCTGTCCTGTCCGATTGCGACGGGCATAGAGAACCAGACAGGCGTTGGCCTGGCCGGAAGTAGCATATAAACGGCGGAAAATGTGGTTAAGCTTCAGCGGAGCAGAAAATTTCATAAGATCATCCTCATTCTACCCATAGGGCGGCATTCAATTGCCCCCAAATAAAAAGGGGCGGGGCGAACATCGCCCCGCACACAAACCCCTTTTGCTGCTGCGCCAAGCGCAGCGCTACGCTCAGGCGGACAGAACCTTACGGCCCTTTGCACGGCGGCGAGCCAGAACCTTACGGCCATTGGAAGTAGCCATTCTCTGACGGAAACCGTGAACCTTAGAACGATGACGGCGGCTGGGCTGATAGGTACGCTTCATTTGTTGCACCTCCTTTGTAGACTTCATCTATGCTCGACAACGGTTTTTCGTTGCAGCAATACATAATTTCTGACCATACAGGGTCATTCTGCGCTATTATAACCGAAAAAAGCAAGCAGGTCAATCTTTTTTTTAAGATTTTCCGATATTTTATCAAAAGCCACCGGGGCATTGTAAAAATTCTCCCTCCGGGAGCGGTGGCACGGCGTAAGCTGTGACGGAGAGGGCTTATCCCCCTTTGGGGCAACACCGGCATAAAAAATTACGCCACCGGGACGGTGGCGCAAAAAATCAGGTTTTCTTCACGAATTTTTCCCGGCACTTGGGACAGGAAATAGCGATCTTTCCCTTGCCCTTGGGCACACGCACGGTTTGGCGGCACTTGGGGCAGGTGAAGTACTTGTGATCCCGGTCTTTGACCTTTTCGATCAGAAACAAGAACTTTCGATTTTCCTGATAACGCTTATAGGTGTTGCGGGAAAAGCAGCGAAACAGCGTGGTAAACAGGCAGATATAAGAAATAATAACCATGATCCTTTTCCACCAGCCCAGCGGCAGAAAAGCGGAAATCAGACAGATGATGACACCTGTCCACAAGATCACGGTATTGAGTTTATCTGTACCGTACCGGCCCTTCATAAACCGATAGAGTGCATTTTTGATTTTTCCCATTCGGAAACGCCCCTTACATCCTTATCATTGGTTTATATTATATGGCATTTGGCGAGAATTTCAACATTTTCCGGGAATGTTAACGGATTGTTTTCAAATGAACGAGTATTTTATGAAAAAATGTTGCATTTTATAGAATACTGTGCTATTATTTTCAGTTGTAGCGTTTTATATTGATTTTTAATAAGGAGAGCAAACTATGGCATCTCAACAGAATATTCGCAATATCGCCATCATCGCCCACGTTGACCACGGTAAGACCACCCTGGTGGACGAGCTTTTGAAGCAGGGCGGCATTTATCGTGAAAACCAGGCCACCCAGGATCGGGTCATGGACTCCGGCGACCTGGAGCGGGAGCGTGGTATCACTATTTTAGCTAAAAACACCTCTGTCCGCTATAAAGATTACAAGATCAACATTGTCGATACCCCCGGCCACGCCGACTTTGGCGGCGAGGTGGAACGTATCCTGAAGATGGTCAACGGTGTTATCCTGCTGGTGGATGCCGCCGAAGGTCCCATGCCCCAGACCCGTTTCGTGCTGCAAAAGGCACTGGAACTGGGCCACAAGGTCATCGTGGCCGTCAACAAAATCGACAAGCCCGACGCCCGTATCCACGAGGTCATGGATGAAGTTCTGGAGCTGCTGCTGGATCTGGA
>CAZPJH010000101.1:0-4029 GCA_964586875.1 uncultured Oscillospiraceae bacterium
GCTCGCCGTGGACGACCTTACCCATATTCCACAGGGACACCACCTGCTTTTCAGCGGCAGCCTTCTCCTCGTCGTTGTTATACTCCACATACACCGTGTGGGCACTGCAATCGGTACATTCCACCTGCACATTCCAGCCACCTTCGTGCATAAGCATTCCGGGGCCGCGGCAAATGGGGCACTCTTCCAGTTCATAAAGCTCTTTCATTTCGTTTCTCCTTATCGAAAAATGGTTTCTTCCGTATCATAGATTTCCAACCGGGCGCACTTGGAAAAGTCCGGCTTCAGCTCCGGCAGGTACTTTTCAATGGCAACCACCAGTTGTGCAGGGTTCAACGTAGGGTTCTGACAGCATACACGAGCGGCAACGATCAGTTGCCCCTCCCCTTTTTCTATGGTCAAACCACGGATCATCGGAATAATATTCTGCTCAGCCACACCGTTTTTACTCTTTTTCTCCACCAGAACTTCTCCCCGGCGGAAAAGATCCTCCATTTGCCGAGCGGCATCATCCGGGAGGGGTCGGTCATATTCCAAGGTCACAAGGCAATCAAGATAAGCAAGATTTTTGATCTTTCGGCCATCCTCGTATACCTGTAATCCCCGAACGCCTTCCACCAGCACTTCATTGAGCCGCCGCAAAATCTCGTCACAGGACACGCTTTCCCCTTCCAAATCAAAGTCCAGCAGCTCGCACTTACTCTCCACGCCTACGGACATGGGAAGCGCAATGGACACGGATGGTCTGGGATTGAAGCCATGGGTATGGGTCAGGGGCAGTCCGGCACGCTTGAAAGCTCGCTGAAACAACCGCATCAGATCCAAATGGGAGATATAAACGGCGTTGCCGGTCTTTTCAAATAACAATCTAGGCATCGCACTCGATCTCCTTTAACAGACAATTTGCACCACATCCGGCGCAGCCCTCCCGACAGTCGGGAGTAATCAGCCCGGCATAAGCCTGCTTCCGCTCCCGGCGGAGGAATTTCTTGGTCACGCCCACATCGATGGTATCCCAGGGCAAAACTTCTGCCTCATCAAATCCACGGGTCGTATAGTGTGCCATATCGACGCCACATTTCTTAAACGCATCCAGCCACAGATCATATCGGAAGTATTCATCCCATCCATCCAGATGGGCGCCGTTTTTCGCTGCTTCCTCAATGACAGGTGCCAGTCGGCGGTCACCACGGGCAAAGACAGCTTCCAATCGGCTCAGGTCGGGGGCATGATAGTCATATTCAATGGACTTGGAATAAAAATGACTTTTCAGCAACTTGCACCGCCGCAGATACTCCTCCGGGGTGATCTGCTGCTCCCACTGGAAAGGCGTGTGGGGCTTGGGCACAAAATAAGCCGTCGCCACATGGACACGCAGGCCACGCTTTTTATTGGTAGCCTCTGCTTTCCACGTTTGGATGATCTTGTACACCAGTTCTGCAATGCCCAAAACATCCTCATCCGTTTCCGTGGGCAGACCCAGCATAAAATACAGCTTCACATTGTTCCAGCCGCCAGAGAAGGCATTGGCGCAGGTATTTAGAATTTCATCTTCAGTCAGGTTTTTATTGATGACATCACGCAGTCTTTGCGTTCCTGCTTCGGGTGCAAAGGTCAAACCGCTTTTGCGAACGGTCTGCAACTTTTCCATCAACTCCCGGGAGAAATTATCCGCACGCAGGGACGGCACGGATAAATTCACATTGTTCTGATGGCAATAAGGGATCAGTTCATCCGTCAACGCTTTCAAGCCCCGATAGTCAGAAGTTGACAGGCTGGAAAGGGTGATCTCATTATGACCGGAATCTTCCAGCGTTTCCACCGCCTGACGATATAGCACTTCCGGACTTTTTTTCCGCACCGGACGGCAGGAAAAACCAGCCTGGCAGAAGCGGCAGCCACGGATACAGCCACGAAACACTTCCAAATTGGCACGATCATGGACGATCTCCGTGGACGGAACGATCATTTTGGTGGGCCAATAAGCCTCATCCAGATTTTGGATGATCCGCTTGGTGATCTTCTCCGGCACACCATTTTGGGGAACGATCGCTTTCAGGGTTCCATCGTCGTTGTATTCATGCTCATAAAAAGACGGTACGTATACGCCGGGGATCTTTGAAACTTCCAGCAGGAATCGTTCTTTCGTCCAGTCCTCCGCCTTTGCTTTGTCGTACAGGGATACGATCTCCACCGTAATATCCTCGCCCTCACCCAGAGAGAAAAAGTCCACAAAGGGTGCCAGCGGTTCCGGATTAAAGGCACAAACGCCACCGGCAAAAACCATATTCTTTAGTCCCCTGCGCTCACTGGCATGCAGCGGCACTTGGGAAAGAGAAAGCATATTGACAATGTTGGTATAGCACATTTCATAGCCAATGGTAAAGGCGATCATATCAAAATCCTTGACCGACTTTTGGCTCTCCAGTGCCCACAGTGGGAGATCATTGGTTTTCATGGCCTGCTCCATGTCCCCCCAGGGGAAAAAGTCCACAAAGGGTGCCAGCGGTTCCGGATTAAAGGCACAAACGCCACCGGCAAAAACCATATTCTTTAGTCCCCTGCGCTCACTGGCATGCAGCGGCACTTGGGAAAGAGAAAGCATATTGACAATGTTGGTATAGCACATTTCATAGCCAATGGTAAAGGCGATCATATCAAAATCCTTGACCGACTTTTGGCTCTCCAGTGCCCACAGTGGGAGATCATTGGTTTTCATGGCCTGCTCCATGTCCCCCCAGGGGGCAAAGACACGCTGGCACCAGACCCCTTCCATCTCATTCATCACACCGTAAAGAATACGCATGCCCACATTGGACATACCAATTTCGTAAGTATCCGGAAAACAATAGGCAATATTCACCCGAACAGATTCGGGATCTTTCTTGATTTCATTGTATTCGCCGCCGGTATAGCGGGCAGGCTTTTGCACTGTGGGCAAAATGCGCTGCAAGCGTTCGTCCATAATTTTACCTCTTTTGCTTATATTGCTCTTATTGTACTGCCAAATAGGCCACTTGTCAAACAGTTCTCTTTTTTCTTAAGCGCAAAATGAACACAATGCAGATAACAGCCGGAAAAATCCCCCAACGAAAAGCAGCAACAACGGATATCAGTGCCATCGCCCAGGTAAAGATCTGCCGAACAATGGACAGGATCTCATCTGCCCGAGCCCCCGGCAGAAACAGCCTGAGTGCCCCTCTCAGTGCCCGTCCTCCATCCAGCGGAAACAGGGGCAGCAAATTAAAGAAACAATGCAAAAAACCGCAAATAGCCAACCGAGGCATCCACCTTGCCAGCAGAACCAGCAGTGCTGAACCCATCGGACCTGCCAAAGCCGCAACCAGTTCCTTTCCCGGTGTCAAAGGTTCCATCTCCATTTTTATCCCATGGATCCCCAATCGCAAGCCATATATTCGACCGCCCATCCAGCGGATTGCCAGAAAATGGCAGCATTCATGGATTCCGGCAGCCATTCCCGCCGCCAGAACCCACTGCAATGGCAACAGAAGCAACATCATCGCCACAACCAGATAAAAAGTACCATCCGCCTGCACCCATAGTTTTGTTTTAATCATCTTCCAACCACTCCTGAACACCGGAAAAAACGGTCTGTGCAAGGGGTGCTTCTCCATACTGCACCTGTTCGACCAATCTTTCCAAAAAACTTCCATTGGGCAATAGCCAACCGGCCAGAATGTGGCGAATGCCAAGCAGGATCAGAATCAAAGCAACACCTCTCAGCGCAGTTGCCCACCAGTTTTCTCCATTTTTTCCATTCACCTTCGATCCCCCCTTCCGCAAGTCTACGCAACCGGGTGATCAGAAATACCATTTTTTGAAAAAGGGGCCACAAGGTCTTGACAGAACAGTTTTTTTTCATTATAATATTCGAGTTATCGGGGTGTGGCGAAGTTTGGTATCGCGCTTGGTTCGGGTCCAAGAGGCCTCGGGTTCGAATCCCGACACTCCGACCATCAAAGGGCGATAAAAAAGATATTGCCCCGAAAAGCCTTGATTTTTCAAGGC
>CAZPJH010000102.1:0-3959 GCA_964586875.1 uncultured Oscillospiraceae bacterium
TCTTCGGTTAATTCAATAAAAGCCATACTTACACCCCTAATAAAAATACAGCCTCAGCCAAATTAATAGCAATGAGGCTGTATACGGTTTAAAATCAATATTCCGTTTCCAGAACCTTATTATATTAGTTTCCTCTGATACTTGCAGCAACCTGCGCATCTGTGTCATCAAAGTTCTTAGCATTCGCTTCAAGAAGAGATGCTAAACCTCTGATAGCACCAGGCAAATCCTCGGTTACAAAGCCTTCAATATTATTAGTAAAGAACTCAAGAAGCGCATCCTTTGAATCGCCTTCCATTGCTTCGATAGCTGCTTTGAATGCACTAACAAAAGCTGTTGCAGCATTCTCATACTGTGTTGCATAGCCATTCAGATTGGTAACACTCTGATCCATCGATGCTTTTACTACTCTACAACCTGCCATAATATACTACCTCCTAAAATTATTCATTACTCTGATTGTTAGCAGTTCCAAGCTGTTCGTCCACGCCGTCTACATCCGGAATTGCTGTCTTGATGCTTGTACAAATCTCAACAAGAGTATCTAAAGCACTTGTAAGACTAGTTCCTGTTGCAGGTGCAATGTTATTTGTGTAGAAATTTACAAATCCTGCCGATGCGGAACCTGTAAAATCACTGGATGTAAGAGTATTTACCTCAGTCTCTACATTCGTATGAAGTGTACCAGTAGTTTCACGGTATGCTTCAATAGCCTTGATTGCTTCGTCCATCATCTCCGGTGTGATATTCACCGTTCCTGTGGTTCCCATTCCTGCCATAAATAAATCCTCCTAAAAATTATTTATCCGTTCAGTTCCTCGTACTTCACGAATATATCCTTGTAATATCCTGAACCTATAATAGTGTTCAGGGTGTCTGAAATGTGCTGAATTACAACACTCATGTCTTCAATCGGCTGCAATAGTACATCCTTTGCTGTTACTTTAATTTCATCACCAGCGGTTGTGTCTAATGCACCTGATACATCTTCGTACATTTTCTCAAGCTTTGCCTTCAGGTTTGCCGCATCCTGTTTTAATGTAGCCATATCCTGCGAAGCTGTTGAAAATGCCGATTCATCTAGCAGTATATCTTGAACAAGAAATGCCATTAAGAAGCACCTCCGCTCTTCGCTTTTTTGATTTCATCCAGAAGAGATTCCTGCAGTTCTTTCTTGAGATATCCGCATTTTTCTTCAGCTTCTGCATACTGTTCTGTATCAATGAGGCAATGTACACGCAGAACCATTGCATTCAGATCTGTCGGATCCTTAAGAATTGCATTTCTCAATTTCTTCTGAACTTCGATATACTTATCCTGCCATCCATCAAGACCCATGTCTTTCATAGCTCTCGCTTCAGTATACCAGCCAAGTTCAACAAGATTGGACTGTGTACTCTTCTGAAGTTCAAGTGCATGATACATAATCTTTCTGAAATCTTTTTTCAAGGTATATGCACCTATGTACAAGCGATTGATTCTGTCTTTATCTTCTTGTGTGATGGTTATTCCCTCATTTTCAGGAAGCTTGTATGCACTTGTCTGAGAAGTATCATTTCCATCTGGGGTAAGGTATGTACCATTCTTCCGCATTGCTTCCAACTGTTCAGTGCTCAGCTGCTCGTAACGATACAGATTGGCATTCATTTCATTCAAGATTGAACTTGCATCTGCTGTCTTAGGATCATACTCGTTATAAAGTACACTATTGTTATACGAGAAAACCGGATTTTCAGCACCCTTAAGGCACATAATCACGCTGTCTGCATCTTCAATCTGCAAGTATAAATCAGCGGCTGTCAAGTAACATTCAGCAACTTCCTGCTGAGTTGGTTTTTCCGTTTTCATATAATGCTTTATATATGTTATCGCTCTCTGAAAGCGATTCACATCATGATCTTTGTTGTATGCAGTCAGTTCAAAATTTACCATATCACTGCAAAGTGCAAAGGGGAAATTCATGAGATTTTTTCTTGCATATGCAAGCTCTTTGAAAGCGTCCTCCAAGCGGTTTGCCTGCTTCAACATAATGTAAGCAACCTGATAACCTGAATAGTCAGACGGAGCTAGAAGCTTCATTTGATTTGCTACATTCAGTCCGTTAGGAATATCATCCTGAATTCCGTAAATTGCAGCTTTACGCTTCATAATGTCAATATCGCCAGGAACAAGCATTTCAGATTTCTTCAGGTTTATGAGAGCATCATCAAGTCTTCCGAGCTGCTGATTAACAATTCCCAGAATGTGATACATCTGTCCTGCAGCATCTTCATTCAAGCCAAGCTCATCAGCTTTAGCAAAGCTCTGCATAGTATCAGCGATCTTATTAACCGACGCCTGAGTATAACCAAGATTAAAATATCTATTTCCATTATCCGGCTCACATCTTACTGCTTGACTGTAGTATTCAATCGCATCGTCATATCGGTTAAGCGACATACATACATTTGCGGCACACTGATAAGCATCAGCACAATCCGGATCGAGTTTTATTGCCTCTTTTGCAAGACTGAATGCTTCCTGCAACTTGCCGTTTAAAAAGGCTACTTGTGAGTTGGATATGAGTTCAGTTAGCTGTACATTATTGCTACCTGACATTTATATCACCTCTTCGCATTTTAAATATCAATTGATTATATACCAACTTTTTTCTTAATTTCTCCATACCAATTCATCAATTCTGACACAGGTGATATTCCACTTTTTGTATAATCATCATAACGGTAGGAAGCATCAAATTTACGAGTAGCAACATCAAACTCCAACTTATATTCATTAGGACCTTTGTGTTGATACATATCGCACAACTCAACCAACTTGTTAATATCTTTTGTTCCCACCGATAAAAACTCGTCAGAAGCTTCATCATCGGCATAATTTCCAGCAGGTATAACACTCTTTCCTTTAACAAAAATAGCATTAAACATTTTCTGTGATGCATCTTGATAAATGTAGATATATATTTTATCAACATTTCCATCGGTATATTCCATGCACAGAGAAACAAATTCTGACTGTAAATCAGTGAATGCATCTTCAAAACCTTTAATCATAATTTTCTCCTTTATTGTGTAAATTGTCTTGTAATTTTAAATCCATCAATCTTATAACTTACATCAAAAGCAGATGGTCGCGAAGAACCATTTTCATATGTAAGCTTAATGTTCACATCTGTAACTTTTTGACCGTTATTCAATGCGTTTGACCACTCTCTTTCCATGCTACGATAATTGTCTGTATTTTTTACCGCTCTATTTAAATCACTTCTCTGCGAAACAAGATTATCTAAATCTGGAGAACCTCCAAATTGATCTGCAAACAAATGACCTGCATCGTCACCTGAAAGCTTGCCTGGTGTATTTGATTTATGATTTAGCCTTCCATCATGTGTCTTAAACTTTAATTCGTCAGCATGTGCAGAACTGATATTTCCATTGGAGTCTGTTTTGTATGTATAGCCATTCTCGCCTGTCGTATATTCCTGATTCGGTTTCAGCGTTCCATCTTCATTCATATATGGAGGACAATTTTTATTATGCACCCAAACCGCACAATCTCCAACAAAGTAAGTATGATAATCCTCAACCTGGAAGTTATACACATCAACAGGTTCAGCGGTTTCTTCGATGAAGAATTTCTCAATTATCAAGTCTTCACCATTTACGCTGATGAGTTTATCGCCGATGAGAAGATTTCCTGCTTCAATAAATCCTCTGCCTTGAACATAGAATGGGTGATTGTCGGTTGTGACGATTTTCTCGCCATTTATTGTGAGATGAACAAGTTTATCGACTTGGCGTATATATGTTTCAAGAACAGGCTTTTCAGCAGTTTCAAGCGTGTCAGGGTTGGTTGAAATAACAACATCTCCAGCCTTGATTTTCTCAATCGCAACAAGACCAGCAGCTGTAAGCACCATTGTTCCTGCAATAAAGCAAGCCATTGTTGCTGAGGCTGCT
>CAZPJH010000103.1:0-3923 GCA_964586875.1 uncultured Oscillospiraceae bacterium
CATCACTAAATTCTGTTATCTCTCCATTTATTGCTTTCAGATTATCAACAAACTCATTTATTTCAAGTCTACAAGTTTCTTTTTCTCTTATTGATGTCTGCACTTTTTCAATTTCGTTTTTCGTCTTATTAATTTCTTCCTCTAGTTCATCATTTTTAGAATGCCAAAGTTCAATATCCTGTTTACTTGTTTTAAGTTTATTTAGATGTTCTGTTTGCTTTTGCAAAAGTGATTCTAATTGGTGCGAAAGTTCTTCTAATTGTTTGTTTTCGTTATCAAAATCATCAAGTTCATCCTTAATACCAAGAAATGCTGCAATTACATCGTCTTTAACTTCATAGAGCTTATTAACGCCTTTTACTATTATTTGCTTTAATTCATCTTCTGTAAAAATTGGAGAGTCGCATTTATCGCCGTCAAACATCTTGTTACATCGATAGACTTCTTTGCGATATTTTTCATCAGTAGAATGCCACACCTTCTTTCCATACCAAGCACCGCAACAAGAACATTTCACCTTGCTCGCAAATAAACCAGATGTCGATATTCTTTCCGTACTTCGCTTTGAGAGTATCGTTTGAACCTTAGCATACGCTTCCGCAGAAACAATCGCCTCATGATGTCCTGTAACATAGTAAGACTCAAGCTCACCATTATTCTTTGCTTTCTTCTTTGTTAAGTAGTCCACTGTGTAGGTTTTTTGTAATCTAGCGTCCCCTTTATACTTTTCATTTTGAAGTATTGACTTAACTGCTGATGTATTCCATTTATCTTTTCCACCGGGACTTTTTATTCCACGTTCAGTAAGTGTTCTAGCTATTCTTGCACAGGAGTTTCCGTTTATAAACTCTCGATAAATAAACTTCACCACTTCTGCTTCGTCTTTATTAACAACAAACTCACCATTCGGTCCTTTATCATATCCTAAGAACCTAGCGAATGGAACTGTTGCTTTGCCATCCTTGAACCTTTTTCTTTGTCCCCAAGTGCAGTTTTGAGAAATACTACGGCTTTCTTCTTGTGCTAAACTTCCCATTATTGTTAGAAGCAATTCGCCCTTAGAATCAAATGTGTTTATATTTTCTTTTTCAAAACTAACTTCAACACCATTTTCTTTTAATAGTCTGATGTTATTCAAACAGTCTACAGTATTTCTTGAAAATCTAGACACAGACTTGGTAAGAATAAGGTCTATTTTTCCATCAAGAGCATCCTGTATCATTTCTTTGAAACCTTTTCTGTGTTTAGTGGAAGTTCCACTTATACCTTCATCAGCATAAACTTTTACAAACTCCCAGTCACTTCTGCCTTGGATATATCTTGTATAGTAATCGACTTGAGCCTCATAACTTGACTGTTGGTCCTCGTGGTCAGTTGATACTCTTGCATAAGCAGCAACCTTTCTTTTCTTTGTTACAACAACTGTTGTATTATTGAATGTTCTGATCGTTGCCGGAATTCTAGTTACTTTTCCTGCCATTGCGTTTTTCCTCCAATCTTTGCCATCTTATGTAGCTCCACGCTTTCAAATTTTCTTCAAAATCAACTGCTTGAGTATCACCATTTTTAAGGTGGTACAGAAGCGTCTTATCCTTCATTTCTATATACTCGATATTAACATTTATTATCTCATTTGAAAGTTCATCAACTCCCAATACTAACTTTGTTTTTTCTATCAAGGTTTCTTCTTTTATAGAGTGGACATGACATTTTGCACTGGTTGGGCAGTTCCATCTTTTAAATGTCGTCCCATCAACTCTTTTGACTGTTGCTCTTCTATAACTACCGCCACAAGTTCCACATTTTAATAGCGAAGTAAACCAATTCATTTTATTGCCCATTGAGGAACTTGCTCGTTGCTGTTTCAACTTACTCCATTCTTGCTTTCGTTCTTCAGTCCAACTCAATTTATGGCTTTGATGTGTGTAGTATTCATTTTTTACATCACCGTTAAGCAAATATATTTCAAGCCTCATTTCATCAGAATGCACGATTATTTTATCTACATTATCCTTGAAAACATCATCGTTATAATAGTCAATGCCAAGTGCGTGTTTTATTGCATCGAATATCTTATTTTCAACCACTTGCTTTCCTTCACATCTTCTTCCTTTTTGCTTATTTTGAATGCAAGACCAAACTCTCACCTTTTCTCCGTAAGTAGAATACTTAGTTTTATTGCTTGATGTGCTTCTTACATAACTTTTACCACAACAGCCGCAACGAATTCTGCTTGTATAAACGCTAGTATTCAGGCTTTTATTTCCAAATGGTCCGAGAGCAGCTCTTCTTTTCTTTTCCTCAGCAACAGCCATAAATAGTTCTAAAGACACTATTGGTTCATGATGATTTTCTACATAGTATTGTTCAAGCTCACCCTTATTCTTTTTTCTTTTTCCATCAATAGGCGATGTTTTATATTCCTTTTGAAGAATTAAGTTACCAGTGTAAGTAATGTTTGTTATCCACGTTCTAATAGTTGAGTCTTGAAATTTGCACCCTTTATAAGTTTTAATGCCATTAGAATTTAGGTGCTTTACGATATCCATGCAACTATCACCTGCAATGTAATGTTCAAATGCGTACCTTACCCATTGTGCTTCTTCTTCGTAAATTTCAAGTTTGTGTTCAACCCATCTGTAACCATAAATCTGGAACTCGCCATTAGGTATTCCTTCTTCAAATCTTTTCTTAGTTGCCCACTTTACGTTGTTAGAAATTGAAAGAGACTCTTCTTCTGCAAAAGAAGCAAGAAGCGAAAGCATCAACTCTCCATCCGCTGACATGGTTGATATCTTTTCCTTTTCAAAATAAACCTCAACGCCTTTATTCTTTAGCTCTCTACATGTTTTAAGTAGATCTACCGTATTACGTGCAAATCTTGAAATAGACTTACATAAAATCAAATCAACCATACCTTCATCACATAAAGCAATTAATCTTTGAAACTCAGGTCTATCTATACTAGTCCCTGATATACCATAATCGCTGAATATACCTACCAATTTCCAATCTGAATGCGAACTTATGTACTCGTTATAGTATTCAATTTGAGTTGTTAAGGAATGCTTTAATCTTTCCGTATCCATAGAAACACGAGCATAAGCGGCTACCCTTTTTAACTTAACCTCTTTAGGCTTTGCTTTAATTGTTGTTATTTGCATTAGCAAGCACCATCCTTTCTTTTTTTTCGTCTATATATATCACTCTAAATTGATACAAAGTCAAGTCATAAAGCCTTATTTTTAGGAACTAAAGGACTATATTTTTCAGATAGTTTTCCTAGCAAAAATTCATAGGTTTGTCGTGCTATTTTTCCGCTCTTTAATGCCTTATCTAAATAGTACAAACCAAGGTTGTATGCTACTTCTCTATTCGCCATAACGCACCTTCTTATAGCACTCAGCACTACAATAAACTCTATTTCGCCATTCATAGTCATAGAAAGTAGCACCACAACAATTGCAAATACATTCTTTTTTAGATTTTGATTTATGGTTTTGTCGATTCTTGTTCCACCACTTGCTTTTGCATTCATTTGAGCAGAATTTTTTTGTTTTATGATGAGGAGCATCTATCAATTCTTTACCGCAGCACTTGCAAATATTTACGATAGTTCTACCTTTATTTCTAGAAACAATACTCTTAACAGTGCCGATAGGAACATTAAGTCGTTTAGAAATATCAGCATACGACAAACCACTATTTTTTAACTTTAATATTTCGTTTACCATTTTATCTGTCCTCCTACTGTTCTCTGGACAGAAAATGTCGATTTGTCCAAACGAAATGAAAAAAATTCAAAAAAATAATGCCTATCAGAAATCAATCCAATAGGCAAAAGAAAAACCACCCTGAAGGTGGCTAATGTAACTGTCTCCGTTACCGAGTGTGCTCTAGCCTTTTAACGTGGTCCTAGGCAC
>CAZPJH010000104.1:0-3813 GCA_964586875.1 uncultured Oscillospiraceae bacterium
CCACATAATCACAATTATGTGGTCTTATCGAACCAGTCCCAGACTTTCTATTTGCTCCCGGTGAGTCTGGCCGCTTTCCATGGTGTAGATCCGGGTGGTGTTCACGCTGGAATGACCCAAAATATCTGCCAGCCGCACAATGTCCTTTTGTGCGGCATAATAGGTTCGGGCGAAAAAGTGGCGTAGATTGTGGGGATAAACCTTCTGGGGCGGTACTTGGGCTTGCACGCATAGCTTTTTCATGTCCGACCAGATATTGGAACGATCCAAAGTCTGTCCGCTGCGAGTGACAAAAATCGGGCCGCTGACGATGGCTTTTTCCATGGCGTACTCCTGCAGAATCTGGCATAACCGCCGGGGTAGCAGGATCTGCCGCTGTTTTCCCTTGCAGCGGATGTGGGCAACGCCGCATTCAACGGCTTCCAGAGTGATGAATTGCAGTTCCGATACTCGTATGCCCGTGGAACAGATGGCCTGAATGAGCAGGTAGAGCCGATGGTTGGTTTTTTGGGCGGTCAGCAGCAGGCGGTCGTATTCTTCGGCGGTCAGCTCCTGCTCCGGGGCGTTGAAGATCCGCCGCTGGATCCTCAGATTTTTTACTTTCAGCTCATATCGCCCGGAAAAGCCAAAGTAGCAGTTCAGCGACGATACCATGGCATTGACACTGGCTGGTGCATAGCATTGGGTCAGGTGGGTCTTATAGGCCACCACCGCTGACTTGTCCAGAGGTTTGTCCTCCAGCCACAGGGAAAAACGCCGCACATCGTGTAGATATTTTTCGATGGTGGCTGGGGATTTTTCTTCGTTGGACAGGAAAAGCTGAAAAGAATGTAGCTGCTGTGGTGTGATGGGGGTCATGGAAATCTCTCCTTCTGTCTGATTTTTTGTATTTTTCCACAGGGCGGCTCTTTTTATAAAGGAGCCGCTCTGTTTTATTCTATATCGGACAGAGGAAATATAAAAACGCCAGCACCGCCTAAGGGTGCTGGCGTTACACATGATTTAGAACAGGGGAACAACGGCGCCGTTGTAAGTTTTTTCAATATAATTCTTAACGGTTTCGCTCTTGAGGGCCTCGATCAGAGCCAGTGTCTTTTCGCTCTTTTCGTTGCCTTCCTTCACGCACAGGATGTTCTGATAATACGCAGTAGCAGTGCCATCAGCAGCTTCCACAGCCAGTGCATCGGCAACCTTCAAACCGGCACCCAGGGCGTAGTTGCCGTTGATAACGGCGATCTCCACATCCTCCAAAACGGTGGGGACCAGCTCGGCCTGCACTTCGTACAGCTCATACTTGTGGGGATTTTCAACGATGTCATCCTTGGTGGCGGCAATGCCGACGCCTGCCTTCAGCTTGATGAGGCCAGCCTGTTCCAGCAGCAACAGGGCACGGGCTTCGTTGGTGGCATCGTTGGGAACGGCGATCTTGGCACCGTCGGGCAGATCCTTCAAAGAATTGCACTTACCGGCGTAAATGCCGAAGGGCTCATAGTGGATACCGGCAACGGAAACCAGATGGGTGCCGTTTTCATCGTTGAAGTTATTCATGTACTTGATGTGCTGGAAATAGTTGGCATCCAGCTGGCCTTCTTCCACAGCGGTGTTGGGCAGCACATAGTCGTTAAATTCCTTGATGACCAGAGTCCAGCCCTTTTCTGCCAGAGCATCTTTGATGACTTCCAGAATTTCAGCGTGGGGGGAGGGGGTTGCGCCGACGGTGATGGTCTTATCGTCGGACTTGCCGCAGCCGGCAAACAGGCCCAGAGCCAGAACCAGGGAAAGTGCGATTGCGATGATCTTTTTCATAACTTTTTCTCCTTATTTATTATGTAGGTATCTTTATGATTTACGCAGCCGCTTGTCGCAGGCTGTAGCCAACTTGGTTCCAAGAGATTGAATGATCTGCACCAGAATGACCAGGATGATCACGGCCACATACAGCACCAGCGTCTGTCCACGGCCATGACCACGCAGCAGACTGATGGCGCCCAAACCGCCGCCGCCGATGTTACCGGCCATAGCACCGTAACCCAAGATGGTGATGGAGGCGTTGGTAGCGCCGGTGATCAGGCTGGGCTTGCACTCCGGCAGCATGACCTTGGTGACGATCTGTAAAGTGGAGCAGCCCATGGACTGTGCTGCTTCGATCACGCCGTGGTCGATTTCCCGCAGGCTGGCTTCCACCAGTCGGGCAACATAGGGGGCAGCTGCCACAGTCAAGGGGACAATGGTGGCGGTGGTGCCGATGGAAGTGCCCAAAATCAAACGGCTCAGGGGGAAGACCACAACCATCAAAATGAGGAAGGGCACACTTCTGAGCAGGTTAATGACAGTGTTGAGCAGGGTCATCAGCCACTTGGGCAGAGGGTGAATGCCCCCTTCTTCACCGGTGACCAGCAGTACGCCCAAAGGCAAGCCGATCACATAAGCGAAAATGGCGGCCAGAAAGGGAGCGTACAGCGTTTCCCAAATGGCCAGGGGTAAATTAGAGGGGTTCAGCAGAAAATCCAGCTGATCTTGTACCTTGGTAAATCCAAGGTTTTCCAAAAATTGAACCAGTTGTTCCATTTATTGATGCACCTCCTCGGCGGTCACGCCGATGTGGGAATTAAAGTAGTCCAGTGCCACTTTCCGCTGCACGATATCTTCCGGCAGGCTGATGAGCATGGTGCCGAACATCTTGCCATCCACATTGCGAGTATCGGCGCCCAAAATGCTGACGAGAATTTGCTTCTGTGCGGCCAGAGAAGCGATGACCGGCTCTTCCACGGTGACACCGTTGAAGGCAAGTCTTGCCACGGGGCCGTCCCACTGGGAAACGGGCATGGCTCTGTCCGGGGACACCAGACGGCGGCCGGCTTTGGACTTGGGGTTGGAGAACACGCTCTCCACGTCACCGATTTCTGCCACCACACCGTGATCGAGGATGGCCACCCGGTTGCAGATCTGTTCGATGACGGACATCTGGTGGGTAATGAGGATCAGGGTGATGCCCCGTTCTTTGTTGATTTTTTGCAGCAGTGCCAGAATGCTCTCCGTGGTCTGGGGGTCAAGGGCAGAGGTGGCCTCGTCGCACAGCAGTACTTCCGGGTCGGAAGCGATGGCACGGGCGATGGCGATCCGCTGTTTCTGACCGCCGGACAGCTGGGAAGGGTAGGCATCTGCCTTGTCGGGCAGGCCGACGGTTTCCAGCAATTCTTTGGCACGGGCCTTGGCCTGACTGCGGCTGACACCGGCCAGCTCCATGGGGAAGCAGATGTTATCCAGCACGTTGCGCTGCTCCAGCAGATTGAAGCTTTGGAAGATCATGGAGATCTTCCGCCGCTGCATTCGCAGCTGCTTGGATCTTAAGGTCATCAAGTCCTGACCGTCGAACAGGATTTTTCCGCTTTCAGGGCGCTCCAACAGGTTGATGCAGCGCACCAGTGTACTCTTTCCGGCACCGGACAGACCGATGATTCCGAAAATATCGCCTTTTTCGATTTCCAGCGACACATCCTGCAATGCAGCCACCTGTGCTTCGCCGGAACCGAAGGTTTTGGACAAATGTGCAATTTCGATCATTGCCATATTCGTTCCTCCTACAACTCAAAAATACAAACAAAAAAGCCGTCCTTATGCCAAAGCACAAGGACGGCTATAAAATAACCGTGTTACCACCTTGATTTACAATTTCCTCGCAGAAATTGCCTCCGGGAGTGCCAACACACTCCTGCGCTTTAACGGGCGCACCCGTCACAGACTACCTATCGCCTGTGCGGCTCCGGGGCCATGTTCATCCCGCCTATCCGTACCCCTTCACACCAACCGGGG
>CAZPJH010000105.1:0-3671 GCA_964586875.1 uncultured Oscillospiraceae bacterium
AGCCATATTCATGACCTCCTAATCGTTATTTACCGACCTATTATAACCGCTTTTTCGCCAAATAGCAAGAGGCAATCTCTGTTTTCGAGAACTTGAAAAACAAAATATTTCTTTTTGGAATACAGTGCGATGATGCGGATTTACAACGATTCAGAAAGGGAAGACATTGGGAAAGCAAATATTCCCAAAAAATTCACGGTTCAGTAACAAAACGCCTTTTTATTCTGGATAAAATAAATCCACAATCATAAAAATAGGGAAGTGCGTGCAATGCTTGAATTAAAGCAAATTGTCAAAGATTATCCTGCCGGTGACGGTCAAGTTCATGCCCTACGGGGAATTGACTTGCAGTTCCGCAAAAGTGAGTTCGTGTCGATCCTTGGCCCTTCCGGCTGTGGAAAGACTACGATGCTGAATATTTTGGGCGGTTTGGATCAGTACACCAGCGGCGATCTGGTCATCAACGGCCGTTCTACTAAGGATTTTAAGGATCGGGATTGGGATGCTTATCGCAATCATTCCGTGGGATTCGTATTCCAGAGCTACAATTTGATCCCTCACCAGACTGTGTTGCAGAATGTGGAACTGGCGTTGACGCTTTCCGGCGTTTCCAAGCAGGAGCGCCGTGCCAGAGCAAAGAAAGCCCTGGAAAGTGTGGGACTGGGCGATCAACTGAAGAAGAAGCCCAGCGAAATGTCCGGTGGTCAGATGCAGCGTGTGGCCATTGCACGGGCATTGGTCAATGATCCGGATATTATTCTGGCGGATGAGCCTACCGGTGCATTGGATACGGAAACCAGCGTTCAGGTGATGGAAATTCTGAAAGATGTTTCCAAGAACAGATTGGTGGTCATGGTCACCCATAATCCGGACCTGGCGCAGCAGTATTCCACACGGATCATTCGGATGCTGGATGGTGTGATCATCGATGACTCCATGCCGGTGACCGAAAGAGAGCAGGAGAAAACAGCTGCGGTGGCCAAACCGCAAAAGAAAATGAAGAAACCTTCCATGTCCTTCGGTACGGCGTTTATGCTGTCGCTGAAAAATTTGTTTACCAAGAAGGGAAGAACAGCATTGACTTCCTTTGCCGGTTCTATCGGTATCATTGGTATTGCGTTAATTTTGGCGGTTTCTCAGGGGATGACGGCCTACATCAATACCGTGCAGGAGGAGGCGCTATCTTCTTATCCGTTGTCCATTAACAGTACAACGGTGGATCTATCCCAGTTGATGTCTACGTTTATGGGACTCAACAGTGAGAAACGGGAGCACGAGCTGGACGGCGTATATCAAAAGCCTGCATTGGCAGATATGGTCAACGCCCTAAACAGCTTGGATGTGATGGAAAATGACTTGAGAGCTTTTAAGGCTTTTTTGGAGCAGCAGCTGGCGGATGAAAACTCTGATCTGTATGGTGCGGTCAGTGGCGTGCAGTATGGTTACAGCTTGCCGCTGATGGTGTACACCAAAAATCAAAACGGTGATATCATTGCCTCCGATACCCAGGAATTATTGGGAAAAATGATCGCAGAATATATGGGCGCTGATTTTTCCACTATGATGGGTGGCGGCGCAGCCAGCACCGGATCGGCTACCTCCGGACTGATGAGCGCAATGTCCTCTTCCGGTAACTCCATGGGATTGTGGCAGGAGATGCTGTCCGGCAAAGACGGTGCGATGGTCAGCGATGTGCTGCAAAATCAGTATGATCTGGTTTACGGTGCATGGCCCAATGACTACAATGAGATCGTTCTGGTTCTGGACGAGAACAACGAATTGGATGATCTGACACTGTATGCCTTGGGTCTGTTATCCAGAGAAGACATTGACAAGATCATGGACGCAGCCACCAATGGCGGTACGTTGGATACAGGTGAGAAAAAGTGGACTTACGAAGAAGTCTGCAAGATGGAATATAAAGTGATCATCAATTCTGACTGCTATATACTCGATGAGGTTACAGGGCTGTACAAAGACCTTCGGGAAACAGAAGCAGGCATCCGTTACCTGTATGAAAGCGACAGCGCTGTGACATTGAAAGTGGCTGGCATCATTCGACCCAATGAAAATGCCACTGCATCCATGCTCACCGGGTCAATTGGCTATACAAAGGAATTGACTGAGTATTTTATCACCCATTCTCAGAATTCTGATGCGATCAAAGCGCAGCTGGAAAATACATTTATCGATGTGATCACAGGTCTGCCGTTTAAGGAAAACACCGGCAATCTGACAGATCGCCAAAAGGCCGATGCACTGCGGGAGTATTTGCTGGCGAAAACTGCGATGGAAAAGGCTGAAGCCTACATTAAAATCAAGTGCATTCCCTCTGATGAAATGATCGATGCAGCAGTAGAGCAGGCCATGGCAAAGTATGATCGCAAACAGATCGAAGAAATACTGGTGCAGGTATTGGCAGAGCAAATGGGAATCAGTCAGGAACAAATCACCAGCTATGTTGCGAACATGACCGATGATGAGATGAAAGATATCTATCGTCAGATGGTGGTGGAGCAGTTTAAGCAACAGTATGCACAAAAGGTGACACAGGAAATGGCACAGCAGCTGGCAACAATGGGTCCTGCTGCTCTGGCTGCAGGACTTGAGTCGGAATTGTCTGAATATTCGGATGCCCAGTGTGCCAAGTATTATGACGAGATTATGGAATTCTCCCAGACAACACTGGAAGATAACCTGCTGAAACTGGGGTATGTGGATATGGCAGAACCCAGTGCGGTAAATATTTTTGCATCCTCTTTCGCAAATAAGGACGTGATTGAAGATGTGATCGCAAAATACAATGCAGATAAGGAAGAGTTGGAGAAAATCAAGTATACCGACTATATTGGCATTATGCTCTCCTCCATCACTACCATCATCAATGCCATTACCTATGTGCTTATCGCATTTGTGGCAATTTCTCTGGTGGTTTCCTCTATTATGATCGGTGTGATCACCTTGATCTCTGTTCAGGAGCGGACAAAGGAAATTGGTATTCTGCGTGCCATCGGTGCATCGAAGAAGAACGTGTCGAGTATGTTTACCGCAGAAACGGTTATTATCGGTTTTGCATCAGGTCTTCTGGGCGTGTTGGTGACATACCTTCTGTGCATTCCCATCAATGCAATTATCAATTACTTGACAGGAATTGCTAATCTGGATGCTGTGTTGCCTGTCGGCTATGCAGTGATCCTGGTGATGATCAGTGTGGTGTTGACCTTAATTGCCGGCATGATCCCTTCACGCAGTGCAGCGAAGAAAGATCCCGTCGTGGCACTGAGAACAGAATAAATGCAGTTTGCCGCCATCCCAATTGGGGTGGCGGCAGTTTTATGTAAAAAGAGGATAGAAAGATGTTGGGGCATTGGCAGCCGGAATGAACGGATTTCTGAGTCCCTTTTTATTATGTGAAATGGCTATAAAAAAGATATTTCGGCGTTTGAGGATTGAGATTTGACCCCATGCAGCCGACTGCATATCCACACCCATACCGGGTGCGTCTATGCAGCCGGGGACTCTCCCACGGCCTAAAACATCCCACTGGCATGTTTTTTTAACGGCCTTTCGAGTCCCTTCCGGGCAAAATAAAAAGGGAGGCGTAAGCCTCCCTTTTTATTTTGGTACGCCGAAAGGGACTCGAACCCCCGACCTACTGATTCGTAGTCAGT
>CAZPJH010000106.1:0-3661 GCA_964586875.1 uncultured Oscillospiraceae bacterium
CACGGCATTCCGGCACAGGCTCAAATGGAGCAGCAAGCTCTGCTTCAGAATTTTGACAAGCTGACCGACGCCCTGCAAAACGCCGGCATCAGCCGGGAAATGCTGATCGAACGCTTACAAAAAGGAGGAACTGACCATGCTTGAAATGAAAAACGTTACCAAAACCTTTGACGGTTTCAAAGCTTTGGATGATCTGACCCTCACCGTGCCCAAAGGTGCGGTCTACGGTCTGGTTGGCCCCAACGGTGCAGGCAAATCCACCGCCATCCGCCACCTGACCGGCGTTTACCGCCCGGACTGCGGCGAGATCACCCTGGAGGGCACACCCATTTTTGAAAACCCTGCCACAAAACTGCGGATCGGTTACATCCCTGATGATATTTTCTATTTTCCTTCCGCCTCTCTGGAAGAAATGCGTAGATTCTACAAAGGTATCTACCCAAATTTTGACGACGACCTGTTCCAAAAGCTCTATGAAGTGTTTCAGCTGCCCCGAAAAGGGCAGATCCGCCGTTTTTCCAAGGGTATGCAAAAGCAGGCGGCCTTCCATCTGGCCATCTGCTGCAAACCGGATGTACTGATTTTGGACGAGCCGGTAGACGGCCTTGACCCGGTCATGCGCCGTCAGGTTTGGAGTCTGCTGCTTTCCGACGTGGCTCAACGGGAGACCACAGTGCTGGTATCCAGCCACAATCTGCGAGAACTGGAAGACGTTTGTGACCATGTAGGCATCATGGACAAAGGCCGTCTGCTGCTGGAAAAGAGTCTGGCGGATATGCAGGGCTCTGTGACCAAAGTGCAGATGGTAGGCATTCCCCCCGAGGAACTGGAGATTTTGCACGAATCCACCTCCGGGCGGCTGCATACTCTCATTGTTCGGGGCGGCATGGAGGAAGTAAAAGCGATGGTTTCCAAAAGCGATCCTGTTTATTTCGACCTTCTTCCCCTTTCTCTGGAAGAGATCTTCATCTACGAGCTGGGAGGTGTGAACTATGAAGTTAAAAACATCGTTCTGTAACGCCACCGTCCTGAAAAAGGACATCACCCGTTTTTTGCCGGTGTGGGCCGTCTATCTGATCTGCGGTCTTCTGGTCTGCACCACTTTTGCCGGAAATCAAGTTGGCAGCGTTGCTTCCAGCATCCACAGTGTTCTGTCCTCAGGCATGCCCTTCCTCATCGGCGGCTATGCCATCGTGGTGGCACTGCTGCTGTTTGGCGATCTGTCCAATTCCAGAATGTGCAACGCCCTGCACGCCATGCCCCTGCGCCGGGAAAGCTGGTTTTGTAGCCACTTTATTGCCGGCGTGCTGATGGCTCTGGTGCCCAATTTGATTTTGGCATTGATCCTGATGCCCATGCTGGAATCGCTGTGGTATGTGGCACTGCTGTGGCTGGGCGGCAGTATGCTGATGTATCTGTTCTTCTTTGGTCTGGCCAGCCTTTGCTGCCTATCCACCGGCAATAAATTTGCCGCCCTTCTGGTGTACGCCCTTGTAAACCTGTTCTCTTTGGAACTGCTGTGGATGACAGAAGAACTGGTGCTCCCCTTCCTCTACGGTGTTCGCCTTCGCCCCACCGTATTTTACTACCTGTGCCCCATTGCACAGCTGATGGAGGCAGACTATTTCTCCGTAGACTGGTCTGTAAAACACAATGTTAACGGAAGCTACTATTTTTCTTCCAACGCTACTTTTGAAGGCTTTGGGGACGGCTGGGTGTATCTGTTCATTCTGGCCGCCATCGGTGTGGCTCTGGCGGTAGCAGCCCTGTGCCTGTACCGCAAGCGGCAGCTGGAAGTGGCAGGCGATTTCGCCGCCATTGCCCCTGTCCGCTGGGCCATCTCCATTTTCGGCAGTCTGGCCTGCGGCATGATCTTCCGGCTGTTTTCCGTCTCCAGAAATACCGAATACATTTTCCTGTTCATGGGCATCAGCGTCGGCTTCTTCCTGCTGCAAATGCTGCTGCAACGGAAGGTAAAAATCTTTAACAAAACCACCTTTATCAAGTGGGGGGCACTGGTGCTGTCCTGTGTTCTGATCCTGATTTTGGCGGCGGTGGACATTCTGGGACTGGAAACCTATGTGCCCAAGGCCAACCGGGTCGAGTCGGTGGTGGTGGCAGACTGCTACCTCACCGACCGTCAGTTGGAGCGCATTGACAACGGCACCTACAAGGGCGACTATGTCGCCATTACGGATCCTTCCCAGATCCAGGCCATTTTGGAAGCCCACAAATCCGCCATCACAGAAACCAGCCACAACAATCTGGCCCATATCACCATCCATTATCGGCTGAAAAATGGGCAGACCGTCACCCGAAACTATAACATCAGCCGCACCCAGGCCACATACAAGGCTCTTTCCCCCTATTTTGGCAGCTGTCCCCAATTTTTGACCCTGTTTGACAGCCCGGAAGAGTGGATAGGCCATTTGGGTCGTGTCTGTATCGGTGAAAAAGAAGTTTCACGAACCCACTTCAGCCAGTTGGCTAAGTACCTGTGGAGTGATGCTTCCAATGCAATTCTGCTGGCAGATCAGTCCGCAGAAACCAGTGAATATTATGTTCTCTCCCTCTCTTACGATGATGGCAACCGGGTCTATTTCGAAACGCTGGAGGTAGACTGGAACTGCGACACTTTCTTCTATATCCAGGAGCTTGATGAGGCGCTTTTTTCTGACTGAAAACTGCAAAAAGTGGGTTGCCGATGGCAACCCACTTTTTACTTATTATCTTAGTACATACCGCCCTGAGCAGCTGCAGCAGCAGCTGCTGCATCAGCGGCAGGATCCGGCTTGTCGGCCACCAGAGATTCGGTGGTCAGCACGCAGGAAGCGATGGATGCGGCATTTTCCAGAGAAGAACGGGTCACCTTGGTGGGATCCACGATACCGGCAGGGATCATGTCCACAAAGGTCTCGGTGTAGGCATTGTAGCCATAGCCCACCTTACGGGAAGAACGGATCTTCTCATAGATGACGCTGCCATCCACACCGGCGTTCTCAGCGATCTGGCGGATGGGAGCCTGCAGAGCGGTGGCAATGATCTTTGCACCGGTCTTTTCGTCGCCACTGAGCTTTGCGATCAGCTTTTCAACCGCAGCAATGGCGTTGACCTGAGCAGTGCCGCCGCCGGCCACGATGCCCTCTTCCACTGCGGCACGGGTAGCGTTCAGTGCATCCTCCACACGCAGCTTCTGTTCCTTCATGGCAACCTCGGTCTGAGCGCCTACCTTGATGACGGCCACGCCGCCACTGAGCTTTGCCAGACGCTCCTGGAGCTTCTCACGGTCATAGTCGGAAGTGGTGGTAGCGATGGCTGCACGGATCTGATGGGCACGAGCCTTCACATCCTCGGCGCTGCCTGCACCATCGACGATGGTGGTGTTGTCCTTGGTGACGATGACCTGACGGGCACGACCCAGATCGGTCAGCTGTGCTTCGGTCAACTCCATGTTCAGAGTGCTGGAAATGACGGTACCACCGGTCAGCACGGCAATATCCTGCAGCATTTCCTTCCGGCGGTCGCCAAAGCCGGGAGCCTTGACGCAAACGCAGTTGAAGTTACCACGCAGGCGGTTGACCAGCAAGGTTGCCAGTGCGTCGCCTTCCACATCCTCGGCAATGATCATCATCTTCTTGCCGGCCTTGACAACAGGCTCCAG
>CAZPJH010000107.1:0-3652 GCA_964586875.1 uncultured Oscillospiraceae bacterium
CGCCGAACATCTGACGGAAAGCCAGACGGCCGATACGGCCAAAACCATTGATAGCTACTTTAACAGACATGGTAAAATCCTCCAAAATAAAACTTACTGCTTCCGCAGTTTATTTAAGAAAATCGTGCGAGCTGTGCCCGGCACAAAAACATTATACTATAAGAAAAAAACAATGTAAAGTGACAAATTTGTAAAAATATAGTTTTTTCTGAAAAAATTATTGATAAATTTGTACGAAACAATGACCTTGTTGCTGAAAAAATGCCAAAACTTCTGCTGCCGATGCCTGAACGCTGCCCTGGAAAGCGCCGGGTTTTCCACCGCCCCGGGTGGGGAATTCTTTCTTCAGAGCAGCGATCAGATCGTTCAGATCATCGCCGATCATGCATAGGTTGCAGCCGCTTTCTCCATTGGTCAGCACTGCTGCCCGACCGGTGCAGTTTCTTGCGATGGCTTCGGTCAGTTCTCGAAGCTGATTGCCGTTTAAGTTTTCTTCAAAATGTACTGCATTTTTTTCATTTTGATAGCTTTTGGCGGTGATCGCAAAGAGTCTGGTCTGCAAGGTGTTGGCTTTCAGCTTCCATTGAGCCAGCGTTTCATTCATCCGTTGGGCAGCTGCGCCGGTTTCATCCGGCTTGGCGGAGAAAGCCTGGGAAACCATCTGGTTTTGAACATAGATCTGTCGGGTCAGCAAAAAGGCGCGTTGGCCGCAGACCATTTGGATGCGAACGCCCTGCCGCAGTTTGACACAGGACAGTAGCTTGATCAGGCCAATTTCCCCGGTGGTGGCCACATGGACACCGCAGCAGGCGCAAATGTCGTAGCCGGGGATCTGTACGATCCGTACAGGCCAATCTAGTGCCTTTTTGCTGCGGTAGGGCATGGAGGGAAGTTCCTCCGCTGTGGGATAGTAGCACCGGATGGGCAGATTTTTCCAAACGGCCTGGTTGGCCAGATATTCGATCTCGTCCAGATCATCTGCGCTGATGGGGCCGTCGAAATCGATCTCCATCACATCTTTTCCCACATGAAAGCCTACGTTGTGGTAGCCGAATTTGCTGCAGATCAGGCCGGAAACGATGTGTTCACCGCTGTGTTGCTGTTGCAGATCCAACCTGCGTGCCCAATCCAAATGGCCTTCCACTGTTGCGCCTGTTTCCAGAGGCCTGTCGCACAGGTGGAGGATATTTCCCTCTTTTTCCCGGACATCCAACACATTTGCCTGTCCCAGGGTGCCCAGGTCGCAGGCCTGTCCGCCCCCTTCCGGGTAAAAGGCGGTGGCATCCAGGGTCACAAGGTAGCCCTTTTCGGTTTTTTCGCAGCTGGTGACTTTGGCCTGAAAGTCGGATCGATGGCAGTCTTCATAGTATAATTTTACGGTGTCCACGGGCAATGCTCCTTTTCGTATTTTTACCATTGTATCATAAAAACCCGAAAAAGGGAAGGGCGCACAGAAAGTAAGGCCATAGGGGCTATTTTGGGAAAGTGATGGTCAGCACGATCTCTTTTTCTGTTTCCCGCCGTTCGGAGATGGCGCAAATACCGCTGCTTTGCATTTTGGTCAAGCGCTGGGTCAGATCCCGGATGAAGCTGTTGACATTGGGATGGCGCTGCCGGGGTGGGCCGTTTTGGAGAAAATTCTGGATGTACTGCTCGGTTTTGGCTACGTTCATATCCTGCTGGACGATGATGTTGATGATATCCAGTTTCTGAGATTCTTCCGGAATTTTGAGCAGTGCCCGGGCGTGCCGTTCGGTCAGTTCTGCCCGGCGCAGGGCATCCAGAACTTCATCGGAATGTTTCAGCAGACGCAATTTATTGGCCACGCTGCTCTGGCTGCGCCCCAAAAGATCGGCGATCTGTTCCTGGTTGATATGCCATTTTTCGGTCAGTTGTGCAATGCCCCGGGCTTCTTCAATGTAATCCAGATCCTGCCGCTGGAGATTTTCCACCATGGCGGCCAGGCCGGACTGCTGCTGATCCATGGTCATCACGATGCAGGGAATCTCATTCAGCCCAACCATCCGGGCGGCACGCAGTCGCCGTTCTCCGGCGATCAGCTCATAGCAGTTGCCTACCCGACGGACGGAAAGCGGCTGTAAAATACCATGCTGGCGAATGGAGTCGGCCAGATCTTGCAGTGCTTTTTCTTTAAAGACCTTTCGGGGCTGTTCCGGATTGGGCTGGATGGATCGAGCAGGAACAAAGATCACCCGACCTGTTTCCATATAGGTTTTCAGTTTTTGGCATTGCATGATAGGCTCCTCCTTGGTGTGATTTCCCATATTGTAATCCCACAAAGCTGGGAAAACCCACGAAACAGTTCACAGTTGCAAATTATAGATGAAAAGAAAGGTGTAGGCTTTTTACTGCTTCGTGCATATGTTGTCTAAGGTGACTTCGGCGGCAGGGACGGGAAGAAAACAGAGGAAAAGCGTAGAAAATCAGGGAAAAATTATGGAAAAGTGGGTGGACTTTTTGATTTTACTGTGTTATGATGTATTTGGTGGAGATTGGACTTGTGTCCAAACCCATACCAAATAGACAAGGCGTTTATCGCCCAATCATATAATTTAGGAGGAATGTATATGGAATCCAAAAACCTGGAAAAGTATGGCATTCTCGGTACCACCCAGATCGTCTACAATCCGACTTATGAGCAGCTGTTTGAAGCGGAAATGGACCCCTCTCTGGAAGGATACGAAAAGGGCCAGCTCAGCGAATTGGGCGCTGTCAATGTGATGACCGGTGTGTATACCGGCCGTTCGCCCAAAGATAAGTACATCGTTATGGACGAGAATTCCAAGGAAACCGTTTGGTGGACTTCCGAGGCGTTCAAAAATGACAACCATCCCATGAGTGAGGATGTCTGGACAAAGGTCAAGGAATTGGCCGTCAAGGAACTGTCCGGCAAGAAGCTGTATGTGGTGGATGCTTTCTGCGGTGCCAATGCCGACACCCGTATGGCCGTCCGCTTCATTGTGGAAGTGGCATGGCAGGCACACTTTATCAAGAATATGTTCATCGTGCCCACCGAAGAGGAACTGAAGAACTTTGAGCCTGACTTTGTGGTCTACAACGCATCCAAGGCTGCTGTGGAAAACTACGCAGAGCTGGGACTCAACTCCTCTACCTGCGTGGCTTTCAATATCACCTCCCGTGAGCAGGTGATCCTGAACACATGGTACGGCGGCGAAATGAAGAAGGGTATGTTCTCCATGATGAACTACTACCTGCCGCTGAAGGGCATTGCTTCCATGCACTGCTCTGCCAACACGGACATGAACGGCGAAAACACCGCCCTGTTCTTCGGTCTGTCCGGCACCGGCAAGACCACCCTGTCCACCGATCCCAAGCGTTTGCTCATCGGTGACGACGAGCATGGCTGGGATGACAACGGCGTGTTCAACTTTGAAGGCGGCTGCTATGCCAAGGTCATTAACCTGGATGCTGAGTCCGAGCCTGATATTTACAACGCCATTCGCCGCAATGCTCTGCTGGAGAATGTGACGGTTGCCGAAGACGGCAAGTGTGATTTCGCCGACAAATCTGTGACCGAGAACACTCGTGTTTCTTACCCCATTGATCACATCCAGAACATCGTTCGTCCCATTTCTTCCGCACCTGCTGCAAAGAATGTGATCTTCCTGTC
>CAZPJH010000108.1:0-3612 GCA_964586875.1 uncultured Oscillospiraceae bacterium
TATTTTGGTACGCCGAAAGGGACTCGAACCCCCGACCTACTGATTCGTAGTCAGTCACTCTATCCAACTGAGCTATCGGCGCATATGCACTCTCTCAAGCGCTTAGATATAATAGCACACCAATCGGAAAAATGCAAGCATTATTTTTACTTTTTTTCAAATTTTTTAAAGTATGTGGTTTTGCACAATAATCCCTGTTTTAAAAAGATACACTTGTGCTTTTTGCGAGCAAATTCTATCCGATAGATATTGGGAAATCAATAGTGGTATCGATTTTCTTTACCATTCAACATTTTTGCTGAAAGCGTGGTATAATGGTTTAATCTGATAAACAGAAGGAGGGATTATATGATCGATATACAACAGTTGGCTGAAGAATTCACAGCCTGTCAGAAAACACTGCTGGCTTTCGGCGACGCAAATCGTCAACATTTGATTTTAGAAATGATGCAAATGGGAAAGTGCAACGGTGTTCGGGTGGGAGAAATTACAAAAAAGACCCATTTGTCCCGTCCGGCAGTATCACACCATTTGCAGATTCTCAAAGATGCAGGAATAATAAAAATGCGTCGGGAGGGCACAAAAAATTATTATTACTTTGATACCGATGCAAAGGCGATGAATGATCTGCTGAGAATGATAACACATGTAAATGCAATTATGAAAGAATTGCCAGATCGATCTGGTGATATAGAGTAACAAGGAGGAATCATCGATGGAAGTAATGGATGCAATGAAAAATCGGCATAGTGTACGCCAATATAAGCAAAAAGCGATTGAACCGCAGGCGGTAGAGGCACTGCAACAGGAAATTGAGCTTTGTAATCGGGAAAGTGATCTGCACATCCAGTTGGTGACAGATGAGCCAAAAGCATTCGACAGCTTTATGGCGCACTATGGTAAATTTAGCGGTGTGACAAATTACATTGCATTGGTAGGAAAAAAAGGAGATCACCTGGAGGAACAATGCGGTTATTATGGTGAACGCCTGGCACTGAAAGCGCAGCAACTGGGATTAAATACATGCTGGGTGGCAATGACTTATAAGAAGATCCCCGGTGCTTTTGAAGTGAAAAAGGGGGAGAAATTGACTGTGGTTCTGGCGTTGGGTTATGGTAAAAACCAGGGTGTGCCCCACAAGTCAAAGCCATTGAGTAATGTCAGCAATGTCAGCGAACAAACTCCGGGGTGGTTCCGTGCCGGTGTAGAAGCCGCATTGATGGCACCTACTGCCATGAATCAGCAGAAGTTCACATTGCGTTATCAGGATGGTAACGTATCGGCCAGCGCAGGCATTGGCTTTTACACCAAAGTGGATTTGGGTATCGTTAAATACCATTTTGAAATAGGTGCAGGAAGAGATAACTTCCGTTGGAAATAAAAATTCAGGAGCTACAATCGGTTCTTTGAGATCGGTTGTGGCTCCTTCTCTTGACAGCTTGCAAACCTTCCTCTATAATAACCTTATGAGGTGAACTATGGAGATCTTACAGGATTTACCCCAGGCGTTGTTGCCCTGGTTTGATGAAAACAAGCGAAATCTGCCATGGCGGCAAGATCGACAGGCTTATCATATTTGGTTGTCGGAGATCATGCTTCAGCAGACCCGTGTGGAGGCGGTGAAGGGGTATTACAGCCGTTTTTTGGAGGAACTACCCACCATTGAAGCTCTGGCAAATTGTGATGATGAGCGACTGCATAAGCTGTGGGAGGGCCTGGGCTATTACAGCCGTGTTCGCAATCTAAAAAAGGCGGCTCAGGTCATTATGGCTCAGTACAACGGTATTTTTCCGCATTATTATGAGCAGATTATCGCCTTGCCCGGGATCGGAGAATACACCGCCGGTGCCATCTGCTCCATCGCCTTTGACCAGATGACCCCGGCGGTAGATGGCAATGTGCTTCGGGTCTATGCAAGGCTTATGAACGATGATACGCCGATCGATCAGCCTGGTTTTAAGACGAAAGTCCGCTTAGAACTGGAAACGATTTATCCGCAACGGGCAGGGGACTTTACCCAAGCTCTGATGGAGCTGGGTGCTACCCTCTGTGGCCCCAACTGGACACCCAGGTGTGAAGAATGCCCCTGTGGATCTTTTTGTCGGGCATATAAGGCGGGTACAGCGGAAAAATTACCTGTTAAGTTGCCTAAAAAGCAGAAAAGACAGGAATATCCAACGGTTTTTATACTGGAATATGATGGAAAATTTGCGTTGGAGAAGCGTCCAGACAGTGGATTGCTGGCTTCCCTGTGGCAGTTTCCCACGGTAGAGGGTACGCTGGACGTGTCTGCCGCGGTTGCACAGGTGGAAGCGTGGGAAATGACGGTGCAGGATGTGCAGCGACAGTTGGAAAAGAAGCATATTTTTACCCATATCATTTGGAATATGCGTGGATTTTATATGAAAGTCCGAAATAAAAATGATAATTTCAGCTGGTTTACAGCGGAGGAGATCGCTGAAAATGCGGCGCTTCCCACTGCTTTTCGCCAGTTCTGGGAGGCAAGGGAGCTATGATCGAAGTAGTTTATGCCGATGAGGCGATTGCAGTGTGCGTAAAACCGCCTCGGATCCTGTCCACTGACGAGCCGGGGGGGATGCCGGAGCTGGCTCGTCAGGCACTGGGGACGATGGACGTGCGTACTGTTCATCGGCTGGATCGGGTGGTCAGCGGATTGATGGTGCTGGCAAGATCAGCGCAAGCGGCATCGGAATTATCACGGCAAATTCGTGAGGATATGTTTGAAAAGGAATACCGTGCGGTGATCCATGGCCAGCTTGAAGAAAAAGAGGGGCGATTTACCGATCTGCTCCTGCGTGATAAGGCTCGTAAGATGACCATGGTAGTGCCCCAGATGGAAAAAGGTGTACAGAGCGCAGCTTTGACCTATCAGGTTTTAGCTGTCAACCATGGGTTGACAAAGGTGCAGATCCAGCTGGAAACAGGTCGTACCCATCAAATCCGGGTGCAATTTGCATCCAGAGAGCTGCCCTTGGTGGGAGAACGAAAATACAGCATACTGGAAGATCCCTGTGAAATTGCGCTGTGGTCTTATCGGCTGGCTTTTTGCCACCCGATCACCGGGAAATATATGGAATTTACGAAAGAACCGCCCCGGATCTATCCATGGACGGAAGTTTGAAAAATGGAGGAAAATAAGATGTATTATGACTTTTTTCAGCACAAGGATTGTGAATTCTTTCCCTGCCATGAAGGGGCTGACCCTGCAACCTTCAGTTGCCTTTTCTGCTACTGTCCCCTGTATGCCCTGGGGGAAAAGTGTGGAGGTAATTATACATACACACCCGATGGCATCAAGGACTGTTCTAAGTGTATGAAGCCCCATCGCCGAGAGAATTACAACGGGATTTGCCTGCAGATGTGTGATGTTCTGGAACTGGTAAGGAAGAAAGAGGATCAGAAATAACCGGATAGAACCTGAAGTATAAAACGATCACAGGAAAGATAAGACTTGATTTTTTACCTCGGTGCTGATATAATACCGAGGTATATGGAGATGTACCCAAGTGGCTGAAGGGTGCGGATTCGAAATCCGCTAGGCGCCGCAAGGCGTGCGGGGGTTCAAATCCCTCCATCTCCGCCAAAGGAAAC
>CAZPJH010000109.1:0-3588 GCA_964586875.1 uncultured Oscillospiraceae bacterium
CCTTGTGTCTGCCTGTTCCACCACAGCGGCGAACAGGTGTATTTTAGCACAGTTTCCATCCACAGTCAAGATTATTCCGGCTGTAAATTTTAATTTCATTGATCACCGGTTTCCGGCTTTTTGATACGCATTCCCTCAATCAAATGTTTATATAGTTCTATGCGTGAGAAAGCTGGGGAAAATACAGCTTCTCTTTTTCAATGCTTTCTAATTGCTCGCCCCGATAAAACAGGCGATAGTCATCACCACCATCAAATAATTCTGCATTAAACAGCTCCCGTTCCTCTTCCAAAGGTGCAAAGCCCAACATCAGCCGATCATAATCGCTGCCAAGCTGTGCAATGACCGTCTGCAGAGGCAGTTTTTCCTTACAGATCACACTTTGTAAAACCAGTGTGTTCCCATCTTTTTCCAGCACCGCAAAACAATCCAACTGCGGATGATAATATACATTCTCCAGTGATGCGGTGTAGAACAGCTGCAAGCCAAATTTATTGATCTGTTCCAATGCAGAAAAAACCGTACCATGGCGAATCGCCGCCAAATACTGTGCCCTTCGGCTTTCCTGCATGGGAATAAATCCGCAGGTATCCGCCCGGGAAACGGTTCCCTCCTTGAGCAGATAGCGGTATTCCCTTAGCTGCCCAAAGCCTGCTTTTTCATAAAAACCAAGCACCGACAAGTCACCAAACAGATAAATGCCGTCGCATTGACCTTCATACTTCTCCAGCACATACTGCAATAGCTTCCCAGCCAACCCCCGATGGCGATAAGCTTCATCCGTCATCACCGTTCCGATCTGAATATAGTGTTTTACGCATCCATTTTGCAGAAAATCCATCCGATTGACCGATACATTGCAGATGATCTTCCCATCCTCCAAATAGGAATAAGGGATATAATCACCTTTAAAATATCCATTTATCACCCAACTTTCAAAGGAAAATCCAAATGTTTTCATTGTTAAATCATTTAGCATATAACGATAAACATCATTTTTCATATAATTATAAATCAGTTCCATTTTCCGCTCTCCTTATCTAAAATATGCGTTTTGAAATGTATATTTTCATTATATGTCTGCAAAACATATTTGTCAATGGGAAAATAGAAAAAAATCCGAGCAGCCATCGCCGCTCGGATCTACTTTCAATTAAAACCCCAGGATGTGCAATCCCAGCAGACTGATCACGGTCATGATCGTACCGGACATGATCACGCCCAAGCACACGGCCACAGTCGTAGATTTTGGCCCCATGTCCAGGAAGCTTGCACCCAAAGTGCCGGTCCATGCACCTGTTCCGGGCAACGGAATACCCACAAAGATCATCAGTGCCACTGCCAAGCCGCCTCTGCCGGTTTTTGCCACCAGCTTTTGGCCTGCTTTTTCACCTTTTTCCAGGAAAAAACCGCAGAATTTACCGATATGTTTCTGTTTTGCCCCCCAAAGCAAAAACTTTCGGGCAAATAGATAAATAATGGGGACAGGAACCATATTCCCCAACACGCAGACGATCATCGACGGGATCAGCGGCAAATCCATGCCAAGCGCAATCGGCACTGCACCTCTGATCTCGATCAGAGGAACCATCGAAACCAGAAAAACCATTAAATATTTCATTGGTAAATTCCTTTACAATCGTTTTCAGTATGATATCGGAAATCAGTATAACATAGAATATGAAAAAAGCAAACAAATAATTTATGAACAGCTTGACATACCCCCAAAAAGGTGGTAGAATTTCCAAGTAATTTCATAGGACAGTTCGTGACCATCCTGTCTTTAAACAAAACTAGGGAAACAGGATGGACGCTTTGCGTCCATTTTTTATTTTTCAGGAGTCTTTTATGCGTAGTAAAACCCGTTCCATGGCACAAAGCGCCATCATTGCAGCCCTTTATGTGGTGCTGACCCATCTGCAAAACTTCATCTTTCCCAACAGTGCAAATCTGGCCATCCAGTTTCGGGCTGCCGAGGCGCTGTGTGTCCTTGCTTTTTTTACGCCCGCTGCTATCAGTGGTTTAGCCGTAGGCTGCTTCTTATTTAACCTGACCAGCGGTGCAGCACTGCCTTTGGACTTTCTCATTGGCAGCATCGCCACTGCCGGTGCAACCATAAGTATGTGGAAAAGCCGCAGCCTGACCATCAAAGGCTATCCCCTGCCGGGAATACTGATGCCCACCCTTTGGAATGCGCCTTTGGTAGGCTGGGAATTGACTCATTACATCGGAGGCGGTTTCCCGATCAATGCCCTATGCGTTGCCATCGGAGAGTTAGCGGTACTGCTGAGTCTGGGGACAGTGGTTTACTACACAGTCAAGTCACATCGTCAGCATCTAAAACTGTGACATCCAATTTGCTGTGCAGTTGCATCTTCTCCCCGGTGATTGGGTGCGACAATTCCAAGCCGTAGGCGCAAAGTTGCTGATAGTTCAATCCAAATTTGCAGGAAAATGCCTGGGATCTTTCGCTGCCATACTGGGGATCCCCCAAAATCGGGAAGCCCATATGGGCACAGTGGACACGCAGCTGGTGGGTCCGACCGGTAATGGGGCGCAGTTCCAATTTGGAGTAGCCGTCCCGATGTTCCATTACCCAATATTCCGTCACTGAAGGCTTCCCCTGCTCGCCCACAAACCGCAGCAGGCTGGGCAACGGATGACGATCGATAGGGGCATCGATAACGCCCATTTCTTTTTCCGGACAACCAAGGACAAGTGCATGATACGTTTTTTGCAAAGCTATATTTTGCAGCAACGCATGAATATGGGCATTTTTCGCTAACAAGACGATACCAAAGGTATCCCGATCCAAACGAGTTACCGGGTGGAAGGCACACTTCTGCCCGGTTTTTTGATAATATCCAGCCACATAATTTGCAAGCGTACCGTTGTTTTTTGCACGGGATGGGTGAATGAGCATGCCAGCCGGCTTATCCACTGCCAAAAGATGTTCATCTTCATAGAGAATGGTTAAAGCACCCTCCTCCGCCGGATAAGAAGCTTCCGGTGGATCCAGTAAAACACAGATCTCATCCCCCGGCTGAACAGGAAAATCTGTATGTTCCGGTTGCCCATTGACCAGAATTTTTTCATGCCATTTCAGTTTGTTCATCAGACTGGCAGACATGGCCATTTCCTCCCGAAGGAAAGAGGAAAGTCGTCCTGCTCTTGCGGCGGTGTGTTTTAATTCCATTTCAATGCCCCTTTTCTTGCAAAAAAGCCAGTTGCACACGCAACTGGCTTTTTATGTGTCTTAGTTCAGAGCAGCCTTAGCCTTCTCGACGACAGCAGCGAAAGCAGCAGCATCGTGAATAGCCATCTCAGACAGGCTCTTACGGTTCATCTCGATACCGGCCTTCTTCAGACCGTTCATGAACTTGGAATAGTTCAGGCCGTAGGGAGCGACAGCAGCGGAGATACGGGTGATCCACAGTCTGCGGAAGTCGCGCTTCTTCATCTTACGGCCAGCGAAAGCGTAGTTGCCGGACTTCATGACAGCCTGCTTGGCCATCTTGAAGTGCTTGGACTTAGAACCCCAGTAGCCCTTAGCCAGCTTCAGGGTAGCATTTCTTCTCTTGCGCGTCA
>CAZPJH010000110.1:0-3518 GCA_964586875.1 uncultured Oscillospiraceae bacterium
CCGTTGCCTATGTTATGATGGCTTTCCGAATTGCCTGGTTCAAAGTCTATCATCCGCTGGCGTTCTATGCGGCCTATTTTTACCGCCGTAGTCAGAAAGGTGGATTTGATGCGGTTCTGATGACCAAGGGCATGGATACCGTTTTGGCAAATATCAATGCCATTGAAAGCAATGAAAATGCTACCGATAAAGACGAAGATCTGCTGACCACGCTGGAAGTGGCCTATGAATACTATTTGCGTGGCTTTGAGTTCTGGCCCATCAGTATCTATGAAAGCCATGCAACACGTTTTCAGGTGAAAGACGGAAAGTTACTGCCCCCCTTTGTGGCAATTTCCGGCTTGGGTGAAAGCGCAGCCTGGGACTTGATGGAGGGAAGAAAAGGAAAGCGGTTTATTTCCATCGAGGAAGTGGCTGCGGCCTGTCCCAAGGTTTCCAAGACGCACATTCAAATGCTGAAAGAGGCAGGTGCCTTTGGTGACCTGCCCGACACCAGCCAGATCACCCTGTTCTAAATGCAAAACCGTCATTTCTCCGGAGGAAATGACAAAGAAAGACTTGAATAAAATCAGCCCGACACGGGAAATCGTGTCGGGCTGATTTTATTTTTCATCGTAAGACAAAACTTCTTTTGCAATGTAATTGGGACGATGTTTGCTTTGTTCAAAGGTGCGACCCACATATTCGCCGATGATGCCGATGCAAAGCAGCTGAATACCACCCAAAAGCAGAATCAGCACAATGATGGTGGCGTAACCGGGAACAGCAATGCCCCAAATCAGCTTTTGCAGTATTACGATCAGCAAGTAAATTGCAGATGCGGCTGCGGTCATCACACCCAGATAGGTTGCCAAACGCAAGGGGGCAGTGGAGAAGCCGATAATACCATCAATTGCATAATTGCAGAGTTTTCTGAAACTCCATTTGGTGGTGCCGGCATTGCGTTCGCAGGCGGTGTAGGGGATAAATTCGGTGTCGTAGCCTACCCAGGAGAAAATACCCTTGCTGAAGCGGTGATATTCACGCATTTGCAGAATACTGTCACGCACACTGCGACGGAAAGTGCGGAAATCACTGGCATCTGCGTGAAGTTTCACAGTTGACAGCTTGTTGATGATGGAGTAAAATGCTTTCTTGAAGAAAGACAGCACCTTGCCCTCGCCCCGGCGGTCCTGGTAGGCTGCGACAACATCGATCTCCGGCTTTTCGTCCAGAATCTTTACCATATCCCGGACGATCTCCGGCCGCTGCTGTAAGTCGGCATCGATCAGGGACATGTATTCGCCGCTGGCATGCTCCAATCCGGCAAACAAACCTGCTTCTTTGCCGAAATTTCGTGAAAAAGAAACAACTTTTACGGGGCAGGCCTGCTTGGCGTGGAGTTTTTTCAGGTTGTGGAGGGTGGCATCACGGCTACCATCGTTGATAAACACGATCTCATAGTCATAGCCACATCCATCGAAGGCAGCGATCACCGCTTCTTGGAATGCGGCCACATTTTCGGCTTCATTAAAGCAGGGGACGATCAGGGATAGCTTCATAGTTTTGCGCTCCTGTAATTTTGTATTTACCGATATTATACCACATTTTGTATTATCGTCAAGTTTTAACTGGAAGTAGGAGAAATAGAAATGTTTAAAATCGAAACCCACTTGCATACATTATACACAAGCAGCTGTGCTATTATTTCCGCTAAGGAGATCGTCGATGGTTATCTGGCAGCCGGATACAGCGGCTTGATCGTCACCGACCATTATAGCCGGGATACCTTTCGTCATCTGCACATGGATACAGCCCCGGGGCAGGACAAGGTGGATGCTTTTCTGACCGGTTATCGTATGGTCAAAGAGGAAGGAGAAAAACGGGGGCTGAAGGTCTATCGCGGAGCAGAGGTGCGCTTTGATGGCAGCTGGAACGACTATCTGCTGTATGGTTTTTCCGATGAACTACTGCGTGATCCGGAGGCGGTCTTCACCATGGGGGTGGAAGCGTTCTATGAAAAATGCAAGGCCGAGGGTGCGCTGCTGATCCATGCCCATCCTTACCGCAACGGCGGCAGTCCCACCTCACCCGATGCGCTGGACGGGGTAGAAGTTTTAAATGCCAACTATGACCACGATGAGCGAAATGATCTGGCATTGAAATTTGCACAACAACATGATCTGATCCAGACGGCCGGATCGGATTGCCATGGCCCGAAGCAGGTTGGCAATGCCGGTATTGAAGTGGAGCGTTTGCCTGAAAACGAGGAGGCGCTGGCAGCGCTACTCCGCTCGAAAAAGTTTAACTATTTTTAAGTTTTGGAGAGTTTACAAATTATTAATGAACTGCGTCAAATGAGTGCGTATAATGACAATGGGTGGTTATATTGTGTATTAATTCTTTTAAGTTTAATCATGTAATGAGGCGTGTGCAATTTAAAGCAAGCATATGAATGCTGTATTATACAGGAAGCGTTGTTGATTTGGTTGCACTTTTGGTTTCTGCCTTAAGCTTACCCATCGCTATTTGTAATGCATATGTAACAGCATTGCTTTGGGGGCTTGGTTGCACGGTTGTCTCAGGCGTTATTAAGTCCGCCGTATCAGATACTGTTTCATGCGTAGAAACCGACTATACATGGACGCTTACAAGTGCATCTGATTATACACATACCCAAAAAGCATACGGTCAATCTTATTACATTACTGACGTCAAAAGTGCTGTAAGCGGCAACACATATTATGAAGGTTATGTGCCCAAAGATTGGGGTGACACATATCTACAAACATCCTTTCACGACATGATGTTTAATTGGTTTGTATGGGAAGTGGCGGGTTGGAGCTGATATGTTCGGAGAAAATACATTTGAGGCAATCGCTTATCTTGTGCTGGCAGTGGTCTTGGCAAGCTGTGCTGTGATCTGTCGCAGATATCCAAATGCGAAGCTCCTGCAAAAGGTTGCGCAGAAAGATGGGTTTAAGCTGAAGATATATGCAAAATATATGTCCACATGGCTGTTTCTGCTTGCTTTTGTATTTTTATCCCTGACCATATTTTTTGCCACGGACTATGGATGGCTACCTGTGGTCGCCTATGTGCTTCTGGGCGGATATACCATTTTTGCCCTGCTTGTGTTGCACGCAGACCGGCTGAATAGGAAAACGAAAGCATCGCTGACAAATGATATGGAAAACAAGAAAAAGTGAAGGGTATCTATTGACAATTTGCAGGAAATATGATACTTTTTGAGTGTAAATGCGTAGAAGGGGAGTTTTCCTGTTTTGCCTTTCCAGAGAGCGGCCGGGTGGTGCGAGGGCGCAAAGGTAGATAGGAATGGTCGCTCCGGAGCACGCTTTCTGAACAAAGAGTAGGGAAGTGCGGGTCAGCCCGTTACAGCTTTTGAGTGCCTGCTATGCAGGAATTCAGGTGGTACCACGGAAAATGTCTATTTTTCGCCCTGAGAGTTGTTCTCTCAGGGCGTTTTTTCATTTTGAGGAGTGATTTTATGAAAGAATTACCGAAAATCTATGAGCCCC
>CAZPJH010000111.1:0-3517 GCA_964586875.1 uncultured Oscillospiraceae bacterium
CGATGAACATTCTGAACAAAGTCACATGGAAAGCCATGTGGAAAAACAGAACAAGGACGCTTGTGACCATCGTGGGCATCATTTTGTCGGCGGCTATGTTCACCGCTGTCACCACACTGGGATACAGCATGTGGTCATATCTTGTGGATGTCCGGCTTGCGGAAAGTGGCGATTATTTTCTGCGTTACGACTACGCAACGGACACGGATCGGGATGAGATCCTGGCTCAGGAACACATCCGCAACGCCAGCGATCTGCAAATCTTAGGCTATTGTACCATCGATTTTCAAATCGATGATACCGATGGTGGCAGTGAAGTCTGCGCCATTGCCGCAGGTGATGATGACTTTTTCCGGATGGTGTCGGTCAAGCTGGAGGAAGGCCGCCTGCCCCAAAACAGCAGTGAGATTGTTATCACCCGCACTGTCTACGATTTCCTAAATAAAAGCGGCGTGTCTGCGGAGTTAGGGAATCATCTTACCCTACAGGTAGCGGCTCAATGTTCCATCGAGCTGGAAATTTTGATTCCGTCGCAAGGTACGGACTTTGAAAAGACCTATACCATCGTCGGCATCAGCGAAAAACATACCCTTTTGGAGGACTTGACCCTGGGTTGCAGCCACCTGTTCACCTATGCTGACGAAAATACAGAGCCTGCTATCTGGCACCGGGTATTTGTCAGGACACTGCTGCCCGCTACCGCAGAAAAAATGCTGAAAAATGCCCCATCCGGTACTACTGCCAGCCTGAATTATGATTTAACAGCCCTATACGGCAGCACCCAATACGGAAATATCAATGTGTTGCTTTGGAGCTTTTGCCTGATCCTAATCGCCATCATCATGGTCGGCTCTGTCAGCCTGATCTACAATGCCTTTTCCATCTCCGTGTCTGAGCGGACAAAACAGTTTGGTCTGCTTTCCGGCATTGGTGCTACAAAGAAGCAAATTCGCAGTTCTGTCCGGTTCGAGGCTCTTGCTTTGGCAGCCATCGGTATTCCAATCGGCATCCTTTGCGGCTATGCGGGCATTTCCGTGACCGTTTCCTTACTCCAGGCCCTGATCAACAGCATCTTCTCCGCCTACGGCTTGAGTATCACCGTCATTCCGTCGGCGCTCGCTTTTGTGGGAGCCGGACTGACTTGTCTGATCACCGTCCTGCTTTCTGCCAGAAAGCCAGCCAAATGGGCTACCAAGGCTTCTCCTTTGAGTGCCATTCGGCAGACGCAGGATTATCAGGTCCCCGCCAAGCAAAAGCACTCCGGCAACTTTTTTGATCAAAAGCGCTCTCTGCCGGCGCTGATGGCGAAAAAATATTATACCGTCAGCAAACGGAAATACCGTGCAACCGTTCTGTCTCTGGTGATCAGCATCGCGCTGTTCCTTTCTGCGGTGACCTTTGGACAGGCCCTGTCCGCAACAGCGGATAATGCGGTCAATACCCAAAATTTTGATATGTTGCTGTATTATTCCCCAGACTCGGTTTATGAAGAGATCCGGCAACTGGATATGGTGACGGACAGCGCCCTTTGGACTCATGACCGCAGATACACCGTCCACATCCCCCAGTCATCACAAAATATATCCTATTGGCATGGGTGCCAGCAAATGAAAAATCCCAGCGCCGGCGTGATGGCACCGGTTTTCAGCATGGAGCAAAAGACTCTGCGTATCGTCTATCTGGAAGATCCTGTTTTGCGCAGTTATCTGGAAGAACATGGGATCGATCCGGAACCGTATTTCAACAAGGATTGCCCCACAGCGCTGATCACCCAGTCCAAATTCAGCCACTATGCCATGGATGAAAAAACCGGGGAGTACACCAAGCAGGTGCTGGTCTCCGATGTTCTTTCCAGTGATTTGACAGATCTTGAGATCTACCCCATCGATGTCCCTGAGGAAGTGGTGCAGTACATGGCGGACTATTTAGGCCAGGAGAATGTGGCGTGGCGCAGAAGTGAAGAAGATATCGTCGGATTTGATTTCTATAAGGATGGATACGGTCAGGTAATGAGCGGTACATCGGTCGAATATTCCACGGTGCAGTGTATTCGCCAGGTCGATTTGGACGGAACGGTGCGCTTTGCATATTATCTCTATGATACCGAGACCGGGACTCATGGGCAAGAACCCATTTTCGTACAGGAGCCATCCCAGACGCTACCCACTTTCCAGATCGGCGCATCCATCGCAGAACTCCCCTATGGTATCTCTACGAACTATTATTCTGATTACAGCTATATCGTTGTTATTTTACCCCTCTCCGCCGCTCCTGCTTCCGATGGTTCGGACTACAATAAGCTGTCTGTGAGCATCAGTGACCACGAAGCGTTCCTTTCTTACATCGCAGAAAAAGATATTTCCATCTCGGACTATCTGGCAGATGAAATGACCTATCGCAACGGAAAAATAATCGTTGATGTATTCAGCTATGGTTTCATCCTTCTGATTTCCCTGATCTGCATTGCCAATGTGTTCAACACTATTTCCACCAACATCGCCTTGCGCCGCCGGGACTTTGGTATGCTGCGAAGTATCGGCATGACCGCCGGGGATATTCGCCGGATGATGATCCAAGAGTGCCTGATTTACGGCTTTAAAGCTCTGCTATGGGGTATGCCCATCGGGATCCTCCTGAGTCTGGGCATCCAGAAACTCTTCGACAGGACACTGGGCGGTGCATTTACGATGCCATGGTTTGCGGTGATGATCGCTGCTGTGTGCGTATTTGCCGTAGTATTCGCCTCCATGTTCTACGCAGTGGCAAAACTGCGCAAAGATAATCCAATTGAAGCCATCCGCACAGAAAATATCTAAAAATTACCGCCGTAGGCTGTTTTGGCCTGCGGCGGTGTTTGCGTATGGACACAGTGCATTTTCAATCGTCTGCGCCTGTTTCTTATGGGGTTGGTGAAGATAGAAGCATATCTGCTTGTGAAATCGGGCGGAAAATGTTTATGTTTTTGAACGAAATCAGAATGACACCTGCCGATGTTCTTGTGGCTCTACTACTCCTGATGAGTTTTTGACAGGCAGCATTCGATATGATGGTGAGCAGTGGCGAGACGTAGCGGAACTGCTGCGAAACATGAATCCCGCAAAACTGGAATTGGCAAAGAGTTTTTATCTTGGCTCAATGAGCAAAAGATTTAAGGGCGGAGTGATCCGCCCTTTTTCTATATGCTTAGCACGTTGCCAAGAGTCTGTGCAGCTCATTTTTGGAAGGCGGTGGTGACATGGGCATAGGTGTCAAGGTGAATCCGGTGGAGAAGTGCCCCAGTATTCCACACCCCACCAAAGGGCTTTTCTTGTTCATTTTGTTTTGTTAGCACCCGTCGGGCGGTAGTTTTCCTTGCCGTCTGACGGGTATATTCAATGGGGGGGTCTTACTTGGCTTGCCTTACATAGTCTGGCTCATGGCATTGTCCGGCTCATCATGGCTGATCCGCTGCCCCTGTGCCATCTTCTTTTCGGCGGTTTTCTGCCGCTGCTTTCGGTCAAGGAAGTCCCGACGGCGG
>CAZPJH010000112.1:0-3261 GCA_964586875.1 uncultured Oscillospiraceae bacterium
CCCGCACTTCCCTACTACGATTTCGGAAAGTAAGCTCCGGGGCGACAATCACCATGACCCATGTGCAACTGACCGGTGACGTTGGGTGGGGGCATGACGATGGTGAAGGGCTTAGCGCCCTCCTTGCCCTGTGGCTTAAAATAACCACCTTTTTCCCACATCTGGTAGATCTCGTTTTCCACCTGCTGTGGCTCATAAATCTTGGGTAATTCTTTCATAAATTCACTCCTCAAAATGAAAAACGCCCTGAGAGAAACTCTCTCAGGGCGAAAAATCGACATTTTCCGTGGTACCACCTGAATTCCCGAAAACGGACACTCGAAAGCTGTAACGGGCTGACCCGCACTTCCCTACTACGATTTCGGAAAGTAAGCTCCGGGGCGACAATCACCATCTGCCTTTGTGAACTCACACCTGCCGTTCACTCTCTGAAAAGGTGGGATGGCAAAACTCCCCTTCTTCGCATTTATGATGGAATAAACTTACCATATTTGCGGCATTCTGTCAATATCAAATTGTAAAAAGTTTGTATTCTCTGCTTCTCAGCAGGGCAACCAATGCTCTTTCATCCTCCGGCAGCCGCTCCACAAGAATGCCGCCTCTGCCGATATGGATATCCTGATGGCAGTCCGATCCTGCCGTTTCCAACAGGCCATTTTCCCGTGCAAAGGCTTCTGCCAGAGGGTTTCTGTTATCGTGACCGGGATGCATGTTGGCCACCTCTACACCATCGAGGGCTTTGGCTGTGGTGGGTTGCCCACCGTTGCGATACGGATGGGCGTGGATTAGCAGGGCACCGTCTTCCTTGCATTTCTCATAAAAAGCTTCCACACCCATGGTAAACACCGCCTGCGGATCCCGGAGCAGATCGTCGGAATAGCCATAGAGCAGGTAGTCATTCCAGCTGCCGTCAAAGCGCACCTCTGCGCCCCGATAGACTTTTATGCCAAAATGCTCCGCCTCTTGGCAAACACGGCGGTATCCTTCCAAATAGGCGGTCAGATGGTCTGCCTGCTCGGAAGGATCCATTCCCAGCATTCGAAACGTATCTCTGTTATAGTGATCGGTGACGATCAATGCCTGATAACCGGCGGCTGCATAGCCTTCCGCGATCTGCCGAGCCGTCAGTCTGCCGCAGCTACTGCAATAACAGGTGTGTAAATGGGTCTCAATTTTATACATTTCTATCTCTCCTACTTCATTCTTGACGATGAGTCAAAAAGTGGTATAATAACATAAATCAAATTAACAGGAGCAAATAATATGAAGCTTTCCCTGATCGTCCCCTGCTATAATGAGGCAGAAAATGTTGCTGCTTTTCAACAGGCTGTTATTTCCGCCTTCAACGGCTGTGGCTATGACTATGAGATCGTATTCATCAACGATGGCAGCCGGGATGCCACCTTGCACAATCTGAAAAAACTCCACACAAAACAGGAATGTCCTGTAAAAGTGGTATCCTTCTCCCGAAATTTCGGCAAGGAAGCCGGTCTTTTCGCCGGATTGGAACATGCCGACGGCGAATACATCTCCCTGATCGATGCAGACCTGCAACAGCGCCCGGAGATCGTCCGGGATATGGTAAATATTCTGGATGAAAAGCCGGATGTGGATGTGGTTGCCGCCTATCAGGATCGCCGGGGGGAAGGCAAGGTGCTTTCCTTCTTCAAGAAGTCATTTTACTCCATCATCAACCGCCTGTCAACGGTCAAACTAAAGGCAGATGCCAGCGATTTCCGCACTTTCCGTCGCAGTGTACGGGACAGTATTTTGGAGTTGAAAGAATACCACCGTTTCAGCAAAGGGATTTTCTCTTGGGTGGGCTACGAAACGGAATTTATCCCCTACACCGCCTGTGAGCGCAACGCCGGAACGACCAAATGGAGTTTTCGAAAGCTTGCCAATTACGCCATCGACGGCATCATCGGCTTTTCCACCGCTCCCCTGCGCTTTGCCACCTATCTGGGAGGACTGACCGCTTTGGCCGCTGCCATTTATTTGGTGGTCGTCATTATGCAGAAATTGATCTGGGGCATTGCCGTTCCCGGCTATGCTACCATCATTGTGCTGATTTTGCTTCTGGGCGGTGTGCAACTTCTATGCATCGGCATCATCGGTGAATATGTAGGCCGTACCTTTGAGCAGAGTAAAAACAGGCCTGTGTATATTGCAAAAGAGGTGCTTGACTATGATGAAGGGTAATGATTCTATAAGGTATCTTCTATGAATATTATTTTCTATCTGGCTTTGGCATTTGTCGTATATGGTATTTGCGATTTGACCGGTCTAAATTCCGTCCACACTAAACACGCGGCACAGCCTTGGGCAAAAAAATACGCAAGATTCCGTGGCATTTCAAAACTGCTTTTGGGCATTCCATGGATCATTGTGTATTTTCTCAATATCTATTTTCAATGGACCACTGGACAGTTGATCTTGCTTTTGCTTGTTTGCAGTATTCCTTCTATTATTTACAGCGTCGTCATTATCAACGCTATTTTAAGCGCATAAACAGTTTGCCCGGCATGGTTTTCCATGCCGGGCAATTTTGTTAGAACAATGTGATCTGGCTGGTATCGGGCAGGTCGCCAAAGGCACCTGCCTCTTTCAGCATTTGAATATGGGTCTTGGACACTTTTGGGCAGGCCGCAGCTACTTCTTCAATGGAAATAAACTGCTTGCCTTTTCTTCCCTCCATCAAGTCCCATGCTGCACTTTCGCCAAGGCCGGAAATTGCCACGAAGGGCGGCAGGAGCTTCCCATCTTTCACCTGGAAACGGGTGGCGTGGCTTTCGTACAGGCTGATGGGCAGAAATTCGAACCCACGCAAATAGTATTCATAAGCCACTTCCAGTGTGGTCAGCAGATCTTCGTCCTTATCGGTGGCATTTTCGTTGCTTTCAATAGCGTTGATATTGGCAAGCACCGTATCCATGCCCTTGGTCATCAGCACCGCATCAAAGCCGCCCTTCTGGCTGCGGCGGTAGAAGTAGGCCGCATAGAATGCCAGCGGATGATACACTTTGAACCATGCAATGCGGAAAGCCATCATAACATAGGCAACGGCGTGAGCCTTGGGGAACAAGTACTTGATTTTCTTACAGGAAGTAATATACCAATCCGGCACGCCGGCAGCTTTCATTTCCTCCTCTGCACCCTCTGGTAGGCCTCTGCCCTTTCGCACCGCTTCCATGATCTTGAAAGATCGCTTTTCCGGCAAGCCCATGGAGATCAGGTAGATCATAATATCGTCACGACAGC
>CAZPJH010000113.1:0-3132 GCA_964586875.1 uncultured Oscillospiraceae bacterium
CGACCTCTAACAAAATAAACTCTGTAAATGCAATAGAATTCACCATGTTGTTGTGCTGCAATCCATTCATTTCTTGTTATATTAAGGGTATCCATCCAATATGCATCACTTAGATTTGGTTCAGTAACTCTCTTCGTGGATTTTACTTCAATATACTTTGCAAAATCTTCTTTATCACCTTCTTCAGCCACTACTGACTGAATATCATAACCCAATCCTTTTGTCTTTCCTAATGATAACACTCTGTTTACGAGTCGAGGGCTAAATTTGAATACTCTATCTTTTTCATATTCAAATACAAAGGCTTCACCCTCATCACCAATTTCAACCGTTGTTTGACCATTAGTTTCTTTTTTCTTCTTGGGTAATGCATCAGCAACACCTAAGGCACTTGCCGTTGTTTCAAATTTCTGAACCTTATCACTCAATTTACTGAAATAAGCCGTCCACTCTAGTTCGAATCTCTTACGCCCCTCCACTGTTGACAAATCAAATGAATAAACATCAAACTCTGGTGTTTTATTCCAATCTGACGCAAATATTTGAATTGCTTCACTTTCATTCTGATTAAGCCAAACTTCTCCAATACCATTTGTATAAATAAGATTAGCCAATTCTAAATAATTAATTTGTTCATTAATATGTTGATACTTATAGGATGAAGCCTTTCCTTCTGCTTCAATCTTTCTTACAACACCATCTTTTCTATCCTTTTCAATGGCTTCTACAACCTCTTCTGGAACTGCAATTCCTTGAAGGACATCTAATGAATTTAGAATATAATATCCTATTTCCTTTTTGTTTAGGACTAAATGCTTGGCTGATGCCAATTGTAATACTCTTAATACAAAAGCATTGGGTCTGATAGAAATTTTATTATCTAACAATGGCTGAAACTTCTGAGGCTTTTGCATTCCATTTGGGAACTGCATTTTATAGCATAAATCCTTAAAAAATGCTGGCTGATCATTATCTTGCAGAAATTTCTTTGTTCTTTCTGATGCATAAACGTAACCATTTTCTTCTACATAATACATCCCAAATAACTTTCCAGCAATTTCAGTTCTATGATTATCTAGTGTTTTCTTTATTCTTTTATCTGCTGATAAGTACGTTGCAAACAACTCGTTAAATTTCCGAGAAAACTCTTCTACTTCACATGGTGTAATATCATCTATCACCTTTGCGTATGCTGGTAACAAATCATCTATTTCTTTTTGAGATTTTCCCCTTATAATTATACACCTATACTGATTTAATCGGTTATACACAAAATCACCTTCCTTCTATCACTTCAATAACTTGTCTCGCAATGGCTTCCGCCATTAACGGTGGCACTGCGTTTCCAACTTGCTTCAACTGGCTAGTCTTAATTCCGATAAATTCAAATACATCTGGAAATGACTGTATTCTTGCAGATTCTCGTACTGTAGGTACTCTGTTTTCTTTATAGTGAAAATGATGATTATGTCCTGTATCAATTGTAAAACAAGGTTTTTCGCTATTCATTCTTGTCCATGCTATATTTACTTTTCTTGTACCTTGCAATTCTATAGGTAGGTCTTTATAATTCCCTCCATCTGGCACCATTGCAATTATCTGCTTTGTCTGCTCTTTATGAATTGTAATAGAATGATTCTTAATCATCGAACTTCCAATTCTCATCTTTTTCTGATAATCATTAATTGCCGGCAAACTATATTCTATATTTTCCCCTAATGATACATCATCTGGAACAAAATCCAAATCAGAAATAGCATCCTTACAGGTTATTACATTCTTTAATCCTACACCGTGGGTAGGTTCCGGAAATACAAATTCAACATTTTCATTAAATATCCTTTCATTAATCCCAACAAAAAAAACCCTCTTTCGTTGTTGTGGCACACCATAGTCATCTGACGATAATTGTTGAACCTTAACCCTATATCCAATAGCAGAAAAGTCACTTAACACCTCTTCTTTTACCTTTCCACCAAACAATCTTATCAATCCGGGCACATTTTCCATAACAAATACTTTAGGCTGAATTTGTTCAACAAGACTAACAAATGATTTATACAATTTATTCCTTGGATCATCTATCATTCTCTTACCTGATAGAGAAAAACCCTGACATGGCGGTCCACCTATTATTACATCTATTTCACCTTCCTTACATCCTGCCTTTTTCATAATAGTTTCAGCATCTACAAGCGTTATATCCTCGTTAATCACACTGGCTTCTGGAAAATTATGTTTATATGTAATAGTAGCATCTTTCCACATGTCTATTCCTAAAGCCATTTTAAATCCAGCCTGTTGGAACCCATATGAAAATCCACCACATCCACAAAACAAGTCTATCGCAATCAATTTATTATCTTTCATTATTTTTACATTCCTTTTTTCTATTATCTACTGGTTTCTGTGCATCATCTGGTATCGCCCAATTGTCACCCAATTTGAACACACCATTTATTCTGTTTTGTGCACACAAAATCTGTACTCTTCTTTGTGAAATATTCCATTTTTCAGCAGCTTGACTTGCAGTCATATATCCCATACTTGTCACCTCTCACCATCATATTATATTCGACGGGGCGAATAATATCAAATAGAACATTTGTTCCTTTTATTATACATAATATATTTATTATTCGCAAGGGCTTTTTGCAAACATTTGTTCTTTTGTGTATTAATCAGAGCAAGCTGCATTTGTTGCAACTTACTCCGACTTTCCTTCCTCACAATCCCATCCCTCACCTTCTCAACCACCTGTCCAACACTCTCCATAAACCTTTCCAGCAGATTTCTTCCATCCAGCACAAATTGTTTCATAAACTCATATGACTTTTCCAGCAATTCCCGAAGTTTAGAGTTTTCTGCTTTCAGCTGTTCATTCTCATACATAACATCTATCAGTTTCTCCCTCAGGGTTTCATTGCCACCGGAACTACAAGCCATATCATAGACCATTTCCGCAATTTCAGCTTTTCTTTCCAGCTACGTCGCCTTTTCCTCCAAATCTACCAGTGCATCACTTTTTGATTTGAAATAAGCTTCGATTTGGTCTGCTCGTTCGTTATCCTCTTTTCCCCGTCCATCAACCTCTTCATAATCCATCTGCTTCACAGCCACCTGCATAGATAA
>CAZPJH010000114.1:0-3113 GCA_964586875.1 uncultured Oscillospiraceae bacterium
ATAATAGACTGCCGTTTAAATTGGTGTATGCAACAGATATTGACCAGAAGGCACTTAATTCACATATGAAGAACTTTGAGTGTGAAAAAGTTGTTTGTAAAGATATATGTGAAACTGGTTCGGAGGAAATTCCTAAATGCGATATTGTAGTAGGAGGCTTTCCTTGTCAGTCATTCAGCACTGTTAATCCGACAAAAGATCCTTTTGATGACAGAGCGAATTTGTATAAGCAGATGGTACGAGTTGTAAAGGATAAACAACCCAAAGTATTTATTGCTGAAAATGTAAAAGGAATGATGACATTACATAAAGGACAAATATTTCAACGTATTATAAAAGCTTTTGAGGAAGTAGGTTATACAACATATACAAAGCTTTTTAATGCAGCAGATTATGGTGTGCCACAAAGAAGAGAAAGAGTAATTATTGTTGGTATCAGAAATGATTTGAATGACATTATGGAGTATAGTTTTCCTGAGGAAACTAATAAAAATAATTGGGTTCCCTTATCGGTAGCGGTTCCGGAACTTGCGATTGAACAAGAAAAATACTATTTTTCGGAGAGGGCAGTTCAGGGAATGAAAAATGCGAAAAATAATATGAAAAGAGGTTTGTACCAAGATTTAGATAAGCCTTGTTTGACGGTTACAAGTCATTTGGCAAAGGTGAGTTTAAATTCAAGAGATCCCGTATTATTAGTAGATTCAGATAGGGAGTTGTATAGACGTTTCACACCATTAGAAGCGGCACGTATACAATCGTTTCCGGATGAGTTTGAATTTGCGGGAAGCGAAACGGATGCATATAGACAAATTGGAAATGCGATTCCACCAGTGATGTTTTGGCATATATCGAATTCGATTAAGAAGTATTTAGAAATGGTGGAGATAGTAGAACGAAAAGAAGCAATTTGATAAAGCATATAAAATAGTCTAGGTAGAAGAAAGGATGAGAAAATGCAAACGATTACATTAGATGCATTAATACCAAGAGAAGACTTTAATATTTTGTCATCAACTGGAAGTAGTGGCAATACTAGGAATAAATCAACACTCTCGATAGAAGATTTAAAATATGATTCCTTCTTTTTTAGTGCATTGAGAAAACCGATTTTTCAGAGGGAAACAAATGAGTGGGATGCTGAAAAAGTTTGTTCTATGATAGAAAGTTTTGTTAATGATGAGTTGGTTCCTGCAATAATTTTGTGGAGGAATCAAGGTGGTTACATATTTGTGATTGATGGGGCACATAGATTAAGTAGTCTTGGTGCTTGGATAAACGATGATTATGGTGATGGACAGATATCTACTAGTTATTATGGAAATTACATTTCAGAAGAACAAAGAAATATAGCGGAAAAAACTAGAAAACTTGTGAATGAAAGAATTGGAGCATATAAAGAAATAGAGGCAATATCTAGAAATCGTCTTACAACAGATGATAAAGTGAAAAATGAAATTGCCAAGAATTTAGGTGCATTAGCAATACAATTACAGTGGGTGGATGGTAATGCATCTAAAGCTGAGGATTCGTTTCTGAAAATAAATCAATCAGCAACAAAAATCAGCGATGCGGAATTAGATTTGATAAAAAATAGAGAATATTCTTATGCTATTGCTTCTCGTGCTATTGTACGAGCTGGAAAAGGTTATAAATATTGGTCAGCATATGAAGAAAGGGAGCAAGAAGTTATTGTTTCGTTATCAAAAAAAATACATCAGGTAATGTTTGGAAATGGGAAAATAGATAAAGATGATATAAATTCAATGCCGATTGGTGGACCATTAAATTCGTCTTTAACATTAGATGTGGTTACACAGACTGTAAGAATATGTAATGGAATAGACAAAAAAACAAAGATTACGGTTGGAGATGCTAAAGAAGTAATTGAGTATTTGAAACAAACGCTGATTATATTACAGTATATTAATTCTAAAGAACAATTTTCCTTGGGAATTCATCCGTTTGTATATTTTTATTCTGGAATAGGAAAACATAAAATAGGCTCATATTATGGTTTTTTGATGTTTGTTAAAGAACTTATAGAGAAGAAGAAAATCGATAAATTTATTGAAGCAAGAAGTGTTTTTGAAAAAGTCATTTATCAATATAATTTTTTGGTTCAACAGATAATGAGGAAAAATAGACAAAGCAAAAAGGCATATACTTCAATAAAGGATTATTTTTTGTTACTTGTTGAAGTTGTTTTGAATAATCCTGGTTATAATGAAGAAAAGATTGTTGAAGAAGTAAGAAAAGATGATAGATTTAAATATCTCCAAATTGAAATAGTAGATAACGAAGAAGTATCTGTAAAAAGTAATTTTTCTCGTGGAAGAAAACAACAAATTAAGATGAATACATTTGTTGCAGTATTACCAAAGTGTCCGATTTGCGGTGGATATATTTCTAATAATTCTGTTTCAATAGATCATATTCAACGAAAGCAAGATGGTGGTACAAATGCTTTATGTAATGGTCAGGTTACCCACTTGTATTGCAATACTACTTATAAGAATTAGCATCGATATGTTGAGGAAAAATTGTTTCTTATTAGGAAAGATAACAAATATGGGAAAGAAGTGTGGAAAGTGAAAGATATTAGTAGAAATGTGACATTGGTTTTGAAAATTAGACGTAGCGTGAAGATTATTTTCAGTTTCTGTACATGATAGAAAGAGTAGCGTGTTGGAAACAAAAACAATGTCGATTCCGTTCTTGTATTGGTTGTAATAGGTAAAATATATTTTTATAGCGATACTTCTTTCGTTGTTGAAGTTATGAGTAGTTATGGGAATGTGTGGGCAGTCCACCGCATAAAACACATATGCAACACTTGATGTAAGGAATCCCTTGTTTTCGGGCTTTCCTCACTCTCAAAACGATAATCTCAGTTCTCAAAGAGATAATCAAGAGAGACAACAAAAGTATACAAAAACCTCAGAAACCTTGTGTTTCTGGGGTTTTCTTTTTCCCTGAGAAGGAATGGAGTGTTAGGAAAAGCGGTGGAATTTACTCGAAGTTTAGCAGTTTCCTAAGCGGTGTCCACCAACTGTCATAACTTAGAGTATAATTATCATTGGCAAAATAAAGAAAAATAAAAAGAAGAGGCC
>CAZPJH010000115.1:0-3083 GCA_964586875.1 uncultured Oscillospiraceae bacterium
GGCATAAGTATATCGGAAGAAAGCCTTACCGCCGCCTCCGCAATAAGCAGGACTATGGCATTGTAGCTCACCGATGAAGCCGCATTGCCCGCCGCCGCAGATATCCCCGCAAATATTGGAACATAGCAGAGCATAAATTCACTGCCGCTTCTAAGCGTTTCGGCACAGCTTTTTATACAGCTGTCCACGGACGGTATCGTAAGTGTTACTGCCGCCATTACCGCCACCGCTCTGTAAAGCTCAGTGCCGCCTTTGTTGCCAAGTGAATCCGCAGCCGCACCCGAAGCAGCTCCAAGTATCACCACCGAAAGTATCAGCCCAAGGAGCTTTATAGGTGCTGCGGCGCTGTGCTTTAGCTTTTCGGTCATATATGATATGACCGTTTTGGGTGTGAGAGCTGTAATGCTGTCAGGGTCATCGGGAGAGATGCCGTTATCTTCAAGGAAATCCGCCGCATCATACGGCAGTGCTTCGGAAATGCTGTCAACGCCGTATTCCTCTGCAAGCTCACCCACAGAGATATCCTCTGCCGAAACACTTTGAGATATGAACACCGCCGTGAGCAGTGAGATGATAAACGCCGTTAAAATTATTAAACACCGTCTCATTTTTCTTTCCTCAATATATAAGTTCAAGGGCAAGCCCTGCCGTTTTTTCAAACAGTGGCAGTGCAAGTATCAAAAGTGCTGTTTTCCCTGCCATTTCAGCCTGCACCGCAAGAGTTCCCTCACCGCTGTCACGGCATATGTCCGATGCAAGCTGGGTCAGACAGCATATTCCAAGACCTTTGAGCATTATTGTGAGATATGTCTCATCTGCCGATATCCTGCTGTACATATCCTCTATCCGCTCAATTACGGGCACAAGGCAGCCGATAACAGCGGCAGATATGACCACCGCTGCGGCTATTTTTATAAGCACACCGTATTCCTTTGCACCGTTATCAAAGACACGGCACATCACAGCTGCAAATATGCACACTCCCGCAATGATAATAAGCTTATCCGCCGTCATAGCTATATACCGAATGTCTCACGGACGGTCTCGAACAGAGTGCCGATCTCGCTTATCATAAGCATAAGCACCACCACAAGCCCCGCAAGAGTGGTCATTAGAGCCTGCTCGTCCCGCTCCGCTTTTTTGAGAAGTATGTTCAGCACCGCCACGATTATCCCCACGCCTGCCACCTTGAAAATAAGCTCGATATCCATTTTGTTTTATCGTCCCTTCTGATCACACAAGCATTATGGCAATGAATGCACCCGCCACGGCTCCAAGTGCTCTGTAGAGCTTTCCTTTGGCAAGATACTGCTCACGTGCCTCGCTTATGAGCCTGTCCGTTTCATCACAAAGCCCTGTGAGCGCACAGAGCTGACCATCGCTGTCGCAGGAACCAAGGATTCTGCCTGTCCTTGAAATAACGGATATATCCTCTGCCGTTAGCTCACCTGAATTTTCCGATATTGCCTTTTCCCAAAGCCTGTCAAATGTCATTTCGCCGTCATCAAAGCATTTTGCTGAATATTTCTGCAAATATGTAATAAAGCCAAGCTCGGAAAGCTCGTTATTTTCCGAAAGTCTGCGGATTATTTCCGATACCTCAAGGGCCTCATAGCGTATCATCAGCCGCAATGCTTCAAGCATTATCCGCACCTGTTTCAGCGTTTTCACCCGCTTTTTCAGACTTTCCGCCGCAAATGAACCTGCCGCCACAGATGCGGTCAGAAGAAATACAGTTCCCACAAGCCTTATCATTTTCCCTCACTGCCCTCTCTCAGCTTTATAATTTCCTCCGACCTGTATATCCGACTTATCTGCCTGTCCCGGATAAATGCTGCATATTCAAAAGCTTTGCAGGCGATAAGCGGATAAAGACTGCTGCTTATAAGCTCTCCGATGCTGCCGCTGTGCATAGTTGCACCGATCTTCACGCCGCTTATCCACGCTCTTTTCAATGCCGCAATATCGTCATCGGCACCTATCTCATCGCAGAATATCATTCTCGGGGACATTACCCTTACCGCTGCGGCTATCCCGTCGGATTTTGAAAAACCGCTGAATACATCTGTGTTTGCACCCACGTGATTATTGTGATTTCCGCCGCTGACGGAAGCTATTTCGAAACGCTCGTCAATGAGTGACACGGGAAGCCTGTCCCCCACCTGACGGCAAAGGTCTCTGAGCACGGTGGTCTTTCCCGAACAAGGCTCACCGAATATAATAATACTTTTGAGACTGCTTTGCATAACCGCAGACATAATTTCATCAGCTGCGCCGATGACCTCCCCCGCTATTCTGAAATTTATGCCGTTTATGTATTTGAGATTTTCGATTTTCCCCGATGATGAATATACTGCCGTTCCGCAGAAGCCTGCTCTGTGACCGCCCGCCACCGTTACAAAGCCGTTGTTTATCTGATTCTGGCAGCTGTGTATGGAATATCGGCAGACCGCTTCAAAGCAGTGGCGTATGTCCTCGATAGTCACTCTAAGCGCTTTATCAGGAGCTGATGCAAATGTGCCGCTTTCCGTGATATATGCGTATTTATCCGTGAGCGTCACTGCAAGCGGCTCTCCCGCACGGAGCCGTATTTCGCTGATATTCCCGTTTACCGCCGACAATGCTTTTGCTGTCCGAGGAGAAAAATATCTCAGAACATTTGATACTGCCGTCATTTTAAGCTTCCCCGTCCTTTCCTTGTTTGTACATTCTATTCGGACAAGGTTCCTTTTATTCTTAAAATAATATGCTATTGACATTCCGATGTATCTGTTATAAAATAATTTAACGGATTTTTTCAAAATCACCAAACCTTGCATTCTGATATGCGACTGTATAAGTGAAAGCTTTCAAACAAGGAGTTCATTATGAACAAATATCAATTAACAGAATATGCCGAGCTTCTGTTCAGTACGGCAGTTTACAAAACAGAGAATATCACAGATGCAGAGGATCTGGTTCAGGATACATTAATAGCGGCACTTGCGGCAATAGAGCAGAAAAAAGAGATCAGTGACCCTAAAGGCTGGCTTATGACTGTTCTGAACCGCAGATATTATGATATGCTGAGACGCAAATACCGC
>CAZPJH010000116.1:0-3011 GCA_964586875.1 uncultured Oscillospiraceae bacterium
AGGTTACGCCCTTACCGCAAAAATCACACTTCGCCATTCGTTGCACCTCCCATCCAAATTTAAATCACGAAATGACACTTTTCACAAGCGCTAGAATATGATACCAGAGTTTGCGAAAAAATGCAAGCATTATTTTTACTTTTTTCTGAAAATTTTTTAAAAAATTGATTGCTATTCCGCCCTATGGGGGATATAATGGTCGTATCACAAAAGAAAGAGGTGAGGTCGTGGCTGATATTTACAGTTTGCCGCTGAAAACACTGGTGGAAGAGTTTGATCTTCAGGTTGAATTTGCATCCTCTGATTATGACAAAATTCGCTTGACAGTGGCGGATGTGGCTCGACCGGGTTTGCTGCTGGCCGGTTTTTTTGACCATTTTGAACCGCAGCGACTTCAAGTGCTGGGCAATGTGGAAATGAGCTATCTTGACAAACTTCCGCCGGAGCGGCAGAATGAGATCTACGATAAGCTTTTCTCCTTTAAAATTCCTGCTTTGCTGATGGCTCGAGGGCTGCAACCCCACGATCGCTGTATTGCAATGGCAAAGAAACATGATGTGACTTTGCTGCGTAGCAAAGAAACCACATCGGCGATCCTGTCGGCACTGATCGCCTATTTGCGTGATGAACTGGCACCTCGTATCACTCGCCATGGTGTGCTGATCGAAGTTTATGGTGAGGGTATCCTGCTGACCGGTGAAAGCGGTATGGGCAAAAGTGAAACGGCTGTGGAACTGTTGAAGCGGGGCCATCGACTGATCGCCGATGATGCGGTGGAGATCCGAAAGATCTCCGGCAACACGCTGATCGGCACAGCACCGGAAGTGATCCGTAATTACATTGAGCTGCGGGGCATTGGTATTATCAACGTGGCAAGACTTTTTGGTATGGGTGCAGTTAAGGCGGAAAATGAGATCAACCTGGTAGTGAACATTGAGCCTTGGAACACAAAGAGCGTATATGACCGCCTGGGTGCAGACGAAACATATACAGAGCTGTTGGGTGTGAAGGTGCCGACTTACAATATTCCCATTACACCGGGTCGAAATTTGGCGGTGATCCTGGAGGTGGCGGCCATGAACAACCGTCAGCGGAAGATGGGATACAATGCAGCAATGGAGCTGACAGAACAAATCAATCGCAGTTTTGATGCGAACACAGGAAATAATCTATGAAAGAATTGACCATTGGAACCAATGATGCCGGGCAACGGCTGGATCGTTTTTTAGCCAAAGCGGTACCTCTGCTGCCTGCATCTCTGGCACAAAAATATATCCGCTTGAAACGGATCAAGTTAAACGGCGGACGAGCGCAACGGGATAGCCGACTGAACGCCGGAGATGTGCTGCAACTGTACATCAATGATGAGTTTTTTGATAAACCAAGGGAAGATAATGCCTATCTGACGGTGGCAGCCCCCAAGCTCGACATTGTATACGAAGATGAAAATATCCTTTTGGTGGACAAGCGTCCCGGTGTTGCCGTCCATCCTCATGATGGGGCGGAGTATGGCAGGACACTGATCGATCACATCCAGTCCTATCTGTACCAGAAAAAGGAATGGCAGCCTCGGCTGGAAAATTCATTTACTCCGGCGCTGTGTAATCGCATTGACCGCAATACCGGCGGCATCGTCATTGCCGCCAAGACGGCGGAGGCTCTGCGTGTGATGAATCAGAAGATCAAAGACCGGGAGCTGGATAAGCGGTATCTGGCCATTGTGGAAGGAATACCCAAGCCTAAGGAGGGGAGCTTAAAAGGCCACCTTTTTAAAGATGCCAAGAAAAATCGGGTGTTTGTTTCCGACAAGCCTCAGCCGGGCAGCAAGTCCTGTCAGACCAATTATAAAGTACTGACCAGCGGAAACGGCCTGTCGCTGGTGGAATGTGAGCTGATCACTGGCCGAACCCATCAGATCCGTGCCCAGTTTGCCCACGCCGGCCATCCGCTGCTGGGGGACGGTAAATACGGTAAATTGGATAAGCGGTTCGACCGCAATTATCAAGCCCTTTATTCCTATAAGCTGACATTCCGATTCACTACCGATGCAGAAGGCCTTGGGTATATTAACGGAAAAAGCTTCCAGGTGAAAAAGGTGGACTTCGTTGAGGAATATTTCCCTGATTACCATATGGGAGAAAGGTAATTTAAGCGGAAAAGCGTCAGCATTTTATATATGCAGGGCTGCTGTTTGGTGTGGCGGCTTTGATCGGGAAGAACGATGTTTTTATATCAATCGGCATTTGTTGCATGATCCTAGAAGTTGCCCACAGAAGAAAGGGATGGCCACTTACTATAAAATAAAGCAGGCACGACTTATCGTGCCTGCTTTATTTTACCGGCAGAAGCGATTGCCTCCGCTTGTATGTATCTTAGTGGTTTTCCAGCCAATCGTTTACCTTGGCCCGTGCCAGACGCTGAATATCCTCGCCGGGGTAGGGAGAAGCCTCACCACCGCGGGTGTAGATGAAGTACAGACCACCCTCGTTCTGGAACAGAATCTCTTCGTAACCGGCGGGATCACCGTAGGTGCCGTAGGTGCACTTTTTGATCAGAGTAGCTGTTTCGGAATCGTATTCTTTCTTGTAGATGATTTTCTTCATGGTATTGACCTCCTTTCCCAAAGGATTTCTTTTGAATATTATATAATATTTTTGAAATAATGCAAGGTTATTTTTGGGAAAAGCACCTGTTTTTGCTTCGATTTGTTTGAAGCGGTTAGTTTGATGATGGGACGGATGGTAAAAATCCGTCAAAATGCACAATGATTTTGTGCTTGAGGGATAAAACATGAGGGGCCCGCTGTACTTTTGCTTGCTACATGGAAGGACTTGTGATAAAATAAACGGGAAAGGGGACTTGCGGATGAAAGATATTCCCATGTTTACAACGGAGTACGGTGTGGCATCGCTGATTCTGGCAGAAATCCCTTATGGAGAAACGGCCTATATTTATATTAGGGCAATACCGCACAGAAAAATAGTGCCAGATACCGCCAAGTGTGGTATAAT
>CAZPJH010000117.1:0-2957 GCA_964586875.1 uncultured Oscillospiraceae bacterium
ACACCGGCGGTATCGAGCCTAATACGGAAAATGATATGCTCAAATTCATGCGCCGCCAGGCGGAGATCGGCATTGAATTGGCCGATTGCATCGTGATGGTGGTGGATGTCCATACCGGTGTGACAGCTGCCGATCAGGACGTAGCTACCATGCTGCGTAAATCCGGCAAGCCCGTGGCGGTGGCGGTCAATAAGTGTGACTCTATCGGCCCTGTGAATTTGGCAGTGTATGAGTTCTATGGCCTGGGAATTGGGGATCTGTTTGAAGTTTCTGCCCTCCATGGTCATGGTACCGGTGATTTGCTGGACTGGTGTGTGGAGCAATTCCCGGAGAATTATGACCGGGAAGAGGATGACGATATCATCAAGGTGGCCATTGTGGGCAAGCCGAATGTGGGCAAGTCTAGCCTGCTTAACCGTATTCTGGGAGAGGAACGGGTCATTGTATCCAATGTGGCCGGTACCACCCGTGATGCCATCGACTCCTATTTTGAAAACGAAACAGGTAAGTATTGTTTGATCGACACCGCCGGTATGCGCCGTAAGAGCAAGGTGGACGATGCAATTGAGCGTTATTCCAATATGCGCTCCATCAATGCCATTGAACGGGCAGATGTTTGCTTGATCCTGGTGGATGCCAACGATGGAGTTACCGATCAGGACACCAAAATCGCTGGCCTTGTGCATGAGGCAGGCAAGGCGGCCATTATTGTGGTCAACAAGTGGGATGCGGTGGAGGACAAGGAAACCAACACCATGCGTGACAAGGAACTGGCTGTCAAAGATGGCCTGAGCTATATGACCTATGCGCCTGTTGTATTTTTATCTGCTTTGACCGGCCAACGTGTGGACAAACTGTTCCCGCTGATCCAGGAAGTTCACAAGCAGAATACCAGCCGTATCACCACCGGTGCACTGAACTCCATTCTGGCAGAAGCCACTGCCCGGGTGCAGCCGCCGTCTGATAAGGGGCGTCGCCTGAAGATCTATTACATGACCCAGGCCGGTACAAAACCCCCTCATTTTGTTATTTTCTGTAATGATGCAAGATTGTTCCACTTCTCCTATCAACGTTATCTGGAAAATCAGATTCGGGAAGTATTTGGATTGAAGGGAACACCTGTGCGTATCACCATTCGCCAGAAGGGCGATAAGGAGGACTAATCTCATGTGGTATCCACTGTTGGTTGGATCGCTGGCAGGCTATTTGCTGGGCAATCTGAACGGCGCAGTGTGCATCTCCACGCTGAGAGCCAAAGAGGATGTCCGCAGCCACGGCAGCGGTAATGCCGGCCTGACAAATTTTATCCGCAACTATGGTACCAGCAGCGCTTTCCTTGTGATCGCTATTGACGTGCTTAAAACGGTGCTGGCCTGCCTGGTTGGTGGATTGCTGCTGCAACCGTATGGAATGAAGATGGAAGGCCAGATGCTTGGCGGCGTAGCTGTGACGCTGGGTCACAATTTTCCGGCTACCTTGGGCTTTCATGGGGGTAAGGGCATCATGTGTGGTGCAGCCATTGCCTTGTGTATTGACTGGCGGATCTTTCTGATACTGCTGGCAATTTTCGTTGTGCTGGTGGCGTTAACACGCTATGTTTCCCTGGGCTCTGTTGTCGTGGCGGCAGGATTTGGGGTTTGCTTTGCGCTGTTCTACTGGGAAAGACCTTGGGTGGTGGCAGGTGGCATTTTTCTTGGGGTACTTGCCGTTCTTATGCACCGTAAAAATATCGGCAGACTGCTTCGAAGGGAAGAGTCCAAACTTGTGTTAAAGAGGAAACCGGAATGAAAACAGCTGTTGTCGGAAGCGGTGCCTGGGGCACTGCACTGGCCATCTCTCTATGTAAAAACGGCCACGATGTGACCCTCTGGGTGCGATCTGAACAAAAAGCGGCAGAAATGGCGGCAAATCGGGTCAACCCCCGATTACCGGGCGTGGAATTACCTGTAGAATTGAACGTGTCAGCGGATATATCCTGTGTGAGCGGAAAAGATATGGTGGTTTTCTCCAGTCCATCTTTTGCGCTACGGGAAGTCAGCCGTAAGGCTGCGCCTTTTCTGGCACAGGAAACGGTTCTGGTGTCAGTGACAAAAGGTATCGAACCGAATAGCATGCTGCGTATGAGCCAAGTGGTGCAGCAGGAAACCGGGCATGCCGTTGTGGCGCTGACCGGCCCCAGCCATGCAGAGGAAGTGGCTTTGGGGATCCCCACGGGATGTGTGGCCGCCTGCCCGGATCAGGAAAAGGCGGAACTGGTGCAGGATGCGTTTATGTCGGATGCTTTTCGGATCTATACCAGTCCCGATATTGTGGGCGCAGAATTGGGCGGTGCATTGAAAAATGTGATCGCGCTGTGTACCGGTGTTACCGATGGACTTGGACTGGGCGATAATACCAAGGCAATGCTTATGACCAGAGGATTGACGGAAATGGCACGGCTGGGCGTGTCTTTGGGTGCCAGCCGGGTTACGTTTGCAGGTTTAGCCGGTGTGGGCGATCTGATCGTGACGTGTACATCGGTTCATTCCCGTAACCGCAAAAGCGGCGTATTCATCGGGCAGGGGATGTGTCCTGCAGAGGCGATGGATGCTGTGGGCGCAGTGGTGGAAGGTTATTATGCCACAAAATCTGCCTGGATGCTGGGACAACAGCAGGGGGTGGATATGCCCATCGTAGGTGCAGCGTACGCTGTGCTGTATGAAGGGGCAACGGCGGAAGAAGCGGTGCAGAAACTTCTGTCACGTCAAAAGAAAGCCGAACTGGAAGATGCCAGATGGATGTAAAAAACGAGCCTATTGCAAATGCAATAGGCTCGTTTCGGTTTGTTTTGGGGCTGTTTCAAGGGTGGAAGGGTAACAAAAAACGGCATTGAAAATCAATGCCGTAATTTATTTTGCAGGGGAATCAGACAGCACGCTCAACCTTGTTGGAACGCAGACATCTGGTACAAGCGTACA
>CAZPJH010000118.1:0-2940 GCA_964586875.1 uncultured Oscillospiraceae bacterium
TGGGCGGAGGCACGGCGCAAAGCACCATCACCGCCAACATCGTGGATCTGGACGGCAACGACCCGCCCAATCCCGTGGCCGATGACCGAAACGACACCTTCACCCTCGTGGATATCCCAGAGAAAGAAGAAGTGTCCTCCGCCTCCTGGGGCATCTGGTCTCCCTGGTGGCAGGAGAATTGGGTGTGGGTTGAAAACTGGGAGAAGTGCTGGCACACGGATCGGTGGACGGACAGCGAGGGCAAATCCCACACGGACCGTTGGTACCACTGGGTGGACAACGGCTGGTGGGAGGATCAGGGCTGGTGGGAATTTGATTATAACGCCTACACAGCCAGCCTGACGGCAACCATGGTCATCACGCCGGACAGCCTGTCGCCCACGGCATCTTCCTCTACGCTCAAGAGCGGATACGGCATCCAGCAGAGCGTTACGGCCAGCGTCAGCACCACACAGAGCGCCGCAGTTACTGCGGCTCAGAATGCGGTGACCTATTTCCCGGAGTTCAACTACGAGGGCTTTTGGAGGCTCCTGAACCGAAGCATCAGCGGCAAACGCTCCACCTTCACTTTCAAGGACAATCCATACAGCACCTATAATCGTCCGACCCATTTCACACCGATATGGTATCCCGATGGGAGCTATACACCGTACACCTGGCTGCTGGACTGCTGGACACCGGCGGGAATGCTGTCGCTAAACCTCACGGACTCCGTCCGGATTTCCGGAGATCTTTGGGAGGACTGGCATATCGCCCCCACAAATTAACAACATACAACGGAGGGAATTTATGCGTAAATTCAACTATAAGCGCCTGATCGGGATGCTGGTCGTGGTCTTGGCAATGACCTGCCTGATGGCGACCACGGCTCTCGCCGCAGGTACCGGGGATGTGGCCGGCGCCGTCGAAAGCACCTGGTCCACCGCATCCACTCAGATCAAGTCGGTGGTAGACAATGTGGTGTTTCCCGCCATCGACCTGATCCTTGCCGTATTCTTCTTCGCCAAGCTGGGCACCGCCTACTTCGAGTACAGAAAATCCGGCCAGTTCGAGTGGGCGGCTCCCGCCATCCTGTTTGCCTGTCTCGTGTTTACCCTCACTGCGCCCATGTATCTCTGGAGCATCATTGGAATCTAAGGAGGGTATATGAACTTTTTCGAACAGGAGCTTCACAAGATCGTTGCCCCAAAGTATCCGGATGCTACCTATGTAGGCCGGGCCTGCTATGTGCGTCTCGATGAGCTGAATCGGGCAAAAATCCAGTTCGTCACGGGGATCGTGGCAAATCAATACCGTGCCCTTCGCATTTCCATTCTGAATCGGAACGAGGGCCAGGTGGATGTGCTGCTTCTGAATCTTTCAGATATCCTTGGCAAAAAGCAGACCAGCAACCCTAACTTCAAAAGTGGGATCACCCCCTACATCTGGGATGACTACGGGAAAGCGGATTGGTATGTCTACCATCCAAACAGCCAGGACTACCAGCAGCTCACGGATGCGGTGTCGGATTATTTGGAGGTGTTTCAGGAGCAAGCCCAAACCGCTGACCCCCAGTGGCAGCAGACCATGTAAAGAACTGACCCAGGGGCCGTACCAGCTGTACGGCCCCTGGCCTTTTATCCCAAGCAGTTGGTGCGGCCTCACACCGAAAAGAGGTGAACGAACCATTGTTTATTTGGGATTTTGTTGCCGACACCATCCTCGGTCAGATCGTGGATTGGATCTACGGTCAGGTCATGGGCTTTCTCGGAAACTTTTTCGCCGAGATGGGCAACATGGGCGTCGAGCTGTTCGAACTCAGCTGGGTGCAGAGCATTGTACTGTTTTTCTCTTATCTGGCCTGGGCGCTCTATGTGACCGGTCTTGTGGTGGCCTGTTTTGAGTGCGGCATCGAGTATTCCTCCGGCAGAGGGAACCTCAAAGAAACTGCTCTGTGTGCCATCAAGGGCTTTATGGCGGTGAGCCTGTTTACGGTTGTGCCGATTCGGCTCTATGAGCTTTCCGTTACATTGCAGGCAAGCCTCACCGCGGGGATCACAGGATATGGCACCTCCATCGGCGAGGCGGCAACCGAGATTGTGGATTCACTCAGCGGCATTGATTCGCTGACTGGAATGACCACCGGCTCATACTTCGGCTTTGCTTCCATCACCAGCCCAATCATGCTTTTATTCTGCATCATTCTGATGGCCTATGCTGTGATAAAGGTATTCTTCGCAAACCTGAAGCGCGGCGGGATTCTGCTCATCCAAATCGCCGTGGGCAGCCTTTATATGTTCAGCGTCCCACGCGGTTATACGGATGGTTTCATCCAATGGTGCAAGCAGATCATCGGATTGTGCCTGACCGCTTTCCTGCAATCCACCATTCTCATCGCCGGACTCATGGTATTCAAGGACCATGCGCTCCTTGGCCTTGGTCTGATGCTGTCCGCCGGCGAGATCCCCCGCATCGCCGGAGCCTTTGGCCTGGATACCACCACAAGAGCCAATATCATGTCTGCGGTCTATACTGCCCAAGCCGCAGTCAGCACCACAAGGACTATCGTTCAGGCGGTAGCCAAATGAAAACTCTGACGATGGGCAGCCTGTTTGATGGGATAGGCGGATTCCCACTGGCCTCCATTCACAACGGCATTGTCCCTGTGTGGGCAAGCGAGATCGAAGCCTTTCCCATTGAGGTGACAAAGATTCGTTTCCCCGACATGGCACATATGGGCGACATTACAAAGCTTGACGGAGCAAAGCTGCCGCCGGTGGACATCATCTGCGGCGGCTCGCCCTGTCAGGACTTATCTGTGGCCGGAAACCGTGCCGGTCTCTCCGGTGAACGCTCCGGCCTTTTTATGGAACAGGTGCGAATCGTAAAGGAGATGAGAGATGCGGATAGACAACGAGGCCGAGCAGCTCTCGATATACGACCTCGATTTATGGTGTGGGA
>CAZPJH010000119.1:0-2897 GCA_964586875.1 uncultured Oscillospiraceae bacterium
CGTCTGATTGTCTCATCAGCATACTTGATACCCTTGCCCTTATACGGCTCCGGTCTTCTCTTATCTCTGATTTCTGCTGCGTACTGACCAACCTTCTCTTTATCAATACCTTTAACGGTAATCTTGTTCTGTCCATCGAGAACGGTTTCAACACCTTCCGGATCAACCATAACTACCGGATGAGAATATCCGAGGGTTAAGGTAAGTTCCTTACCGGACTTTGCTGCTCTGTAGCCGACACCGTTAACTTCGAGAACCTTCTCGTAACCAGCGGTAACACCGACTACCATGTTGTTGATAAGCGTTCTGGTCAAACCGTGAAGAGACTTCATTCTCTTTAAGTCATTCGGTCTGTTTACTACGATTTCAGAACCCTCTACCTTGATTTCCATTTCCGGGGCTAACACTCTCTCAAGAGTACCCTTCGGTCCCTTAACGGTAACCTTGTTATTTTCTGCCACTTCGACAGTTACACCTGCCGGAATAGCGATTGGCATTCTACCTATACGTGACATGCCCGTACCTCCTAAATTTATGAATGTGGAAAGCGGTGAGTGTCTCACACACTTCCTGACCCTATCGGGTCTCCTCAGAAAAGAGTATCCGCATCACCTCATGTCCTTAGGACACTTGCTCTGACAGACTTCTTCTCCATGCATCTGTTATTACCAAACGAAAGCTAAAACTTCGCCGCCAACGTTAGCCTTTCTTGCTTCCTTATCGGTAAGCACGCCCTTGTTGGTGGATACGATAGCAATACCAAGACCGCCAAGTACCTTCGGAAGCTCCTCCGCATTTGCGTATACACGCAGACCCGGCTTGGAAATTCTCTTGAGACCGGAGATAACCTTTTCGTTCTTATCCTTGCCATACTTTAAAGTGATGTGGATAGTCTTGAAAGAACCAACTTCTTCCACTTCAAAAGCCTTAATATAACCTTCCTTTAACAGGATTTCTGCGATTGCAATCTTCATCTTAGATGCAGGTACATCTACAACATCATGTTTCGCAGTATTTGCATTACGAATTCTTGTAAGCATATCTGCAATCGGATCGCTCATTGTCATTTGGATTTCCTCCTTCTAAAAATATTACGGACTTACCAAGATGCCTTCTTAACACCCGGTATCTGACCCTTATAAGCTAATTCACGGAAGCAGATTCTGCAGATTCCGTATTTTCTCAAGTAAGCATGCGGACGACCGCAAATTCTACAACGGTTGTACTCCTGGGTGGAGAACTTTGCCGGACGCTGCTGCTTTAACTTCATAGAAGTCTTTGCCATGTGGAATTTCCTCCTTACTATTTGCTAAACGGCATACCAAACTGGGTTAATAACTCTCTTGCTTCCTCGTCGGTGTTTGCGGTGGTTACGAAAATGATATCCATACCTCTTACCTTATCAACCTTATCGTACTCGATTTCCGGGAAGATTAACTGCTCCTTAATACCAAGAGCGTAGTTACCTCTACCATCGAATGCGTTCGGGTTAACACCACGGAAGTCACGTACACGCGGAAGAGCAAGGCTGATTAAACGATCAGCGAACTCGTACATCTTGTCACCACGTAAGGTTACCTTACAACCGATTGCAAGACCTTCTCTGATCTTGAAGTTTGCGACAGACTTCTTAGCCTTAGTCACAACCGGCTTCTGACCAGCGATGATTTCCATATCTCTAACTGCGGACTCTAAAGCCTTTGCGTTATCCTTTGCCTCACCGACACCCATGTTGATAACGATCTTGTCTAACTTCGGAACCTGCATTACATTCTTATAACCGAACTTCTTCTGCATTGCTGCAACGATTTCGTTATTGTACTTTTCCTTTAATCTAGTCAACTTTGTGAACCTCCTCTCTCAGAATTACTTGTCGATTACTTCACCGGTGGACTTTGCAACACGAACCTTCTTCGGGCCCTTCTTGTCTTCTACGGTGGTGAAACCGATTCTTGTGGTCTTACCCTTGTGAACGTACATAACGTTGGATGCATCAAGTGCTGCTTCCTTGGTTACGATACCGCCCTGCGGGTTTGCCTGAGATGCCTTCGTGTGCTTCGTCACAGTGTTGACACCTTCAACTACTACCTTACCATCAGCAACGGAAAGAACCTTTCCTTCCTTGCCCTTATCCTTACCGGCGATTACTCTAACGGTATCGCCCTTCTTAATCTTTAACATTGCCATCTCTGAGCACCTCCTATAATACTTCCGGAGCCAGGGAAACAATCTTCATGAACTGCTTCTCTCTGAGTTCTCTTGCTACCGGTCCGAAAATACGGGTTCCTCTCGGGTTCTTGTCTTCCTTGATGATAACTGCTGCGTTCTCATCGAAACGGATGTAAGAACCGTCCTTACGGCGTGCGCCCTTTACGGAACGAACTACTACTGCCTTAACTACATCGCCCTTCTTTACAACACCGCCCGGCGTTGCATCTTTAACGGAAGCAACGATGACATCACCAATGTTTGCATATCTTCTGGTTGAACCGCCCATTACACGGATGCAAAGTAATTCCTTTGCGCCGGTATTGTCAGCAACCTTAAGTCTGGTTTCCTGCTGTACCATGGTACAATCTCCTTTCAACTATTCCTTGCAAAACAATAACTTATTTTGCCTTCTCGATAATCTCAACGAGTCTCCATCTCTTATCCTTGGATAACGGTCTCGTCTCCATAACCTTTACTCTGTCACCGATGCGGCACTCGTTGTTCTCGTCGTGAGCCTTTAACTTGTAGGTTCTCTTAACGATCTTGTTGTAAAGCGGGTGCTTTACGTTGTCTACTACTGCTACAACGATTGTCTTATCCATCTTGTCGCTTACTACCTTACCGGTACGCGTCTTTCTAAGATTTCTCTCCACTGCGGGTACTCCTTTCCGAAGTTACTATTCAAT
>CAZPJH010000120.1:0-2766 GCA_964586875.1 uncultured Oscillospiraceae bacterium
GAGGCTCTGCTGGACACCATCTGGGCCTATGAATACCGCAGTGATATCCGAACTGTTGATGTGCATATTCGCCGTCTTCGGGAAAAATTGGAAGAAAATCCGGCAGAACCGAAATATTTAATGACGAAATGGGGCGTTGGTTATTATTTCCGTAAATAAAAAGCCAAAATATCGTGCATTTTCCAGTGCCCAGCTGCGCTATGCACTGACTTATATTCTGGTAACTTCTGTGGTCCTGGCATTTTTAAATCTTTACTGCGCTCACGAAAATGAGATGCAATTTCAGCAAAGCAAAAAAACTGCGCTTACCGAAAGAGCCAATTTGGTGGCCAGTGAGATCATTGCCTCCGAACAAGTCAACCGTACCAACGCATACAGCGCAGTCACAAAACTGGACATTAATTTGACCCGCGTGGTGATCACCGACAGCGACGGCTCTATCGTATACGACTCCGCACCTTCTGTGGATCAGAATGTTCCCCTTCCGCCGGAGATCAACGACCCCATTACCCATTCCCAGTTCTATTGGGACTACGAAAATGGGGTTACCACTGCTGCCGTGGCTGTTCCAATTGTCAGCAGTGGGGCTTATTGGGGCAATGTGTATATGTTGGAAATCGATAGCTCCGATGGCATGCTTCTGAAAAAACTGCACACCAATATTCTTACCATTACTATCTTACTGGAAGCGGGTCTGATCCTATTCTCCATTTTCTATGTCAGCCGCTATTCCCGCCGACTGAAGAAGATCATGGCCTCCATGCGTACCATTCAAGAGGGAGATTTTTCCCATACCATCGAAATGAGCGGACACGACGAACTAAACTTTCTGGCGGAAGAGTTTAACTATCTGACGGAACGACTGCAGATCTCCGAAAACAAACGGCGACAGTTTGTTTCCGACGCTTCCCATGAGCTAAAAACACCGCTGGCATCCATCAAGCTGCTTTCTGACTCTATTTTGCAGTACGATATGGATATGACCACCGTACGGGAATTTGCCGGCGACATTGGCAACGAAGCCGACCGATTGACACGCATGACCAACAAGCTGCTGGCCTTGACCAAGGATGAATCCAACACCGCCTCCGATGACGCTGAGATCATCTATATGTCGCCGACGGTTGAGCGTGTTGTCAAAATGCTGGACGGCATTGCAAAGAAAAATAGCATTACCATCGACATGGATCTGCGACAGGATTGTACAGTTTTGCTGCAAGAAGATGATTTGTACCAGATCACCTTCAACCTGGTGGAAAACGGTATCAAATACAATGTGCCCGGTGGAAAACTATCCATCTCTCTCCATCGGCAAGAGGAGATGGCTGTCCTGCGTATCAGCGACACCGGAGTTGGAATCCCCCCGGAGGCTCTGGGGCATGTTTTTGAACGTTTTTATCGTGTAGACAAGGCTCGATCTCGTCAAAGCGGCGGAAGCGGCCTGGGACTTTCTATCGTCCGCAGCATGGTCGAGCGAAACAACGGCGAGATCCATCTACAAAGCACTGTCGGTAAGGGTACCATTTTTACTGTGGCATTCCCCTGTTTTGACATTTCCGAAGATCAAATCAATACCATTTCAAGTGAGGAAACATGATGAAATTTATTTCCTGGAATGTAAACGGCCTGAGAGCCTGTGTAGGCAAAAATTTTATGCAGGAATTTCAAAAACTGGACGCTGACCTTTTCTGCTTGCAGGAAACAAAAGTGCAGGCCGGTCAAATCCAACTGGATCTGGAGGGCTACCATCAGTATTGGAACTATGCGCAGAAAAAAGGCTATTCCGGCACTGCAATTTTCACCAAAAAGGAACCCCTGTCCGTCCGATATGGTGTGGGTGTGCCGGAATTGGATACCGAAGGCCGTCTGATCACACTGGAGTATGATAACTTCTTTTTCCTTACCTGTTATACCCCCAATGCACAGCCGGAACTGGCCAGAATTGAACACAGGCTAAAATGGGAAGATGCAATGCGTAGCTATCTTACCCAGCTGGATCAACAAAAGCCGGTCATTCTCTGTGGTGATTTGAATGTAGCACACAACGAGATCGATCTTAAAAACCCCGGTTCTAACCGAGGAAGTGCCGGATTTTCCGATCAGGAGCGTGGGGCTTTCGGACAACTTTTGGATTGCGGCTTTACAGATACCTTCCGCTATCTCTATCCGGAAAAAACCGGTGCTTATAGTTGGTGGAGCTATCGTTTCAACGCCCGTAAGAATAACGCCGGTTGGCGTATCGACTATTTTCTGGTATCTGACCGCCTGCAGGATCAGATCCAAGATGCCATTATCCACGCTGATATTTTAGGTTCTGATCACTGCCCCGTAGAATTGCAGTTGGATATTTAAATTTCTGTTGACTTTTTCAAAATTACAGGCTATAATAGTGAAGCTTTCGAGCTTTGCTAGTGTAGCACAGTCGGTAGTGCATCTCACTCGTAATGAGAAGGTCGCCTGTTCGAGTCAGGTCACTAGCTCCAAAAATCCCCTGAAAACGCAGTGTTTTCAGGGGGTTTTCCTATGTTTTCGGAACTTTTTGAGAATATAGCATTTTCGAATTTTGGCGATTGCCTAACATTTGCCTAACGAATTTGTTTTTATGCCTGTTTTGCAAGCAGCTTTTCCATCTTGTTAGCCGCTTCCTGCTCAGCAGTCTGCAAGCTGTGGCTGTAAATATTCATGGTGGTGCTTGTTTCACGGTGTCCCATAATAGCCGATACCGTGCGGACATCCGTCCCGGCGGCGATCTGTAAGGTTGCCTTT
>CAZPJH010000121.1:0-2766 GCA_964586875.1 uncultured Oscillospiraceae bacterium
TCAGAAAAGGTGTACCGAATTATAGAAAGTGAAAGTACATGAAAATTTCAGTATGTCGTTCTGTCGAAAGCCACTCCGATACGAAAGGACGTACTTCATTCGCTGTTGGCAAATCATAAAATACCCTCCGTATGATGGTGATCGTACGGAGGGTTAACTGTTTTATGAATGCTACCTTATGAGAGCACTTTTTAGACGATTAACAACATTAGAAATTTGTAGATCCAGTTAGCGCTGACACCGGCTACAAGACCACCGACGGTATGGAACAGAATAGCCTTTCCTGTCAAATCACGGCACTTTAACGAGTCCATCATAGCTGCATGGGTGGAAAGATAGCCACTCCAGCACATGCAGATGGCGGTAAAGACAGCGACATCGTGGGCGTTGGCAGCACCGGCATTGATCAGCTGCTGTACTGTTCCGATGGCTGCACCGGCGGCCCCCAGAGCGGTAATTGGAACGCCGATGGCTTCCGGACTTTGAAAGCCGAATAGAGGCTGGATGATAAAGTTCAACTTTTCCCCCAGCCAGGGCAGTAGCGCAACGCCTTCGTAGGCGGCTCCGGTGTAAACACCGTCTGCAGGTGCGCCTTTGGTCAACATCATCACCATGGTGCAGATGACCACAACACCGGGAATAATGTCCAGACCCATTTGCACGCCGGATTTGCCGCCTTCCAGCATGGCATCCAGAAAACGGGAGAAAATGCCGCCAGGACGAATTTGACGGTGGGTGTGAATGTCGATGGTGTTGTCTGTATCATCTATTTCGCAGGGCGCTTCTTTGCCATAGATCTTGGCGGTGTGGTGGAGCATCAAGCGAGTGGAGATAATGCTGCCGATCACAGCTCCCAAATTGCCGATCAGTACGGCCAAGATAAAGCTTTCGCCGGAAGGGGAACGCATGGAGATCATGGAGGTGCTGATGATCAAGCCCATACCGAAAGCAGTGCCGATGTTACACAGGGCGGGAAGCTGATATTTTTTGAAGAAGCGGCGGAAGCTTTTGTCGTTGGATAGAGCTAAAATGGCCGGATTGTCGGACAGATAGGTTGTAAAAACGCCGACAGCACTGGCACCTGGAAGACCGTAGATTTTCTCCACTGCTTTACCGAGTAGCTTGTTTAGCAGCGAAATGACACCAAATTCTGTAAACAGGCCGGAAATTGCACCGACCAGTACAGCAATAGCCATTAAGTAGAACACTGTGTTCACAAGCAAATCAAAAGCAGTGTTCATAAGCGTATTGAGCATATTGACGGCACCCATAATGCTGCCGATATACACAAACAGACCAAAGAAAATTGCCAAAAACAGAAAAACTTCCGAACCGACGATTTTTTTGGTGCCGGGTGGTGGGGGAGCGGCGTTCGTCTTCATGGAAACAGACCCTTTCAATTTGACTTATGGGATACCATTGGTGATTATATATGAAAATATACTGTTTCGTCAAGGCTAATTTGTAAAAAATACATTTTCTGAAATAAAAACCATCATAACCACCGGCCGTGCCGGTGGTATCTTCAATTTTTGCATTTTGGGGACAATGCCCCCAACCGTAGGGGCGGATACCATCCGCCCGAAAAGGATCCGGTGATTGCTCCCATCCCGGGCGGCAGATTGCCGCCCCTACCAAAAGGGAAACACACCACCGCAAATGCGATTACCCACGCACCGAAGGGGCAGATTGTCACTGTGAGAACAACCCCTCCGAGCAAAATCAAAGATTTTGCCCACCTCCCCTTACACAGGGGAGGCTTATCGCTGCGGCGAGATTGGGCATAGCGAAAGCTTTTGGAGACTACCGGCACTACCGGCGGTTTTCTTTTGTATAATAAAAGTGACCTGCCAACTGGCAGGTCACTCTCAATACCCATGGGTAGGGGATTTGAAATTACAGCTTACTTCAGAGCCTCTTCAACGGCAACAGCCACGGAAACGGTCATACCGACCATGGGGTTATTACCGGCGCCCAGGAAGCCCATCATTTCCACGTGAGCGGGGACGGAGGAAGAACCAGCGAACTGAGCGTCGCTGTGCATACGGCCCATGGTGTCGGTCATGCCGTAGGAAGCAGGACCTGCTGCCATGTTATCAGGGTGCAGGGTACGGCCCGTGCCGCCGCCGGAAGCCACGGAGAAGTACTTCTTACCCTGCTCAATGCACTCCTTCTTGTAAGTGCCGGCGACAGGGTGCTGGAAGCGGGTGGGGTTGGTGGAGTTACCGGTGATGGAAACGTCCACGCCCTCGTGGTGCATGATAGCAACACCTTCACGGACATCGTCACAGCCGTAGCAGTTAACGGCAGCACGCTCACCCTTGGAGTAAGCGATCTTGTTGACGATAGTCAGCTCGCCGGTGTAGTAGTCGAACTTGGTCTGCACATAGGTAAAGCCGTTGATCCGGGAGATGATCTGAGCAGCGTCCTTGCCCAGACCGTTCAGGATAACACGCAGGGGCTCCTTACGAGCCTTGTTAGCGGAACGAGCGATGCCGATAGCACCTTCAGCAGCAGCAAAGGATTCGTGACCGGCCAGGAATGCAAAGCACTTGGTTTCATCACGCAGCAGCATAGCACCCAGGTTGCCGTGACCCAGACCGACCTTACGATCCTCGGCTACAGAGCCGGGGATGCAGAAGGACTGCAGGCCGATGCCGATGGCCTCAGCAGCCTCAGCAGCGTTCTTGACATCCTTCTTGATGGCAATAGCAGCGCCAACGCAGTAAGCCCATGCGACGTCCTCAAAGCAGATGGGCTGCAGGC
>CAZPJH010000122.1:0-2750 GCA_964586875.1 uncultured Oscillospiraceae bacterium
ACTCGATGGCGTTGAGGATGGTTTCATCCTTAACGGTGTGCTTGCCGTAAGCGGCAACCATCTTATTAAAGATATCCTTGTGAGCAGCAGGTGTGGGGTGGACGGACATACCGTTACCAACAGCCACCAGAGCATAAGCCTTGCAGATGCCCTTCATCACATCGTTTGCAGTCAGGGCGCTTTCAATGTTGGAAGCCAGTTTGGTAGGATCGGACAGATCCAGAGCACCAGCCAGCTGGCCAAACATCTGATCCATGCCACCGGCATAAACCAGCAGGCTATCCAGAGGGATGTTCATATTGTCGCAGCTGCTTGCAACAGCAGCCTCAATGCCCAGATAGACCTGTGCGGAAATATAGGACAGGCATTTTGCAGTGGGCACTGCAATGTACTGCTCTCCAACCAGAGTTACAGTGAATACATCGTTGAATGTCAGACCCAGATCAGCAACAGTGATCTCAGGCAGCTCACTCACACCAAATCCTTGCAAAGTTTCAGCCATTGCAGCAGAGATCAGAGGACGCAGGCTATTGTTGTAAGCGGTGATATTTCTATCATGGACGATGGCACCGTCCAAACCGTCTACAACAGTCCAATCATTCGCCTTCAGCTCAGCAAACTTCTGAGAAATGAACTCAACAGCGGTGATCTCGGTGTAGTAGAATTTTGCCTCGCAGCCACCGGCAGCCTGCTTCACAGCGGGATAACCGGCAACATAGCTGTTCATAGCGTTGGCCAGAGTGTCCATAATGTCACCGATATTGACGGTAACGCCGTCAGCGGTGTAGACGCTCATGCCGTATGTAACGTTCATCAAGCCCACGATCACGATCTCAACATCGGGGTTCAGTTCCACGATGCGGTCAATGACAGCGGCATAGTTGGTGATAAAGCCGGCAGCAGTGGAAGCCACCAGATCCAGCATATCATCAACATTCATATTAGATGCGGTTTCAGCAGGGATCTGAGCCATCAGCTCAGTCTTCAGCTGCTCATACAGGTCGATAATGACCTTCTGCTGCTGCTCGTTCAGACCCATCAGAGCCTCTTCCAGGCTGCCCTTCTGATGCTCTTCCAGAGTACCGTTCAGGGCACGCATCAGTTGATCGGTCAGATATGCACCGAAGCAAGCATTGCCGATGCTCATGGAGATGATATCTGCATCGGTAATGGACTGAATATAGTAAGCAGTCAGAACTTCGTCAGCTGCTTCCAGTGTGCCATAGTCAGCTGCGCCGACACCAGTCCAGTAGTTAACGCCCTGCAGCCACTCCCAGTCCATGGGCTTCTCACGGCCGCCCAGATAGTACAGCAGATCCTCAGCGCGCATGCCGGAAACAGCCAGCTGCGTGTGATTGACATTGACGTCTTTGGTTTCTGCCAACCATTCAGTAAAGAGGTTGGGATAAGCAGTTTCGCCGTAACCGGCCTTGCCGCTCAAAAACTCCTGAGCGGTCAGCTCACCCTGCTTGTAGCCTTCAAAGCCAAAGCCATTGGTCATAGAATCGCCCAAAGAAACATAGTTAATGGTTTCCTTAGTTTCATTGTTGACATTCTGACCCAGTGCACCGGCAGCAGGCGCCATGGTGCCGATGACCAGCATCAGAGCCATGACCACAGAAAGTGCTTTTGTGAAAACTTTTCTAGAATTCATTTTGTGTTCCTTTCCAGCAAAAATATTTTGCCTTAAGTATTTTTGGCCTTCTCCGGGGTCAGGCGCTCCTCTTCAGTACCGCCGCACCGGATCTGACCGGGTTTTATATTTATATAAACGCCAGATGCTTACGCACCCTGCGATTATTCTATGCAAGAGGATGCCAAAAAGTGCCTACTTGGATACTGCATGGCATCGTAGAGTACAGTATACTACTTTTTTCCATTCTCGTCAACTGAATTTTTAAAAAATTTTTAAAAAACGCAAATGTCCTTCTCCCAAAATATTTTTTAAAGCGCTAACCGACAAAATATCGGTCAGCGCTTGTGTTTTATTGTCGAATGATGCTTATTCCCACTCGACAAACCCTAACACATTTTGTTTAGGAATTATTCTCTGTCGTGTTTCTCGTTCTTTTAATTATTTGATATATCCATATTATCCTGCCTATACAAGCTAATGTTATCATTCTGTTATCGTCTTTGATAACATCTGCTCTGTTACTGTGGATAATAAAAGCAACAATATACTATTATTTTTGACTTTTATATCGCTTTTTTAGTTCTTCTACAATACTTTCTGCATAAAAAGTCGTTTTTGCCGACTTTTTACTTTGAGGGTTTAATTTTCTCGTATGAGCAAATACACCATCATTCTTGAGTTCTGAGAGAATTTTGTTAAATTCGTTATTTTGTTTAAACCCAACCACCTCGACTTTGCAACGTTCACACACATCTTTATATGTAAGCGGATATATTTTCATTATCTCTTCGTCTGAAAGGTTAACTTTTTGTGCATTTGAATCATTTGTTATTTGATATTTACTAACCTTGGAAAAACTTGCATCTGCTTCGTCCTTCGAGGTTATTGCAATTAGCAAATCACTATTCTTCATTCGTTTAACATTTTCTAAATATATATCAAAACCAACAACAATGGTATCCTCTACACCTTGTTTTTCTAGGTCTCCAATAATTCTAACCATAGAATTTATAAACTCTTTCGATTCAGATGAAGAAACATAATTAGTTGCTTTTTTGCTTAGGGCAATACCGCACAGAAAAATAGTGCCAGATACCGCCAAGTGTGGTATAAT
>CAZPJH010000123.1:0-2738 GCA_964586875.1 uncultured Oscillospiraceae bacterium
AAAGTACAGGTTCGTACTGGAAGCCGTTGTACAATGTACTGGAATCGCAGGGAATCATCGTAACCAAAGTCCTGGCCTTCATCGATGACAACATGTCTGTAAGGGAATGTCTCTGTGAGATACATATCTTCGAGGATGTCCTTGACCTTATCATAATCAGGCTCACGTGAATTGCCAAGTTTGCAAATTAGTCCAATTATGGTATAAATATCCAGATTATCCTGAGCATACTTCTCTTTGATATGTTTGCAAAGTTCGGCATTGTAGCAAAGGAACAGAACCTTTTCTCCATTGCCAGCATGACGCTGAGCCTTTTCAAGGGCAATCATTGTTTTACCGGTTCCGGCCGCACCATTGATCGCCGCGCTTTTCTGGTCATGCAGAAAATTCAATACAGCCGTTTGCTCCCGCAGCAGTCGGTGAAAGACTATCTTCTTCAGATCAGAGTCAAAAGATGCAGACGGACAAATATCAAACTGAGGACACAAGACTTCACGCAGAAGACGTTTGGCTTCAACGGCCTGCAAATCAGTCGTTCGACCATTCGGAAGCTCTATTGCAAATATTCTGTCAATATAGCTCTTGGGATCGCTCAATGCTTCCTTAGTCATAACCAGTGCACGATCAGCTTCTGAGGGCATTGTCATGCCACGAAGGTCATTGTCTGAAATTCCTGGGAACCACACCGCATGAAGAAATTTGCACTTTGGTGCAAGAGTTGCAGCCTTGGAACGCTCAATATAACGGAGCAGATTCCATTTATTCCTGTCAGCCTGGTGAAAAGGTCCTCCGTGTGCCATTGGCGTGCCGTTGGAGTACCGCCATTCCCCATCAGAATAACGGATAGCACTACCAGCTTTTGCCTCAAGGCACATGATACCGAGAGAAGGATTAAATATGACGAAATCAATTTCATTCTCATATACAGTATTGTTCTGTACACTGGTCATCTGAAATGAATGAAACACATAATAATCGTCAGGCAGCAGCTCAAGTGCTTCAAACATCAGCCCTTCTTTACTTGCAGGATCAAACTCCCGCGGTTTAGCGGGAAGCATAATTGCCATAATTACCCCTCCTTTATCGCGGAAATGAATGCTTCGCAGTCAAATTCCGGATCTCCCAGACGGAAGCAGTTCCAATTGGTTTTCCCTGCCACCTTGCAGGCTTCTTCGTTTTCTGCAGTCATAACAATCACGCCTGCGCTAGGCCAATAGAGATCAGCGTAATACGGTTCACTTTCTGCAGGACAGGAGAATTCCATATTCTGATACGGCTTTTCTGTTCCAACCATGCAAGCAGAACAATCTATCAACCGTTGCAGATTCTTCTGTTCTTCTTCTGTATCGGACCACTCCAAAAGACTCTTCCAGATTCTGTCGTAAGTCGTGTCTGCCAGAGAAGTGCCGATATCATTTACGATAGCATCAATTCTTCGTATGTTTTGCGCTGGCTGGTTCAATCTATCAGGCTGCGCATGATCAAGGACTTGTTGTTCAGGAAGAAAATGCTCACTCCAGTTGCTGAAAAAGCCAATATTTCTGTTCTTGCATGTACCGATGATCATTCCTCGATCCAAAAACTCGTTGTATGATTCACAACTCGTTTCCGGAATCAAGGTACATGAATAACACGCAGCAAGATTAAGAGAATCGCGTCCCTGTCCTTGGCTCAGACTGCAAACAGGATCATTGGAACAGATCAGCGCACCTTGAATTGCCTTGTGGAATATTCTGGGCAAGGTGTCAGGGCGGCCTTGTCTAACCAAACCACCGAGTGTACCTTCGGAATCTCCGCTGGCAGTATAAATCAAGATGCCTGACATGCCGCCTAAGTTCAAACGCTTTTTTTCCGCCTTCTAGAATACCACAAATCTGTTCTTGGATACCCTTTTGATTCAGAATACCACCCAGTTCCATTCCGTCTGAATCAATAAGCGGAGAAGTATTTTCAATTGCACCACAACGATTGATTACTCTCAAGATTTCACCTCCTCGTTCTGCACCCACACGATGCCTGCGAGAACAAAAAAGACACACGGTACAGCAACGCTGTTTCCGTATGCCTTGTATTCAGCTGCATCAGAACCGGGCGCGGTTAGCCACTTGAGAATGGCATTGCGGCTTCTGGTTCGTTCGGGCTTGCCGTTAATGGCATCCCATTCACGGAAGACCTCCGTCCAGAAGCGGATGTCCTCTTCGGAAGGATCAGGGTTTTCCAGATCCCTGCACCAGCCGTCCGGGTAGCCCTGCAGTCGGCAGCATTCATCCGGGGTGAGCCGGCGAACAAGATATTCCTTGTTAGGTCTGCCCACAACGGGCGGGTCTTTCCAGTCACGCGCCATCAGCGGCGGGGCCTGCTCCTGACCGACAGCGGTAAACTCGCCGGTTGTCACAGTATATACTGCATGCCGGTCAATGGTATTGAGTGTAAAGGAAACATCCTGATTGATGCCGTCGCCCTGCGGACCATTTTCGTCTCTGCGTCCGATCATGGAGCCTTGGATGCAGTATGATTCCTCATGCATGGGTTCGACAACCATCATGCCGCCCTGATTGCAGGCAGGCGATCCGCCATTGCAGTCTAACGTGCGGCTGGTGTCTGCTTCATAGATGCCACTGTACGGATTATCCGAAAGCATGGCGTTGCTCTTGTCAGCCGAAATGCCAAAAACCAAAGGGATATGAACTTCGACTACCTGATTGCCGACCTGCACTGCCCCTGGAAGGACATTCCTG
>CAZPJH010000124.1:0-2722 GCA_964586875.1 uncultured Oscillospiraceae bacterium
TTGGCACCCACTGTATAATGCGGATTTTTGCATTTATGCGGTGTTGCCTTAGAAGTTGTTTGCCGGGGGAATTGGAAAATTTGTTGTCAGAGTGCGTTGGTTTTTGCCGTGCCTGCGGTGCGGAAAAAATATATGCCACCGGTGAAGCGGAGCTGGAAAAATACCCGCTACACAGCGTTATTTATGAAATGCGTGGATCCATTTCCGAAGGCCAACAGGCAAATCTCTGGCCGGTGACGGAAGAAACCATGGAGATCTGGCGGAGCATTGCCAATGAACGAATGGCCGGGGTTGACAATCACGGGACGATCACCTTATCCTATGCAAAAAAACTGCTACATGAGGGTGGTGCTTATTTTGTCCATGAGAATAAGGCTCTTCTGGGCATCGGCTTGGTGCAGGAGGATATTCTCCGGTTGATCGCTGCAACAAAACCGGGAGCGGGTGAGATCGTCCTCCGGACACTGCTGTCGATCGTACCTCAGATGCCGGTTCGTCTGGAAGTAGCATCCACGAACAGTTCGGCCATTCGGCTGTATGAACGTGTGGGATTTGTAAAGACAGGGGAAAAATCCAGGTGGTATCAGGTGCGATAAAGAAAATTTCAGGTGTGCAGGAAAAACACTTGACATCACTGCGGTGATATGCTATAATACCTCAGGTTTCAAGGGGAAACTCTTGACAGGAGGGACGAGATGGACGCATTTGAAGTAATTTTGCTGTTTGATACCTACGGCGGTATGCTGACGGAAAAGCAGCGGGAATATTTGGATATGCGTTACAATCAGGATATGTCCCTGGGTGAGATCGCAATTGAGCAGGGCGTCAGCCGCCAGGCGGTATTCGACAATTTGAGTCGAACAGAAGCGCTGCTGCATCGAATGGAAGAAAACATTGGCTGTGTCCGACGGGATCGGGCAGCAAGTGCTGCGATCTTGCGGATCGAGGCCGCTCTGGCGGTGCTGGAAGGGGAGCAATCTCCCCAAATCGCAGAAACTGTCTGCGATTTAAAAGCCGCCATCGATTTACTAAAGGAGTAACCTATGGCATTTGAAGGCTTAACTGAAAAGATTTCCGCAACCTTCAAAAGACTTCGTGGCAAAGGCCGCCTGAAGGAGTCCGATGTCAAAGAAGCCATGCGCGAAATTCGCATGGCATTGCTGGAAGCGGATGTCAGCTATAAGGTGTGTAAGGATTTTACCAAATCCGTTACCGAACGTTGTGTTGGCACAGATGTGCTGGAGTCCCTGACCCCGGCGCAGATGATCGTTAAGATCGTCAACGAGGAGCTTACCAAACTGATGGGCTCCGATGCAAAACATATTACCATCAATCCCAATGGGCCTACAGTTGTAATGCTGGTTGGTTTGCAGGGCGCAGGTAAGACCACCAATGGTTCAAAACTTGCCGGTTTGATGAAGCGGCAGGGGAAAAATCCGCTGCTGGTGGCCTGCGATATTTACCGCCCGGCTGCGATCCAGCAGCTGAAGGTCTGCGGCGAAAAACTGGGCATTCCCGTGTTTGAGCGTGGAACGCAAAATCCGGTGGAAACAGCCAAAGAGGCGGTGCTTTATGCCCGTCAGCGTGGCCATGACATGGTGTTTTTGGATACCGCAGGCCGCCTTCATGTGGATGAGGCTCTGATGGAAGAACTGCAAAACATTAAAGCTGCTGTTCATCCGGATGAAATCATGCTGGTGGTGGATGCCATGACCGGCCAGGATGCGGTCAATGCTGCAGAAAGCTTTAACAATTGGCTGGATATCGACTCGGTGATGCTGTCCAAGCTGGACGGCGATGCCAGAGGCGGTGCAGCTTTGTCTGTCCGCGCCATTACCGGAAAGCCTGTAAAGTTTGCAGGTATGGGCGAAAAATTGGAGGACATCGAACCGTTCCATCCCGATCGGATGGCCAGCCGAATTCTCGGTATGGGCGATGTACTGAGCCTGATCGAGAAGGCCGAAAAGGCATACGATGCCAAGAAAGCTGCCGAGATGGAAGAAAAGCTCCGCTCCAATCGCTTTACGCTCCAGGATTTCTACGATCAGATGGTGCAGATGAAGTCCATGGGTTCTATGCAGGATATCCTGGCGCAGCTGCCCGGCGGCGGTTCTATGAAGAACATCCAGCTGGATGAAAAGGCCATGGCTCACACGGAAGCGATCATTCTTTCCATGACACCCAAGGAACGGGAAAATCCCAGCATTATTGGTGGCAGCCGCAAGAAGCGGATCGCAGCCGGTGCCGGCTTGAAGGTGGAAGATGTGAATAGACTGCTGAAATCGTTCGAACAGATGCAGAAGATGATGAAGCAGTTCTCCGGCCCCGGCGCAGGCAAGAAGATGAAGCGCATGAAGGGCTTCGGGGGCCTGGGCGGTTTCCCGGGAATGTAAAATCGTTCGTCTAAGCGAAATTGCTTTGCGATATAGAAACATTATTTTTTGAAATTTTTATGGAGGTGAATCTCAATGGTTAAGATCAGACTGAGAAGAATGGGTGCAAAGAAGGCTCCTTTCTACCGGATCGTTGTTGCTGATGCTCGTTCTCCCCGTGATGGCCGCTGCATCGAGGAAATCGGCACTTACAACCCCCTGACCACTCCTGCAACCATCAATGTGGATGCTGAGAAGGCTCAGAACTGGATCAAGAACGGCGCACAGCCCACTGACACCGTTCGTGGTCTGCTGAAGAAGGCTGGCGTGCTGTAATCCGAAAAGGAGAA
>CAZPJH010000125.1:0-2657 GCA_964586875.1 uncultured Oscillospiraceae bacterium
AAAAAGCGGTTATAATAGGTCGGTAAATAACGATTAGGAGGTCATGAATATGGCTGTTAAAATTGAGAAAGATACCATTATCGGAGACGTGCTGGATATTGCACCTCACGCTGCTCCCCTGTTTTTTGCCATCGGTATGCACTGTCTGGGTTGCCCCTCTTCCAGAGGCGAAACCGTTGAGGAAGCTTGCATGGTTCACGGCATTGACTGCGAGCCCTTCCTGGCACAGCTGAACCACTTCCTGGAAGCTTACGAAGCAGACCAGGCCAGCAAGGCTTAATAAACCGGCTATGCCATCCCGTTTGCCGGGATGGCATTTCTTTTTTCGGAGGTTCTTATGAAAATCCCCATTTCTCCCCGTCTGCTGGCCTGTGCCGGCTTTATCCACCCCGGTGATCGGGTTGCGGATATTGGCTGCGATCACGGCTATCTGGGCATTTATTTGCTGCAGGAGAACATTGCCAGTGCCGTCATTGCAGCAGATATCAACGAAGGGCCGCTACAGGCCGCTTTTCACAATGCACATAAATACGCCTGTGCAGACCGTATGCGTTTCTACCTGTCCAACGGCGTGCGTAATGTGCCCCATGATTTTGATACACTTGTCTGTGCCGGAATGGGCGCTGAAACCATGATCTCCATTTTGGATGCTGCCCCTTGGCTGAAAAGCAACCAATATCGCCTTATCTTGCAGTGCCAAACCAAAACCTACCTTCTTCGGCACTATTTGTCCCAACAGGGTTGGAATATTTCTCAGGAGATCGTCTTGCGGGATGGAAAATTTCTCTATACTTTAATGGAAGTTTGCTGGGATCCCGGTCACACGCCGCTGACTCCCGGTCAGTGCTATCTGTCCCCTGCTTTACAGGAAAACTTTACCGCAGAAGTTGCCCAGTATTCCCACTGGATCTATCAGGAACTGATCAAGATCGTAACTGCACGAGGCGAAAATGCCGATCCCTGGATGCGCCGTGCCGCTGAAGAATTGTCCCTGGACCCGTTTTTAAAGGAGGATACACCATGACTACCGTTCAAGATATTCTGCAATTGTTGGATTCCCTGGCGCCTCGGGATTTGAAAATGAGCTGGGACAATGTAGGGCTTCTGTGTGGAGCCACCGGCCGGGAAGTTACAAAAGTTCTGGTAGCACTGGATCCTTTTGAGCATGTGTGCCGGGAAGCTTCCCAAATCGGTGCTGAATTGATCGTTACTCACCATCCGCTGATTTTCAACGCTCCAAAAGCTGTCACGGACGAAACTTCTGTGGGACGCTGCATTATGACCCTATGCCAAAATGGGATCAGCGCCATCAACGCCCACACAAACCTGGACTGTGCCTCAGGGGGTGTTAACGATGTGCTGGCTGCCACCCTTGGGCTACAAAATGTGACCGTCATCGGAAATGAAAATCTGCTTCGTGCCGGTGATTTGGCACCTATGTCACTGCCAGCCTTCCTTTCTCATGTAAAAACAGCCCTTGGTTGTGATGGACTACGGTATGTGGACGGAAGAAAAACTGTCTGTAAAGTAGCCGTGGGTGGCGGTGCCTGCGCCGGAGAACTGATGGATGCCGTGGCCGCCGGATGCGACACCTTTGTCACCGCCGACGTACGCTATAATCAATTCTGGGATGCCCATGATCTGGGGATCAATCTGATCGATGCCGGTCATTTTAACACCGAAAACCCCATTGTCGCCGTACTGGCCGAAAAAATACAGGCTCATTTCCCGGAAATTCAGGTCGTGATCTCCAAAAAGCACGAAGATTGCATGAAATTCTTCTAATAGTCTTGATTTTTTAATACTATGGTGCTAAAATAGATGGGAATTTTGAACAAAACCCAAAGAGGAGAGTAAATATATGTCCGGACATTCCAAATGGCATAACATCCAAAAGACCAAGGGCGCACAGGATGCCAAGCGTGCCGCCGCTTTTACCAAGATCGCCAAGGAGCTGATCGTGGCTGTGAAGGAAGGCGGCTCTGCCGATCCTGCTTATAACTCCCGTCTGGCCACCGTGGTCACCAAGGCCAAGGCCGCCAACATGCCCAACGATAACATCAAGCGCTGCCTGGAAAAGGCTGCCAGCGCCGGTGGCGACAACTACGAATCCATCACCTACGAAGGCTATGGCCCCGGTGGCGTGGCCGTCATCGTCGAAACCATGACCGACAACCGTAACCGTACCGCAGGTTCCATGCGCCACCACTTCGACAAGTTCGGTGGTAACCTGGGTGCTTCCGGCTGCGTCAGCTGGTCTTTCGATAAGAAGGGCGTGCTGGTCATCGACAACGAGGAAGGCGAGCTGGAAGAAGATACCGTCATGATGGACGCTATGGACTGCGGTGCCGACGACTTCGAGGCCGAGGAAGACTGCTTCACCGTCTATACCACCCCCGACGATTTCAATGCCGTGGCCGATGCTCTGACCGCCAAGGGCTATGCTTTTGCCTCTGCTCAGATTGAGATGGTACCCCAGAACTATCAGAAGCTGGAAACTGAGGAGCATATCGCTCTGATGGAAAAGCTGCTGGACATCATGGACGATGACGACGATGTGCAGAACGTCTGGCACAACTGGGATCAGGACTAAGTTCATAACTGCAAAAAGCAGGAAGCAAACGCTTCCTGCTTTTCTTATTTACTTTTTCTTTTTG
>CAZPJH010000126.1:0-2649 GCA_964586875.1 uncultured Oscillospiraceae bacterium
TCGCCGCGCATTCTGACAGGAGGCATTATTCTTCTCCCCCTTTCTGCTGGGAATAGTAGACTTCTTGGTAAATAGTGGAAGAACGCATCAGTTCCTCGTGGTTGCCGATGGCCACCACCTGACCGTTATCCAGAACCAGAATGATGTCGCTGTCCTGAACGGAGGCGATCCGCTGGGCAATGATCAGCTTAGTGGTTCCGGGGATCTCCTCGGCAAAGGCCTTGCGGATGGACGCATCGGTTTTGGTGTCCACGGCGGAGGTGGAGTCGTCCAAAATCAGGATCTTGGGATTTTTCAGCAGAGCCCGGGCAATGCAAAGGCGCTGCTTTTGGCCGCCGGAAACATTGGTGCCGCCCTGCTCAATATGGGTGTCATAACCGTCAGGGAAGCTCTGAATAAAGTCGTGGGCACAGGCCAGCTTACAGGCGTGGATCAGATCTTCGTCGGAGGCGTTGGGGTTGCCCCAGCGCAGGTTTTCTTTGATGCTGCCGGAGAAAAGCACATTCTTTTGCAGCACCATAGCAACGTTATCCCGGAGTACTTCCAGATCGTAGTCCCGGACGTCCACACCGCCGACTTTGACCACACCTTCGGTGGCATCGTACAGACGGGGGATCAGCTGCACCAGTGTCGATTTGCTGGAGCCTGTACCGCCCAGAATACCTACGGTAGCGCCGGAGGGAATGGTCAGATTCACTCCTTTCAGGGCACGGTGCTTAGCGTTTTCAGAATAACGGAAGGAAACATTTTCAAAGGAGATAGAGCCGTCTTTCACTTCGGTGACAGGGCTTTCGGGGGAGCGCAAGTCCGTCTCTTCTGCCAGCACTTCACAGCAGCGGCGCAGGGGAGTGCGGCTCATGGTCAGCATGACAAAAACCATGCTCAGCATCATCAGAGAACTGAGGATCTGAGTGGTATAGGTGAACAGGGAGCTAAGGTCACCGGTGGTCAGGCCCTTCAGGGGATCATTGCCGGAGGCGACAACCATCTGTGCACCTACCCAGGAGATAGACAGAATACAGATATAGACACAGCTCATCATCACAGGGCTGTTCAGCGACAGGATCTTTTCGGCTTTGGAGAAGGTTTTTTTCAGTTCGGAGGAAACATCGGTGAATTTTTCCTCTTCTTTGTCCTGGCGGACGAAGGATTTGACGACCCGAATACCGTGGACATTTTCCTGAACAACGGTGTTGAGCTTGTCGTTCAGTTTAAAGCCCCGGTCGAAGATCTTAAAGACCATGGGGATCAGGCAGCCCAGTGCCACCACCAGAATCGGCATGACCTTCAGATAGATGGAAGAAAGTTTGGTGGAGATCTGCAAAGCGTTGATCAGCGCCAAAATCAGCATCATCGGGCAGCGGATGGCCATACGAATGGACATTTGAAAAGCCATCTGAAGCTGTGCCACGTCGGAGGTCAGACGGGTGACCAGAGAGGCACTGGAGAATTTGTCAATATTGTGGAAGCTGTAATCCTGGACACGGTAGTACATATCGTGCCGCAGATTTTTGGCAAAGCCGGTGGCGGCTTTGGAAGCGAAAATGGCCGAAGCTACGCCGAAGGCCAGCGACAGCAGGGCACAAAGCACCAGCTCCAGTGATTTGGTGACGACCACTTCCATGTTTTGCAGTTCAATGCCATAGTCGTACAGGGCTTTCATGACCTTGGGAATTCGTACCTCCATGGCCACTTCGCCCACCATGCACAGGGGACTCAAAAGGGCTGCCCACCAGTATTCTCGGATACACCGAGCCAATCGTTTTATCATTTTTGGGGTTCCTCCTTACAGGGGTGGCAGCAGTCGCCGCCCAGGTTATGAATGGCCCGATTTAAAAGTGCCGAGAATTGGGCCTGTTCCTCGGCGGTAAAGTCTGCCACGATCTGCGATTCAATGCCATCAATCACCTGCACCATTCTGCTGTGACATTCCTGCCCCTTGGGCAGAATATAGATGCGTTTACAACGGTGGTCTGCTTCGTCCGGGCGGAATTCAATGAAATCCTTTTTTTCCAACCTGGCCAGAGTGCCGGATACACTGGGGTGGCTCAGACCGAAAAAGTCCTCGATATCCCGGGCGCAGGGGGGCGTTTTTGCACGGGCGATGAAGCCCATGATCCGCCCCTGAGAAGAGGTCAGATCCATTTGTGCCAGCGCATCGGTGGTCATCTGGTCGGTACACCAGTGAAGAATGCGAAATCGGTGGCCAAAGTGCCTTTTCAACACAAAAACCTCCTTTTAAAAATGTAGCACGCTACACAATATTATGACATAACCCCATCAGATTGTCAATATGAAAGAATAAGAAAAAACGCCAGACAGACAGAGCGCATTTTTGTGGGCTTTCACAGGAAAAATGGACAAAGTGTGTATGAAAAAACGCAGACTGAAAAATCAGACTGCGTAATCGGCCGGAACTGCAAAAAATCCCCCGCTGCCGTGGCAGCGGGGGGATGTAGAGTTACAGGTACTTCTTGACTTCGTCGGACAGGTTTGCGGGATCCTCGGAGATGGTGATGGTGATGTTCATATTGTTAGCAGCGGCGAAAGCGGCGCACCAGCTGACGAATTCTTCAGCTGCGGCCTTGTCGGCGCCGATGGTCTTATACAGATTGTCGATGAACACGTTGGTAATGTCGAAGTTGCCTG
>CAZPJH010000127.1:0-2610 GCA_964586875.1 uncultured Oscillospiraceae bacterium
AGGCGTTGCTAGACGCCGTGAGGCTCTTTATCGTAAGGTAAGGGCGAACCAGAGGTGGTACCGCGTATTTTACGTCCTCTGTCCGTAAGGACAGGGGGCGTTTTTCATATTGCGCAAGAAGGAGAGAGAAAAATGATCCAAAATCCCATGGATGTGTTGACCGCTTATCCGGTACGAAAAAGCAAGAAGCAAAAGCAGGCATTTCGGGAAGATGTGCTGCAATATGCCCAATCCCTTGGATATGAAGGCAAAGTTGAAAAGGGCAGTTTTGGCAGTCATAATGTGATTTTCGGTGACCCCCAAAAAGCAAAGTATTTGCTAACAGCACACTATGATACCTGCACCAGATTGCCTTTTCCCAATTTGATCACACCTTGCAATTTCTGGACATTTATGGGCTATCAATTATTTATCGTGATCCTTATGTTTGCCTTTGTATTTGCGGTCAGTTTTCTGACCCAGCTGATCTTCCGAAATTCGGAATTAAGTTGGTGGGCTGGCTACATGGCCCTGTGGGTGGATATCTTGTTTATGTATCTAGGCCCTGCCAATCGTCATAATGCCAACGACAACACTTCCGGTGTCGTGACTGTTTTGCAGACCGTGGCTGATCTGGCTGTGGAAGATCGGGAAAATGTGGCATTTATCCTGTTTGACTTGGAAGAAGCAGGTTTGCTGGGGTCTTCCTCCTATCAAAGCCAGCACAAAAAAGAAACGAAAAATCAGATCATTCTGAATTTGGACTGTGTCGGTGATGGCGATGAGATCCTGCTTTTTCCTACAGCCAAGTTGAAAAAGGACAAAGAAAAACTTGCCATACTGCGTCCTCTTTGCGGTTGTGTGGGGGATAAGGCAATTTCCATCCGGGAGAAAGGATTCAGTGCTTATCCGTCGGATCAGCGCAATTTCCCCTACGGTGTCGGCATTGCAGCATTACGCCGTAATCGGTTTGGAACCCTTTATTGTAGCCGTATCCACACCAATAAAGATACTGTTTTGGATGAGAAGAATGTCACAATTCTTTCTGAAAAATTGGTAAAACTCTTACAAACAACGAAAGAACAAACTTTGGAGGAATAATATATGAAAATCTATGACGAACTGGTTGCTCGTGGCCTCATTGCCCAGGTGACGAATGAACAGGCGATCCGTGATGTGATCGATAACGGCAAGGCCACCTTCTACATTGGTTTTGACTGCACTGCTGACTCTCTGACCGCCGGTCACTTTATGGCCCTGACCTTGATGAAGCGTTTGCAGATGGCAGGCAACAAGCCTATTGCTCTGATCGGCGGTGGTACCACCATGATCGGCGACCCCTCCGGTCGTACCGATATGCGTAAAATGCTGACCAAAGAAGATATCGACCACAACGCCGAATGCTTTAAGCGGCAGATGGAGAAATTTATCGAATTTGGCGAAGGCAAGGCCATGATGCTCAATAACGCCGACTGGCTGTTGGATTTAAACTATGTGGAGCTGCTGCGTGAAGTGGGTGCCTGCTTCTCTGTTAATAATATGCTTCGTGCAGAGTGCTATAAGCAGAGAATGGAAAAGGGTCTGTCTTTCCTGGAATTCAACTACATGATCATGCAGTCCTACGACTTCTACCATCTGTTCAAGGAATACGGCTGCAACATGGAGTTTGGCGGCGATGACCAGTGGAGCAATATGCTGGGCGGCACCGAACTGATCCGCCGTAAGCTGGGCAAGGATGCCCATGCTATGACCATCACACTGCTGACCGACTCTCAGGGTAAAAAGATGGGCAAGACCGCCGGCAACGCTGTCTGGCTGGATCCCAACAAGACTTCTCCCTACGAGTTCTATCAGTACTGGCGCAATGTGGGCGATGCAGATGTGATGAAGTGCATCCGTATGCTGACGTTCCTGCCTTTGGAGCAGATCGACGAAATGGATACCTGGAAGGATGCCCGCATCAATGAAGCAAAGGAAGTGTTGGCCTTCGAGCTAACCAAGATGGTTCACGGCGAGGAAGAAGCAAACAAGGCACAGACAGCGGCCAGAGCCCTGTTTGCAGGCAATGGCGACGATGCCAATATGCCTACAACCGAAATCACCGCTGACAAGCTCACTGACGGCAAGATCGGTATTCTGAACTTGATGGTTGCCTGCGGTTTGGCTCCTTCCAACAAGCAGGCTCGCCAGTTGGTAGAGCAGGGCGGTGTGTTCGTCAATGATGAAAAGGTGCCTGCTGCTACCTTTGCTGTTACCGAAGAAATGTTGAAAGACGGCGTGAAGATCCGCAAGGGCAAGAAGGTCTTCCACAAGGCAATTCTGGCTTAATCATACGCAATTTCTATGGGGAGGGTTTCCTGTGATCTTTGAATTGGCAAAACCGGAGGATTTTGAAGCCGTCAATCGGCTTGCAAAGCAGGTCAGTCAGCACCATGCTCAGTGGGATAAAAGCATTCAGCTGGATGAAGAAGATTATCCCATGGATTTCTTTCAGGACTGCATCAAAGAGGGAGCTATTTACGAAAACGCCATCTACGTTGCCCGTGTTGACGAGAAAGTAGTCGGCTTTATGCGCTTTTACATCTGGCACACCAACAGCTTTGTCACCAATAAGCGTGCCATGCTGCAGAT
>CAZPJH010000128.1:0-2545 GCA_964586875.1 uncultured Oscillospiraceae bacterium
ACGCCCGTATCCACGAGGTCATGGATGAAGTTCTGGAGCTGCTGCTGGATCTGGATGCCACCGACGAGCAGTTCAACTCTCCCACCGTCTTCTGCTCCGGCCGTCAGGGTACCGCTTCCTACTCCCCCGACGAAGTGGGTACCGACCTGACCCCCCTGTTTGAAACCATCATCAATTATATCGATGCCCCTCAGGGCGATGAGAACGGCCCTCTGCAAATGCTGGTGTCCTCCATTGACTATAACGAATATGTCGGTCGTATTGCCGTGGGTCGTGTGGAACGGGGCACCATCAAGGTCGGCCAGGAAGTGGCTATCTGCGACTATCACGATCCCGACATGAAGCAGAAGGGCAAGGTTGTGGCACTGTATGCCTTTGACGGACTGGGCAAGACCCCGATCCAGCAGGCTTCTGCCGGCGAGATCGTGGCACTGTCCGGCATGGCAGACATTACCATTGGCCGCACCCTCTGCGCCCCCGACACCGTGGAAGCCCTGCCTTTCGTGAAGATCTCCGATCCCACCATCGAAATGACCTTCGCCGTTAACGACTCTCCCTTCGCCGGCAAGGAAGGCAAATATGTAACCTCCCGTAACATTCGTGACCGTCTGGAAAAAGAACTGCTGAAAGATGTTTCCCTACATGTCACCGAGCAGCCCAACAGCGACGCCTTTAACGTGGCAGGCCGTGGCGAAATGCACCTGTCCATCTTGATGGAGACCATGCGTCGGGAAGGCTTTGAGTTCTCCGTATCCACCCCCAGAGTGCTGACCAAGGAGATCGACGGCAAGCTCTGCGAGCCCATTGAAAGAATGGTGGCCGATGTGCCCGAAGAGTGCATGGGCGCCGTCATTGAAAAAATGGGTCGCCGGAAGGGTGATCTGCTGGGCATGACCCCCATGGGCAGCCGCTACCGTCTGGAGTTCCTTGTTCCGTCCCGTGGTCTGTTCGGCTACCGGAACGAATTTTTGACCGATACCCGTGGCGAAGGCATTATGTCCTCCGTTCTGGACTCCTACGCCCCCATGAAAGGTGAGATCGAGCGCCGTCTGACCGGCTCTCTGATCGCTTTTGAAACCGGCGAAGCTGTGGCTTACGGTCTGGGTGCTGCCCAGGAACGTGGCCAGCTGTTCATCGGCGCCGGCACTCCTGTGTACGCCGGTATGGTAGTCGGTATTTGCAGCCGTAACGAAGATATGACCGTCAACGTCTGCAAGCGTAAGCAGCTGACCAATATGCGTGCTGCCGGTTCCGACGATGCCATCCGTCTGGTGCCCCCGAAGATCATGTCTTTGGAGCAGTGTCTGGAATTCCTGGCAGACGACGAACTGCTGGAATGTACTCCCAAGACCCTGCGTATCCGCAAGCGAGAACTGGATCACTCCATCCGCATGCGTGAACTGATGAAGAAGAGAAATCAGGAATAAACAAAAAGTGGCCGAAAAACGGCCACTTTTTTCTTTTAAACTCTGAACTTTTACATTGTCATCATTCAGCTTTCCATCTGCTTGCCTAAAAAACCTGCCACCGTCTGCACCAGTTTCTGCTCTCCCTCCGGCAACGGTGTATTGTCATCCCCCATCAAAAGCATTACACAGCCCATCAGATCTCCCTGAGACAAAATAGGGGAAGCAGCCGCCAGATGGTATTTGTCCGACTCCTCCGTCGCCTTAATGAGGCTTTCGCCGGGGGTGTAGCGATAGTTGCGCCGCTGCTCCATCAGCCTTTCCAACGCCTGGGAGTTGGGCTTATCCACCAGCTCCCGTTTCGGTGCGCCGGACAGGGCAATGATGTTGTCCCGATCGGCCACCGCCGCAATGCGGCCGGTATTTGCCCCAATGGCTTCGCACATCTGGGCAGCAAAATCCTGCAAATCTCCCATGGGGGAATATTTGCGGAAGATCACACCGCCATCTTTTTCCGTGTATATTTCCAACGGGTCGCCTTCCCGAATACGCAGTGTGCGGCGGATCTCTTTGGGGATCACGATCCGGCCAAGGTCGTCCACCCGGCGAACGATTCCTGTTGCTTTCATATATATTCTCCTTTTTATTTACAAATTACGATGCTATAATATGTAAATCTAAGAAGATTATACTGGGTTCACCACTTTTTTCGCAGTGTGAAAAATATCTTGCAAAATCTGCGTTTTCCCCTTATACTGAAATCAAACATCCCCGAAAGGAGAATTTCTTATGACTAAAATACATTTAGACAAATCCAAACACGGCTGGTGGAAGTCCGCCGTCTTTTATCAAATTTATCCCAAAAGCTTTCAGGACACCAACGGCGATGGCATCGGCGACCTGCAGGGCATCATTTCCCGGCTGGACTATCTTGAAAAGCTGGGCATCGACGGCATTTGGCTGTCCCCGGTCTTTGCCTCCCCTCAGGTGGATAATGGCTACGACATTTCCGACTACAGTGCCATTGACCCCATGTTCGGTTCCATCGAGGATATGGAAACGCTGTTCGCAGAGGCAAAAAAGCGGGGCATTTCCATCATTCTGGATCTGGTTCTGAACCACAGCTCCGATCAGCACCG
>CAZPJH010000129.1:0-2538 GCA_964586875.1 uncultured Oscillospiraceae bacterium
TCCAACATTTAACCGTACGGTGTATAACGACGGTACCATAAGGCCGGCACTTTTGAAGGCACCAGCACCGCACCCGCCAGCCGGACTGGATACCTCTTCTCCCACTGGTATGAGACCGGCACCCCCCGATACACCCCACGACTTCAGCAAACCCCACACCACGGCCATAACCCTCTGCGCCGCCTGGAACACCGACCCCTGCACCGTAACCTTCGACAGCAACGGCGGCTCGGCTGTGGCGGAGAAAGGCGTGCTCCGTGGCTACCCTGTCGCCGGGCCGGCGAATCCCACCCGGGCGCACTACGGCTTTGCCGGATGGTACCTGGCGAACAGCGACACGGCCTTTGACTTTGCCACACCCATCACCCAGGACACCACCCTCGTGGCCCGCTGGACTGCCATACACGCCATCACCACCCAGGCGAACCCGGCTGCAGGCGGCACCTTTGCGCCCCACCCGGAGGAGGCCCTGCCCGGCACCGCCCTGACGCTGACCATCACCCTTGATGAGGGCGAAACCATCACCCTGACCATGGCTGTAACCAACGCCGCCAGCTACCAGTGGCAGGTGAACACCGGCAACGGCTGGCAGCCCTGCGACGGCTGCAACGCCCACTGCCGAGCCCACGCCCACCCCGGCCCCCGTGCCCAAGACCGGCGACAGCAGCCACCTGGCGCTGTGGGCAGGCATGGCAACCCTGTGCTGCATCGGGATGGTGCTGCTCCACCAGCGCAAGGCCCACCGGGCAAAGTAACCTTGGTGCACTTCCATCACAACATAAAATCTGTAGTGTACGTTGGATTGCAGGGTTAACTAAAACTGAATTTCACATACACAAATAGGGGTCTTATTATGGCTCAAGATGAAAAACAGTGGCATCAAAGTTTTTTGAAGTATATGGAATGAATTGTAAATAACCCTAACTACAAAGGTTTACCTATCAAGAAAAAACCAGACGGCACCTATGCATGGATAGCCACAGCAAAATCCGAAATTGGTCAGCAACGCATTGATTGGTGTATCGATAAAGCTCAAGAGTTGGACTTTGTGGTAAGACACGAAGCATATCCAGGAATGTATGCTGATGTAATGCTCGAAATCCATCCTACAAAATGGAGAGTTTGCCCGATTTGCGGCAAAGAAATGTCCCTTTACTACCACTACCCAAATGCTAATTCTCTTAAATCCCTGAACAACAAATTCGGCACAGATTTCTCTGATTGTGACCACATCAGCGATATTTGGGATGAACTCATCAACAACGGTGTCCGAAAAGTTGATATTGCATCATTTCTGATTGAAAAAGGTGACTTAGATTTATATACCCGTACTGCTGAAAAAGATGAAATTATCGAGGCATTAGAGTACGCTTGCCGAAAAAGGGGATAAAAAATGCCTTGGTCCAGGAGCAATGTCATATTTTCCTGATCGATATGATGGATTCCATACATACAATCGCTGTTGTTAAGCCACTCAGGATAAAAGTCGTTCAAAAGAAAACCTTAAATCCTACACCAAAGACAGGCGCGCTTATGAATATTGGAGTGACGGAAATATCCATGCAGCTAATCAGTTTATGGGAAGTGCTTTCTTTGATGGCACATCTGCTGACCACATTGGTCCGATTTCTTTGGGATTTGTCCACGACCCTCGATATCTGCAACCTATGCCGGGTGGTGATAACTCTTCTAAGCGTGACCGCTTACAAATTGTGGGCATTGAAAGCATTATTGATGAGACCATCCCATAAATTGTGTAAACCTCCAAGTTGGTGTAGAATAAAAGCATTGAATGGAGGTTTTCAACTATGGCCAGAAGAAACCGAACCCCGGAAGAGAACGCCCGGCGGGCAAAGATCCGCGAGCTGCTGCAGGAGAGCAACATCAGCAGCATGGCGGACATCCAGAATCTGTTCAGGGAAACCATTGCGGAATTCATGGAGAACGGGCTGGATGCAGAACTGGAGGAGGAGCTGGGCTACAGCAGATACGACTACCGGAACAAGGATACCGACAACAGCCGGAACGGCCACAGCAGCAAGACACTAAAGACCAGTTTCGGCGAGGTGGAGGTAGCCGTGCCCCGGGACCGAAAGGACGAATTCGAGCCGCAGCTGCTGAAGAAGCACCAGACGAGCATCAGTCAGGACATCGAAGAAAAGATTCTGTCCATGTACGCAAAAGGGATGACGACAGCGGACATCGAAGCTCATATTCGTGAAATCTATGGGCTGGACGTGTCGGATACGACCATCAGCCGGATCACGGACAAAATACTGCCCATCGTCCGGGAATGGCAGAACCGACCGCTGGAAAGTGTTTATGCAGTCGTTTTCACGGACGCCATCCACTACCATGTGCGCAGCGAAGGCCAGATTGTGAAAAAGGCAGTGTACATCGCCATCGGCATCGATCTGGACGGCCGCAAGGACGTGCTGGGCATGTGGGTCGGCGAGAATGAGAGCGCAAAATTCTGGGCAACAGTCCTCAATGGGATGCGGAATCGCGGCGTACAGGATATTTTCATTGCCTGCACGG
>CAZPJH010000130.1:0-2420 GCA_964586875.1 uncultured Oscillospiraceae bacterium
GTGGATTTCTCCTTGCCTCCCAAAAACAAGGTGCTGTCGCAGTTACCGACGATGGTATCTGCGCTGTCCTTGTAAATGGATTTCAACTGACTTTGGGACTGCAAAATAATAGAAGCCGATATTTCACGGCTTCGGATGGTGGCGATCAGCTTGTCAAAGTTGGGGATCTGACCGATATTTGCAAATTCGTCCAGGATCAGGCGAACATGGATCGGCAACCGACCACCGTAAAAATCATCTGCTTTATCGCAGAGAAGGTTGAACAGCTGAGAATACATGAGGGCTGCCACAAAATTAAAGGTGCTGTCCGTATCTGAAAGGATCACAAACAACGCCGCTTTGCTGTCGCCAAGGGTATCCAGTTCCAATTCGTCATACTCCATAAGCTCCCGAAGCTCCTTGATATCAAAGGGAGCGAGTCGGGCACCACAAGACACCAAAATACTTTTTAATGTCTTGCCGGCCGCCATTTTGAATTTTACATATTGCTTCACAGCGAAGTGATCCGGTTCCTTTTTGGCAAGGTCATCAAAAAGAATATCCACGGGACTTTGATAATTTTCGTCATCTTCCCGTGCTTCGCTTGCATTGATTAGATCCAGCAAGGTGATAAAATTCTTTTCATCCTCCGTGGCCTCATACCAGATGTAACCGATGAGGGCTGAATAATAAAGCCGTTCTGCTTTGACCCAGAAATCCTCCCCGGATCGGTCTCCTTCGCCTTTGGTATTCATGATCAGGGCATTGACCAGTTTCAAAATATCCTTCTCCGAACGGATATACGCAAGCGGATTGTATTTCATGGATTTTTTGAAATTGATCAGGTTCAGGCACTTGATACGGTACTTCTTCCGTTCCAGAAAGGTGCCTATTTCGGGAAGTAGAGTTCCTTTGGGGTCTGTGACCACATAGGAAGAATGGGCTTGGAGCAGCGAAGGCTTGCAGAAGAACCGTGTTTTGCCGCTGCCACTGCCGCCGATGACCAGAATATTTTTATTTCTGGCGTACTTCGGCTGTTTGGGACGGCTGGCCATGGTGATATATTCCGTCTTGGTCATGGGGATGTTTTTGAAAAAATCCTCGTCCATATAGGGAGCAATATCCGCCGCCGTTCCCCACCGGGCAGAACCATATTCTTCGCCTAAACGATATTTTTTCGGTTTTCCGCTTTTGAGCAGGACGATCAGCCAGATCACGGCCACCGCCAGCAGACTTCCCATGATCTCAAACAATTGCCATCCCGGTGACAGTCTATGAAATGCTGCCGAAAAGCCGTCCCCCAGGGAACGCAGTTTTTCACCGATATCCGCCCCCGGCGTTAATCGGAACGCCTGAAACACCTTGTTGAAAGGATACAGAAGCAGCAGATATGGTGCATACTTTTGAAGCAGTTTTTTCATCTTTCCACGCTCCGATCTTTGACTTTTTCCCGGTCAATGGTACGCTGCTCCGCTTTTTGTGCCACCTGCTCCCTGGCTTTTAGCAGCCGTTCTCGCACGGTGGGCTTGCGATCAAGCTGTCTTGCGGTAAATTCCCGAAATGCCGCCGTGATGGCATCTGCATCCCGGCTTTTGAAAAATACCATGTATCGGGGCTGTTCTGCCAGCGTATCCTTTTTCAAGGCAAAGTCCACATGATATTTTTTCGCCACTGAGGAAAATGCTTTGATATTCTTGTCGGATATCTCAATATTGGCAAGCCCGGCATTTTGCCCGGCAAGCTGTTTGAGGGTCTGCTTGCCCCGGTGTATTTTGGGATTATGACCTTTTTGTGCCTCCAAAAATGCTTTGAGTGCCTTTTCCAGTGTGTGTTCACTGATTTTTGCACCGCTGATGATAATTGCTACGGCTTTACCGGTCACATGCTCCTGCATTTATTCATTCCTCCTTTGACCGCTACCGTACAGATCGTGCTGCACAAGAGAAGAATAATAGCTGTTGATGGTGACAGGGGCATTGTACAGCGCCGCCAGCAGATATTTTTTGATATTGCGGACATAGGTGCTGTTGTCCTTCATGCAGTCTATGACATACTGCACATGGGAACTGTCCAGTTTCAAAAACCGGGACTTCACCACCTCCGCCGGATAATCGTCCCCGGCAATGCGGATATACTGTCTGACAGAACAAACGGTATCCACGATCAGCTCTGTGATCTCGTCCAGCATATCTCGGTCAATACGGTCATCCTGCATAAGAATGTCATAGTCGATATTCTCCAAAACGATCTGACGATAGCTATCTCTTGCTCCCATCCCATCCGTTCCTATCCGCTCCCTGGGGGTTGGGGGATTTGATGGGATAGGATTTGATTCCTGCGTATTTGATATATCTTTCTTTGATTTTTGATTACTTGATATATCTATATTTAATTGGTCGGGGTTTTCCTGTTCAGGTTTTCCCAAGACAGGTTTATCCAAG
>CAZPJH010000131.1:0-2413 GCA_964586875.1 uncultured Oscillospiraceae bacterium
ATTACAAAGATTACGAAGATTAAAATCACCTGATAGGTCGTCGATACCGGAAAGTCAATGGGTCCGAGTCCCATGTCGACGTAAAATATAAGGAGTACCTTATGATAAAAGTATCTTACAACCAATCTACTAACCAATTCTTTCTCACGGATAATGATGTCGTCACTGAATTGACGAAAACATCAACCGACCCAAAGACCAACAAATTAAAACTCAAATTACCAGAAAATTCTGCCAACAGAGTTTGGGTAGATGCCGAAAATGTCAAAATCGCAGGCGAGATTGAACTTGACTACAAAGAAACTCGTCACATTGATACTACCAACCGTCAACCTCGAAAGAAAGACGAAGATTATATGACTGACGAAGAGAAACAAATAATCGCGGATATAATGGTCAAAGTGAAAGAAAGACGTGAAGCAGATAAACCGAAACCCTTAACAGAACTCGAAAAACTCGAATTAAAAATCAAAAAATATCAAGAACAACTCAAAAAACTCAAAAAATAATCTCTCTAAGGTATCGTGGGCGCCTTAAAGTCCCACCCCAATCTATCACTCCAAAGATAGATAAAATATTTTACAAGGAGGTACTTATTATGAAGTATCACAATTTGGAACTCAAAACTAAAGCAGAAGGAGGTGTGTTTAACATCGAGTACAATGATGGTATATCATTCTACATCGACGACGGTGAACAATACGGTAGATGGGCAATCATTATCAGTAAAAATAGCGAAAATGACTTGTATACTGTAAAATCTTTCCACAGAAACGCAGGTGGCTATATCAATCGTGACCTCACAAAAGAATTAGTCGAAGAATGGCTTACTACGGGTAACTGGAACCTTTTAGACGATTATTGTGAAGAAATGAATAACGACGACGAATTCTGGGACGAATGGAACGCTCACGATATATTACATATGTCTAAATAATGTGAAAATGTGAAAATGGCTCAATGTACTACATATGTCTAAATAATATGAAAATTGCATTGAGCCGTTTTCTCAAATTAGTTACATATTATAAGAACCGTGCCAGACAAGGAGGCTAAAATGTTATTACAAGAACTATATGATTTAAAATTATCGGACCTGCCCAAAATATACGACAATTGTGACGACGAGTCACGAAATGCAATGTCGCAATGCTTATTCGACACATTATCATTATTACGTACTGACTACAATAAGGACAAAATCACCATTATTGTACATGGTTTAGAAGATTACAAGCGTAATATCGGTAGACATATACCACAAAATGCATCGTTAATCGCTCGTTACAATGATTTGGAAGAAACTATCACCAATCTTTGCTCATTTTATGAAATAAAACGTAAATATCAACCGCATTACATAAAGAGGTAATTATGCACAAAGAAATTCGTAAATGCAAAAGCTGTATATATTTCCGATGTATAGGCAAATGCGATGATTGTAAGAACCGTGACGAATACGGCAAATGCAATTGTCTGCAAAATACATTCAATATATGCAACTATTGGGTCAAAAAAGACGACGTGTACGATGTATTATACAAAAAGTATACGACCACGGCAGTTACACGCACAAAAGCACTCAATGCAACTAAATATGCGCATGGTGCAAATAAAGTAATCGCTGACGCAGCGTGTGAAAACGCTATAAAAGCTCACGACAAGGCTAAAAATGCGCTCGTACAGTACCAAAAATATCTCATTGCACAACAGGCAAATGTCGTACAGATACAAAAACAGCCTGAAAAGCTGCAAATAACGACACCACGAGAAGGTATAAACGTAAAAATAACCTACATACCGATAGGTTTCACGCCGTTACAGCCTTACATCTTAAACAGACAGGCAGAATATGCTGAATATATCGCCGAACAATACAAAAAATATGGTAAAGGTATCGTATATTACAACATAAAATGCATGCGCGATGGCATTATATGCGACGAACACGAAGGTTGTCACCTTGTAGACAGCATAAATAACCATCATTACCAGGCAATACAAATTGTAGTTCGTCGATTACGCAAATCGTTAGCCATATAAAATAATGAGGTGATATATGTTAATACGAATTATGACAACACTCGGACTAGTGCTTGATACGCTTGACCAAAAATATTCTTACTAACAAGTAGAACATATAATACATAATCGTTGTGATGACTACGGACCGCTCGTCATCTTTGTACAAATACTTGCACCACTCACGAATTTTGAAAAAGTACTCTTATGTAGATATCCAGTGTCTGCTACAGCTGTGATGAAGTCTATAAAACGCTTCTACAATAAGTGTAAAACGCTCAATAAGTGCATTCTACAAAGATGTAGCCACGACCGTCAGGTCTCAAAACCCATCAAAATAGGTTAAAAAATTATTCATAAAAAAATCATACTTTTTATCGAGTTTAATAAT
>CAZPJH010000132.1:0-2362 GCA_964586875.1 uncultured Oscillospiraceae bacterium
AATTTTCACATATAACAACATCCTTCGGCAGCAGCTGCGCGAACATTGTTCGCTTGCAGCTGCTGCTATTCATAGATTTCAAAGTCTTTGCAAGGCAAAGCAGGAGCATCAAAAGAATCAAAATATTTATAATAACGAGGACGCCAACAGAAAACCATAGTATTTTTGATGTCAGTAAATATTTTGAGAAGTGATGGAAATACATATCCCATTTTTATTTCACTATCTTCGCTTATTGTGATCTTCCTGAAAATAGTCGTTGCATAAGTAATCGGACCGATCTTTTTCATGTAGTACAAATTATGAGTGAGTTCACGAATTTTACGGTCAACTCCATCATACTGCTGAGTTGCGTAAATAATATCAACTCCATAGTGCCGATGAAGAATGAAGAACTGTTTAAGGTTTTTTGAGAAGTCTTTGTAGTCACGACTGTCAGCATCAAGGCTAATCTCATCAATTAGAAGTAAGCTGTCTGACATATCCACAAGACCTATATCTCGGAAATTGAGCTTGTGGCAGCCGAGAATATAATAGTTGCTTAGTACTCTTTTATACTTACTCTTCCCTTTCCTGATGCGTTTAAGCTCCTGCTGAGCAATCTTAGCAAGCAAGGTGGATTTGCCACAGCCGGGAAGGCCGAAGAAACAGGTGATCATTTGCTTTTACCTGCCAATCTATAAAATAAAGCAAGAACACCGAGTATAACTAAAACCCCAACAGAATAACGGAAATAAGACCCGGCAAGAAGCTCGAGAACTATATCAAGAGTATAAGATATGAGGTCAATCATTTTTAAATGCTCCTTAAAAAAGCAGGGGCAGAATGCCCCCGCTTTTAACGACCGATAAAGCGCTTAGCAAGTCCTACTGCTCCGCCGGCAACGAAGAGACCGACAGGAATCAGAAGAAGCGGAGTAGATACGATAGTGCTAACGACTTGTGTAATCTGACCCCAAAGAAACGTTGTTACAGTAGTAATGCTTTCCATACCTGTCGCAGTTTCTGACAAAAATAAAGTCATACTGCAAACTCCTTTCTGTTATCTAAATATGTGTAAAACCGACTGATATAAGCCAGTAATCACCGATTTAACTATCCACATAATGGATATAGCGCATATAATGACCAAGTAAAGGTCAAACTCTGTTACATCGGATGCAATCCCGAGAACAGATTTTATATATTCGATCATTTTGATAATACCCCAAATACAGTAGCGATAAGAATAACGGCAGTAATAAGAATACCATAACCTTTAATAGTGTTATTTAAATTGTCAAAATTCTTATTCAATTCAGTTCTTGTTTCTTGAAGTTCAGTGAGAATTTGTCCTTGACGAGAGTATATATTATCAAGATCTTTAGTTATCTCTTGAAAATATGATCTGTAGTCATAATAGTTCAATCTTTATTACCTCGATTCCAACGAGTTTCTCGCGTTTGATTAGCCATATAGTGAGCATCTGAACTCATAAATGATTTTGCTCCAAACCATAAAATGTCAAAAAGAGTATGTAATACAAGAAGAACAATACAGAAAGTAAGAAGAGAAACACCAGGAAGAACTTCAAAATCAGACATGATTGAAAAAGCTTCTCCAACATTGGAAATGATGAATTCAAGTGAGTTCATTAAGTTCCCCTCCTGCCGATAACAACAAATAAAAGAATACAAGCAAGAACCATAGTAAACATAACCTTAAACGGCGTCGGTACAAGATCGAGATATGATTCCAATAGGTCAATATAAGTGGGAAGATCAGTAAAGAATTGAACGATACCTTCAAATAGATCGACTACAAAATCAATGATAGTTGAAATTATATCGCCAAGAGCTTTGAAAAAATCGACAATATACTGCATTACTCTTTTATCCTTCCGACAAGCCAACCAACAAACAGTAAAAGTGGGACGGCTATAAAAACTGCTTTAACTTCAGCCGGAAGAACAGATAAGAACGAATTATAGATATTATTAATCTGAACAGCAGCTGGTTTAAGAGTTGTTGACAGAGCTTTTGCTTGAGATAGGTTATCTGACATTTCAGATGATACGCTATTTATCAAAGATGATGATTTATCCTTTACAACTCCTTCGGCGGAATTAAGACTGTTAACGCTGCTATCGAGGGTAGAGCCATCTGGTACAGGATAACCGCTACCGGCAGATATAATCTGCTGAAAATATTCGGAATAATCCTTCTGTAAATTTTCACCACCCGGATCATAAGAAAAATTATAACTAAAATTTGAAACAGATACTGAGGTTTCAGATGAGAATCCAAAATAGAAAGGATAGTAAATCGCGATATGATCCAAAGCTATATTTGAAAGCGTAGGATTAAAAGTTACTGTTACCTTAA
>CAZPJH010000133.1:0-2248 GCA_964586875.1 uncultured Oscillospiraceae bacterium
GGGAGACCTTCTTGGCGATCCGATCCAGGAAGGGAACTTTAAAGTGAACGCCCACGCTCCAGACGGTACGGAATGCACCCAGCCGCTCAATAACGTAAGCATAGGACTGCTGAACAACAGAAATGCTGGAAATAATAATCAGAAACAAAATGACAACGATCGCAATTACAAACCACATATTTTTTACCTCCTATGATGTTTCAATGTACTTACACGGGTGTCACAAACACCTTGACACCTTCGATACGGTCTACCCGCACCAGCGTGCCTTCCTGGATCTTTTCCCCGGAAGTGGAGCGAGCTGTCCATTCCATTGCCCCCAGCTTCACCTGACCAAGGCAATCCTCATTGTCGATGGAAGCCGTGACCCGTCCGGTAGAACCGATGACCGAGTCCACATTCGTAGCCGTGACCTTCGGATTCAGGTATTTCTTTACCAAAGGCAAGAAGGCCAACAGCAACAGACCCGATACCGTAAAGAACAGCAGGATCTGAAGCCAGATCGCACCGTTGAGCATCGCCGTAACCAACGCCGCCAGTGCGCCCACCGCAAACCAAACGGAAACCAAATGGATGGGACAGGCACCCTCAATGGTTAAAAATCCAATGAGAAGCGTCAGCCACATGATTTCAATCCCAGTCATAAATAAAACCTCCTTCCGCTCTGATTGGGTTGTGACATTATCGTAACAGAAACTGCCCTGCCCGTCAATTCGCACATTGAATAAAATTGAAGCATCCGCCCCTGTTTACAAGAGATTTTTAATGTTTTTCTCCATTTTTTATGACTTTATTGTTAATTTATTCCATTTTCTTCTGAATTCCTCGGCTTCTCTTCCTGTTTGCGGCTTTTTGATTGTTGTATATGGTTATATAACCATTAAATACACTCTGCAAACTATTTGCAAAAATCACAAAATTGTTTCATCTTCCTCTTGTTTTCCCTTTATTTCTCCCGTTTTGTGCAACATATCCATATCGCTCGTTGATTGCAGAAAGATTTCTTCTGTTTTTTGGCAGTCTGTTCAAAATCAAATATTCCAGAGGCATATTTTTATATTTTTCCGGAAATCATCTTGACATTCCGCCTCTGTATCGATAAAATAATAGACGGTAAAGTGTACGCTGGCCCAGTATGGACGAAACCGGCGTTTCATGATAACCGGCATTTGCCGGGGTCTTCGGGACAAGGGGGTGAGCTTCTGCCTCCCCTGCGCCTTATGGCGTTGAATTTGCACATTTTTCCGCCCAACAGGGCGGCTTTTGCCAATGAAAACTGCATAAGGCCATTTTCACGACCACCTCGATGGCAAGTGCCATATTAACGAAGGAGGTGCGTTGCAGATATTATGGTATACGTTATTGTAGGCATCGTTGCGGCTCTGATCGGCATTGCACTTGGTTTTGTCTTCTACGGTCTGAAAGACAAGGACGCGAAGAAGCGGATCAAGGGTGCTGAAGAAGAGGCCACACGCATTATGAACGACGCTTTCCGTGCCAGCGAGAGCAAGACCAAGGAAATGCTCCTGGAGGCCAAGGAAGAGATCCATAAATCCCGCACAGAGTACGAAAAAGAAGTCAAAGAGCGCCGGGCGGAACTGAGCAAGCAGGAACGCCGTCTGGAACAGAAAGAGTCCACTCTGGACAAAAAGACCGAAGCCTTTGAAAAGAAGGAAGAGGAACTTGCAAAAAAACTGCAAAAGGTTGCTGAAACTCAGGCAGAAGCAGAGGCTGCCAAATCCGCTCAGCTGAAGGCTCTGGAAGTGATCTCCGGCCTGACCCAGGAGCAGGCCAAGCAGCATTTGCTTGACTCCGTGGAGGAAGAAGTCCGCCACGAAACCGCTATGAAGATCAAAGAAATCGAGCAGCAGATGAAAGACGAAGCCGACGACAAGGCTCGTGAGATCATCGCTCTGGCCATCCAGCGCTGCGCTGCCGACCACGCTGCCGAAACCACCGTTTCTGTGGTTCCTCTGCCCAACGATGAGATGAAGGGGCGCATCATCGGCCGTGAAGGTCGTAACATCCGCACTCTGGAAACCATCACCGGTGTGGATCTGATCATCGACGACACCCCCGAAGCCATCACCGTTTCCAGCTTTGATCCTGTTCGCCGTGAAGTGGCCAGACTTGCTCTGGAAAAGCTGATCGTGGACGGCCGTATCCACCCCACCCGTATCGAAGATATGGTGGAAAAATCCCGCAAGGAAGTGGATCGTGTGATCCGGGAAGAGGGCGAGCGTGCCTG
>CAZPJH010000134.1:0-2229 GCA_964586875.1 uncultured Oscillospiraceae bacterium
CTGCCGGGTGGAGGTGACGGAGGACAAGGAGTCGGTGATCAGCAACCTGTCCGCCACCACCAGCGAGCCGCTGACCTTTGACACGCTGTACGGGCAGATCAACGAGATCAGCAAGCTCAAGACCCAGGTGCTGGGGGCCAACGACGAGGTGGTGGAGGAGGGCTCGCCCCTGCACTACATCACCAATGTGATGGTGCCCACCGAGCAGGGCACCCTGTACTACAACTATGACTCCGAGGCCAACACCGGCGCGGGGGTGGGCGCCACCGACCGCTTTGTCTACCAGCGCACCTCCAGCATCCTGGAGACGCTGGATAAGCTGTACTATGTGCCCCGCCAGGGGTTCAACGGCACGGCGGAGATCACCTTTGTGGGCTGGGCCCAGAACGGCTCGTCCTTCTCCGTCACCGCCAAGGTGGACGTGGCGGGCTCCCAGGGGATCCGCTACAAGACCACCTCCGGCCAGCCCGCCTACTTCCTGGGCAGCGACTTCAACGCCTACTGCCGGGCCCGCATGGGACGGGATCTGAGCTATGTCACCTTCAACCTGCCCCAGTCCGGGCAGGGGGGGCTGTACTACGGCTACACCGCCCAGGGACAGTACGCCGGGCGGGTGTCCACCACCACCCAGTACGGCCGCACCGGCCGGAACACCATTGACGACGTGTGCTTTGTGCCCAGCGAGGCCTTTGTGGGCGAAACGCGGATCAGCTTCCGCTGCATGGACACGTCGGGGGCCTCCTTCACTGGCGAGGTGATTATCAACGTCACCCCCGCCGGCGCCGCGGGGGAGACGGCCAATGTCTACCAGAACGGCCAGTGGGGCCAGCCCGTGAAGCTCCAGCCCAGCCTGTTCAACTCCGCCTGCCAGGCCACCATCGGGGACACCCTGGCTTATGTGCGCTTCCAGCTGCCCGCCTATGACAAGGGCACGCTGTACTACAACTACCAGGGCGGCTCCGGCAATCGGGTGAGCGCGGACAACCGCTACTACTACAGCGGCATCCCCGGCATCGGCGGCGTGAGCTTCGTGCCCGCCTCCAACGGCGCGGATCAGGTGTCCATCCACTACACCGGCTACGGCGAGGGGGGCACCTCCTTCACCGGCACCCTCTATATCACCCTGGGGGAGCAGGAGCGGTCCACCGTCCACTACTCGGTGGCCAAGGGGGAGTCTGTGACCTTCAACGCCAACGACTTCAACGGCGTGGCCCTGCTCCAGATGGGGGTCAGCCTGGAGTATGTGGAATTCCAGTTCCCCGACGAGCTGGCCCTGGGGGATCTGTATTACGATTACCGGGGGGAGAGCTACAACTATCCGGCGGCGTCGGGCACGCCCTACTACCGGGCGCCCAAGGAGAACTGGCACCAGCATCTGGATCGGATCTCCTTCCACGCCGGAACCACCGCCGGCAGCGCCAGCATCCCCTTCACCGCCTATTCCACCGCGGACAACGCGGGGAACCGCCAGTCCTTCCAGGGGGAGCTGATCCTCCAGGTAGGGGCGGCGTCCCCGGCGGACGTCACCCTGTCCGGGTACAACTCCGGCCAGATCTGGCTGTCGGCCTACGGGATCAGCTCGGTGTGCCGCCCGGTGATGAGCCAGAGCCTGTCCTATATCCGGATCACCGGTCTGCCCGATCCACAGCAGGGGCGGCTGTACTACGGCTACCAGGGCTTTAAGACGGGGGCCGAGGTCAAGAGCGGCGACCGGTTTTACTGCCTGGGCGCGCCCAACATCGACCAGTTGAGCTTTGTCCCCCGGGGCGGATACTCCGGTCAGGTGGAGGTCACCTACATCGGCTACAGCAGCGACGGCGGGGAGCAGGTGAGCGGAACGATCGTGCTGAACATCTCCCGCTCCACATCCACCCAGCTCTACAGCGACATGGGCCGCCACGGCTGGGCGGTGGACGCAGTGGAGTTCCTTAGCCGGAACAAGACGGTGGAGGGCGTGGGGGGAGGCCGTTATAACCCCACGGGGCAGATCACCAAGGCGGATCTCGCCCTGATGCTGGTGCGGGCCTTCGGCTTCAAGGCCGGCGGCACCGTCCGCTTCAACGACGTGCCCGCCGACAGCTACTACGCCCAGGCCGCCAGCGTTGCCAACCAGCTGGGGATCGCCATGGGCTACAACGGCTACTTTGAGCCCAACCGGGCCCTGACCCGGCAGGAGGCCATGCTGATGGTGTACCGGGCGCTGAAGGCGGACGGCAACCCCTTGAACAA
>CAZPJH010000135.1:0-2210 GCA_964586875.1 uncultured Oscillospiraceae bacterium
AGGCCTCTTGAACCCCATTCAAGCGCGATACCAAACTTCGCCACACCCGGATATTTTTCTCTTGCGCCTCAGCGCTTGAGTATATTAGCACACCTTGCCGAAAAATGCAAGCATTATTTTTCATTTTTTCGAAAAATTTTTATTTTCTTTTCCGGGAAGGTTTTTGTCTTCCACAGGTGGTCACGTGCCGCCTATGGAAGACAGCATCCACTGTTACACTTCCCTTTCCTCATAAAACCGGATGAAAAGCCACCATGCTAAGACATAGACCAGGGCTGATAGCAAGCATAGCCCAAGCAACGCGGTTCCCTCCAACGCCATCACATCCTGAGAGCCATCCAGCAGGATAGCCCCCCCTGTCACAAATAAAACCATCACATAATAGGCGATCCGTGCTTTTTCCACACCGTACTTGAAGATCCAGGGCAGCTGGATAGCAACAGCCAGACAGCTGATAGAAAACTGCATTGCCAAAGTTCTGATCAGATCCGCCCAGCGGAAATAATCCGTAGTTAAAACGCAGATCATGTTCAAGATTGCCGATGCTGCCATCACATCACCGGTGGCGATCAACGCCAGAATGTACTTAGAGGATACATAATCGAATTTTTTCACAGGCATTGTCGCCGCATAGCTCTGCCACTTACTTCTTTCGTCCAGAGAGATCCAGCTTTGCGCCATAGCCCCCACCATCATGCAGGCATACAGGGACATAAACGCCCACTTCTCTCCGGCAAAAGGCGCCAGCAAAAACGCAGCAATCACACCAATGTAACCACGCATGGATTTACCAAACACGTAAATATCCTTTAAAATAAGTCCCTTCATTTACCCGCACTCCTTTACCATAAACAGGAACAGCTCCTCTATGCTGATGGGACTGATATGAATATCCCCGGAAACTGCATCCCTGCGCACCATGGCTTCCACGCCATAGTTGTTTTTCTTAGAATACCGAACCGCATTTGCATCCAGGGCCGCCAGCTGCTGCTCGGTGCAATGGATGATACCGTACTGATCCAGCAGCTGATCTTTTTCCTCACACAGCAGCAGCTTTCCTTTGTGCAGAAAGGCAATATAATCGCAGAGCTTTTCCAAATCGCTGACAATATGGGAGGAAATCAAAATGGAGTGATCCTCATCCCTTGTAAATTCGCTGAAAATCTCCACCACCTCATCCCGTACAACAGGATCAAGGCCGCTGGTTGCTTCATCCAGAATAAGTAATTTGGGATGATGGGACAGGGCGATGGCAATGCCCAGCTTCATTTTATTGCCCCTGGAAAAATCCTTAAACACTCGATCGCCGGGAATTCCCAACTTTTGAAGAAAGCCGTTGTAGGCGATCTCATCCCAGTTCTAGTAAATACGCTTCATGATCTTGCCCACCTGCCTGGTGTTCAGATGTTCCGGCAAGCCCACCTCATCCATGACGACACCGATTTCCTCCTTGACAAGATGGATGTCCTTTTGGTCGTCCTTTCCCAACAGGGTGATGCTGCCGCTGTCACGGTGGATCATATCCAAAATCAGCTTTATGGTGTACTCTTGCCTGCCCCATTCTCCCCCACCAGACCCATGATACAGCCACTGGGCAGGGTCAAGGTTAAATTGTCCAATTTGAAACTGGAATAGCTCTTGCTTACATTTTTGATCTCAATGGCATTCATAGATTTTCCTCCAAGGTGAAATCAATGATTTCTCTGATTTCCTCTTTGCTGATATTGCCCACTTTGGCAAAATGTAAAATTTCTTCCATACAGCTTTCGATTTTCCGAAGACTGTCTTCCCGAACGAGGGATAAATTCCGGGCAGCTACATAACAGCCCTTTCCCTGAACCGTATAGATAAATCCCTCCTTTTCCAGCTCATCATAGGCGTGTTTTGTGGTCAAAAAGCTGATACGCAGATCCTTTGCAAGGCCCCGAATAGAGGGTAACAATTCATGTTCTTTCAGCTCGCCACTGACAATTTGCGCCCGAATTCGGGAAAATATCTGATTATAAATCGGTTCACCGCTTTTATTATCGATCAGTATATTCAAGTCATCACTCCTGTCATTTCCGTTATGACTGTATTGTATATCAGTATAACAGTTTTGTCAAGCAGAAATCCCCGAAGCATTTGCTCCGGGGATCCAATATTTACTCGCCACGCTCGCCGTGGACGACCTTACCCATATTCCACAGGGACACCACCTGCTTTTCAGC
>CAZPJH010000136.1:0-2194 GCA_964586875.1 uncultured Oscillospiraceae bacterium
GTTAATGAGATAGCGGTAGGTCTGCCCGTCAGAGTTAATGAACACATCAAACGCTTTCATCAGCTCACGCCCCTCCCATCCAGAGGTCTGCTTCACGGTATAGACGCCATACGGCATATCCTTAGTCTGGGCAAATCCGTTCTCATCACAGGTCAGAATGTCACGCTCGGTTTCCTTTGCGTTCTCATAGCCGCCTGCGGATTTTAAGAACACCTCAAACACCGCACCATCTTCGGGCGTTTCAATCTGGGTGTCGCCGTTGTCTGTATGCTTGATGATAGCGATATTTCCTTTGATGACCTGCTCATTCACATCATTCTTTGCAGAATTATACTCAATCGTATAAAGTTCTGGCTCTGCCCCTACATGGTGGATGGTTTCATCAAGCAGGTAGCCCTCGGACGGGCTAATTTCACGCACAGACCAGTCATTTCCGCATACATAATACTTGGTCGTGAACTGACCGTTTTCATCGGTGGTATAGGTGTCAATCACTTCTTCACCTTTGTAGATGCCGTAAACTGCACCTGCAAGGGAAGCATCGCCCTGCGGTGTGCCGCCTGTTTCCACATCGGTCTTAGTCACGGTCACGTTGAACTTTTTAAGGATGTTGGTAAAGCTGCGGTTTGTGACCTTGTTCCATTCAATCGGGGCGGTCTGGGAATCGGGAACGACATAGCGGACTGCCGTATCCACTTCCTCAAGCACATACGGGGTATCACCGCTGATAAGGACATTCTCAAACTTTGCCACGCCCTTTGCATCGGTCACGGCATACTCATCCACCGCCAGACCGCTTAAAGATGTGCCGTAAAGGTGGAACTTCACGCCCTCCACCAAATTGTCCTCGGACGTTTTCACAACCTCAAGGCTGCCACGCTTCAAGGTGTTGCTGAATGTGACAGTCGAAGTTTTTCCTCCGATAATCGTCACGGTCTGGGTCTGCTGCGGCTCATAGCGGTCAATATTCTGCTCTGTGACCGTATAAGTGCCGGGGAATAAGCCCTCCACAGTCAGATTGCCGTTGGCATCCGTTTTCACGGTCTTATTGAAGTTGTCGCCTTTGATAGTGAACTGAATGCCCTCAACCACGCCGTCCTCGGAAGTCTTTTTAAGGGTAACCGTGCCTGTCGGTGTTTCGATGTTGATATATGCCGCCACGGTGTCGGCATTTTCCACGCCCGTCACAACATCCTGCAGGTTCGGGTCGCCATAGGCAATCATCTTTGCGCTGCTGCTGACTGTCGGCACGTTGTTCCTCGTTGCCGTGATGCGGACAGAGCCGCTGACCGCCTTTTCCGATGTGATGGTCAGCTTGTTTCCCGACTTGGATACGGTCACGTTACTGTCGGAGCTTGTAAAGGAATAATCGGACAACACGCCGTTTGCATCGGTCAATGTGATGCTGTATTTCCCGTCTTTATAGGCAAGCTCCTTTGTGATGCCGTTCTTACTGCCCGACATAAAACTTGGGATGGTGTTATGCTCTGTCAGCAGGGAAACAATCTGGTCATAAGCCGCCCTTGCGCCGCTGTTCGCATAGTTGGAGCCAAAGTGCAGGCTGTAAACAGTCGTGCTTGTCTGCTGATAGGAGCCTGTGGCTTCACGGCAGCCTGTGACAAACTCCCATACAAGGGTCTGTGTGGCAAGCCACTTCTCATCGTCCGTGCCAGACAAGCCGCCGCTGTTCCCCTGATACCCATAGAGCAGGGCAAGACCTACCGCTTTTTTCTGGTTAGAGGAAAGGGCGTTCCATGTGTCGGAAGATGCCTTTGCCAGAGTGTTGCCTGTTTTCAAGGGGACACCGGGCTGGATACAGAACGCCGTTTCCCCGTCCACATACATACGGTACTTGTAATTTCCCGTGCCGCCCGAAGTATAACCGTTAATGACAGCACTGGAATTGTACCTCATGGCGTTCCCGTTGCTGTCATAGGTGTGGGTAAAGGAAATCGTACCAATATCGCCCGCTGCAAACGCTGCCTGCGCAGGCATTACGGACAATGCCGTGACCGCCGCCAACGCAAGGGCAGCGGCTTTCTTGAATAATTTACGGATTTTCATCGTTACCTCCTGTTATTGTTTTGTGTTGCTTTGCCTTACTGACCGAAAAAAGCTGCCCTTTACGGACAGCTTAAAGTGTTTCTTTTCTCGGATAGTTACTGGCAGTATCAAGGGGGAGAGGTGTGGAGAG
>CAZPJH010000137.1:0-2153 GCA_964586875.1 uncultured Oscillospiraceae bacterium
AGGCCGGTATGTCCTCTCGTTGCATCCCCTTTGTACAGGAGAAGCTGGATGATGTTTGTCCCTGCTGCGGCAAGCCTGCCAAGAAGATGGTCTACTGGGGCGTTGCCTATTAATTGAACCGTATCTAAGAAATTCTGAAAGCGGTGCTGTGATCTTTCACAGCGCCGCTTTTTCATTTGGGGAGGGAAATATGGAGCGTATTTTGATCATCGGCTGCGGTGGCGCAGGAAAATCCACCCTGGCACGGCAACTGGGAGAAAAGTTGAATATCCCAGTGGTTCATTTGGATAAGCTTTTCTGGAAGCCGGGCTGGGTGGAAACAACACCTGCTGAATTTGATAAAGCGTTGGCTGAAGAATTGGAAAAGCCTCGGTGGATTATGGACGGCAATTTTAACCGCACCATGCCGCAGAGAATGGAGCGGTGTGATACCATCATCTATTTGGATTTCAGCCGTTTTGCCTGCCTGAGAGGGGTAGCCAAGCGTGTGCTGACTACCTACGGCAAGGTGCGCCCGGATATGGGGGGAGGGTGCCCGGAACGGATCGATTTTGAATTTCTGAAATGGGTCTGGAATTTTAATAAAAACAAAAGGGAAGGGTACTACCGTCTGCTCAATGAAGCGGAAGGCGTCGAAACCATTGCCCTGAAAAACCGCCGTCAGGTGAAGAAATTTCTGAAAAGTTTATAAGAAAGCTGTCATGATTTTGTAGACATATATAATAGTTAATCCGACCTATGGTTATGATCATAGGTCGGATTAACTGTTTTATGCACTGGGGTAGGAGCGCCCAAAGGCTCCCTTGTGTAAAGGGAGCTGTCAGCGAAGCTGACTGAGGGATTGTTTTACCGTGGCATCGATATACTCACAAACCCAACGAAAATTTCTACTGACTTCGTTATTTGGGATACGGATGACTTTTAACCCGTAATTTTCAAGAAAAGCTGTCCGCTCCGCATCTTTCTGAGCATTGCCGTCCTCATAATGCTGAGAACCATCCAGTTCAATCACAAGTTTCGCTTCCGCGCTGTAAAAGTCCGCAATATATTTCCCGAGTACCTTTTGCCTGGAAAAACGGACAGAATAGGAACGCAGAAAATCATACCAGAGATGTCGCTCTTCTTTGGTCATTCCTTTTCGCAATTGCCTTGCTAATGGAACCAACTGCTTATTATGCTTTGACTGCATGACAATCCCTCCGTCAAAAATCAAAGATTTATGCCACCTCCCTTTACACAAGGGAGGCTTTGGTGCGGTGCGGAACCATATACTGTATGGTGTATACAGTAAGTGTATAGAAGTTTGTCCCAAGAATGGTGGCTTTATCGATTTTTCCAGTCCAGAATGGCCTGAATGCCTGCAAGCAGTGCAAAAATATCTTCCTGGGTGGTTTCCCGGCTGAGAGAAATGCGGAAAGAACCATCCATTGTTTCCGGGGGCAGCTTCATGGCAGTCAGCACATGACTGCGGTGGCCTTTGGCACAGGCAGAGCCGGCAGAAACAAAAATCTCCCGGTCTTGCAGAATGTTGATGGAATTCTGGGTGGGCACGCCGGGAATGGACAGGCTCAGAATGTGGGGGGCTTCATGGCAACCGTTGATCCGGATGCCGTCCATGGCGGCGACTTTATCTGCAATTTCGTCAAGAAATGCTTTTTCTTGGGCAATATCGGCTTTAAAAGTTTGAGAAACTTCGGCGCAGGCTGCACCAAATCCGAAAATGGCCGGTGTTCCTTCTGTGCCGCTGCGGTAGCCCCCCTCCTGACCACCCCCTTGCAGCAGGGCAGGGAAGGATTTCAGTTTGGGGCTGATATACAGTGCGCCGCAGCCTTTGGGACCGTGGACTTTGTGGGAGGAAACGGAAATCAGGTCAGCCCCCAGTGTTTTGGCAGCGAAGGGGATTTTCAAAAAACCCTGTACTGCATCGGTATGGAACAGGGCATTGGGACAGATCCGATGGGTCAGTCTTGCCATCTGGGCGATGGGCATGACGGAGCCGACTTCGTTGTTCACCATCATCACAGAAACCAGAATAGTATCCTCTCGCAGGGCGGCCTTCAAATCCTCCACGGTGATGCGGCCCAGATGATCCGGCTGCAGGTAGGTCACTTCATACCCCTGGGCTTCCAGTTGAGCCATGGTATGCAAAATGG
>CAZPJH010000138.1:0-2093 GCA_964586875.1 uncultured Oscillospiraceae bacterium
CTATGGTTCGAGAATTGATGCATGACCCCATTTTTCTGGCTCTGCCCTCAGAGCCAGCCGTCAAAACAGACCTGCCCATCGCCAGAGATCTGCTGGACACCCTGCAATTTTACAAAGACAGCTGCGTCGGCATGGCCGCCAACATGATCGGCGTGCGAAAAAATATCATCGCCTTTTTTGATGAGGCCAGTCACAACTACTTTGTGATGCTCAACCCGGAGATCATCGACTGTGCCGGTATCTACGAAACCGAAGAAGGCTGCCTGTCTCTTTTGGGCGATCCTCGAAAATGCCAGCGATACCGCAGCATTCAGGTGCGGTATCAGGACGAAAAAATGAAGGTCAAAACAAAACTTTTCCACGGCTGGACAGCCCAGATCATCCAACATGAAGTGGATCACTGCAAGGGTATTTTAATCTAGGTCGCAAGCACTTATCATGGCTTCCAGTGCCGCCACCGTCTTTTCCAGCGGCAGAGATGGTGTCCCCTGCGACGGCAGATATGGGACATGGATGAAGCCCACTTTTACCTTTGTGTCTGCAAAATGGTGCAGCAGGGAATAAAGGGTATCGTTACACACAAATGCTCCGGCGCTGTTGGACACAGCGGCGGGGCATTTTGCATCTCTGGCCGCCTGTGCCATAGCCTCCACAGGAACGGTTGCAAAATAGGCCGCAGGGCCATCGGGGGCAATTTTCTCTCCTTGGGGCTGATTGCCCTCATTGTCAGCAATTCGTGCATCCCGGATATTAACGCCGAACCGCTCTGGGGTCACCGCATCCCGTCCCCCTGCCTGCCCAATACAGAGGATCATGTCCGGACATATTTCAGTCGCTTTTTCAATAACCATCCGGGGTGCTTTTGCAAACACCGTCGGGATTGGAAGTTTACATAACTTGAAATCCCCCACCAGATCCGGTAAGTTCTCCACCGCCAGCCACGCAGGATTGACATTGGCACCACCAAAGGGATCAAACCCGGTAATGAGTAACTTTTTCATATTAAAATTTCCTTTTTACAGCAAAAGCAGGCCTAAAATCTTATCATCCGTCAATGCAGGACTTGAATAGGCACCTTCTAAAACGGCATCCACATTTTCATCGCTGTTTTCGATTTCCTTGGCATAAAGTTGTGCCGTCTGCACCAGATCGCCGCCCAAAAGATGCACCAAAACGCAGGACAGCACCACCATTTTCACCCGGCCAACAATATCAAAATCTGAAATTGCCTGTAGCCAATACCGCTCCACGCCATATCGTGCCAGCTTCCGCAGGCGTTCATCCCAAGCCTCTCCCCCTTGGGGCGCATTTAGCCGATTGCGCCAGGCATCCGTGAGAATTTCCAATTTTTTATAAAAGCCAAGCACTTCCCTGCCGTCAGGACCCTTTGCCAGCTGTTTTCCGAAGGTAAGAGCATCTTCCTCATCCCACGGCGTTTCCTCTCCATCCAGCACGCTCTGAGCCTGATAGCCGTACAGCAGTGCCAGTGCCAGCGTTTCCCGCACCGAACGGCGGTCATCCGAGAGGATGTTCAGCATTTTCTGACGGGTTTTCAGCAGGATATCCATGTCAGCAGGGTCATAATCCGGCTGTTCTCCCCCGGTCATTTCCCTTTCTGTCCAAGCAGTATTGATATTTTCAAATATGATCCGGGCAGCCTCCGGGCAGGATAATTCCAATCCCCGTTCCACAAAATCCCCATAATCATGGGTCAGACGTGGAAATTCCCGGCAGGTTTGGCACAGGGCATCGTGTCCCAGCTGAGCTTGAATTCGGCACAGACCATCTGCTCGCCACATGGGACAGCGGCCATCGGTGATCCGCAAATAGGTATCCCCTTCTTCATCCTGATAGAGATAACGGCGCAGATCCTCCCCCAGTTGCCCATCCATAGAGCGATACGCTGCGGCAGCATCTTCGTCCACCAGCACTTCCCACTCCTTACAGCAGCTGTCGGGGCAACGGCCTGCAATGCAGGAAAAGGCTTCAAAATAAGCCGGATATCGTAAAATCATTGGCTTTCCTCCCGGAATTGGCTTTTCTTCATCTTAGCACAAAGCAGGGGCAATTGCAATGTTCCGGTCAAAAGAAAT
>CAZPJH010000139.1:0-2072 GCA_964586875.1 uncultured Oscillospiraceae bacterium
CCGCTGCAAGGGCTTCCGATGAAATCGCCCGTTCCCGGCCAATGGGCAAAATATCGAAAATAGGGGATTGCTTTTCCGCTGCCGATGGATTAAAATTGTTTTGGAAAGAGTTCGTCACTTTTCCAGACTGAGCCTGTCCCGCTGCTGCAACAGTGGGGCGGGCTTTTCCACATTCACTCACAATTGCTCCTCCTTTCTCCTGCAGCCTGCATTTCTAAGCTGATTCAGTAGCAGATCATAATTGATAAGGCACTTGACACCGGCGTAAATACAGGGCAGCTCCCCGGCCTTCTCCATGCGGCGCAAACGGTATTCAGACAAAATACCTTCCGCTGCAGCTTGACGAATTGTTAAAAATCTGGGTTTTTCGCTCATGCTTAACTTCTCCTTTCTTTTACTCTTGTTGACTATATTTTAGCACCATTCACTATGTTGATTTTGGTAAGTTTCTGTGTTATAATTCAAAATGAAAATGCGAAACTTTTTTGGGGGTATGGTAGCGTGAATGACAAAAAGGAAGAGCAAGTTGTTAGCCTTGAAATAAGGGATGGAACCATAATTCTGTATTCCACCAAAGATCTTTACTTCTATGGTGGCGAAACATTTTTGTGTGAAATATTCGAGAAACTGTCAAATCATTTTGAAAAAGGTATTCCCTGTAATGAGTTTTTTAACTATACTGACCCGAAAGGTGCATGGGCGTTGCTTTCTGATTACTTTCAAAAAACGGACTATTTAAAAAAAGCAACATTAGGGGATTTTGACGAGTACCGATCACGCTACGGAATTTCTTTGGAATACAAGAAAGGGGAGTCATCAGCTAGGTATGAAAATGTTGACACAGATGATAAATTGGTTGCTTTTGAAAGATTTTCAAAAGAACTCGATCAATGGAGAATGTTTGACAAGGATATAATAGATCAGGCAGAGTTTAATCCAAACGTTTTTCGCTATTATTCCTGTCGGACAATGATAGATTTTGTTTTTTCTATGGTGCATTATTGTATTTATAACAATTTAGTCATTGCACGTTGCGCCCACTGTGGGAAACTGTTTGTTGTTAATAGTCTAAAAGTAAAATATTGTCACCGAAAATCTCCCTTACAGGGCTACGAAAATTATTCCTGTGGTGAAGCAGTGAAAGCGTTGAAAGATAAACTTGAAAAGAAACGAATTGCAGAATATGAAAGACTTCGACAAAGAGCGAAGGAATATTGTGCAACACCTTCTCAAACTGAACTGCTTAATACTTTTTGTCAAAAATGTTCGTATTACAAAGAGCAACTAAAAAAAGGAGCGTCTATCGAGTTACTATCTGAGTATCAAGAATATCTGTTCAGCAGTCCCGGACTACGTCGCAAGTACGAAAGGATGAAGTACCGTCCCAGCTATTGAAATTTGCCTAACATTTGCCTAACAGATTTTTCTAACGATACCAAACGATAAAAAATGACCCCCAAAAACGCAAATGGTTTTCAGGGGCTTTAGTTGGAAAATATTAAAAAATCAGAACAATTTACCATGATACCAAAAGATAGAACACGGGTGGACTTTCCCTCGTAATGAGAAGGTCGCCTGTTCGAGTCAGGTCACTAGCTCCAAAAATCCCCTGAAAACGCAGCGTTTTCAGGGGATTTTCCTATGTTTTCGGAACTTTTTCGGATATTGTTTTTTGACCTGAAACAGGTTGTTACACATCTGTTACAAATATTACTTCCTAAACATATTCTGCAAATTCGTGATTTTCTCTGCCTTCTCAATCTGCTTCTTGTGAACAAAATCGTAAACCGCTTTCATTCCGGCAGGTGCTTCACCGTTCGCTTGCTTGTACTTTTCGATGAAAACCACTGCCCTCTTGTGCAGTGCATCCATGTGGTTCATTTCCTCTGCGGACAGCTTGTAGAACAGTTGTGCCAGTTCAGGATCACTTTCTTTGTATTCCAGAGCCAGTTTTGCGTAGGTGCAGGCATCTTCCAGCTCTTCGTCAATGTGGTCGGACAGTAATTCGATGATTTTCATGCCTTAGCATACTGAATTGCACCAACGCCCAAAATATAGGTAGTGTATTTTGC
>CAZPJH010000140.1:0-2019 GCA_964586875.1 uncultured Oscillospiraceae bacterium
TATCGCCCTGCTGCCAGCCTGCTACCTCGTCCGCTGTTTCCTGCCAGCAGATGCAGGGTATATAACTGCTGCTGTGCGTAAGCACGTTTTCTGTTTTGATGTAAAAATCAGTAATGCGCTTGCCTCTTGGTGTCGTTCTGTACAGCGGCGCTCTGGCAATCTCTCCCATAAGCGCTACGTCGTCCTGCTGCATTGCCTTTTCAGACAGTGCCGCAAAATCAGCCAGAATAAATACCAGCACTCTACCGCTATCGAAAGCCTTAAGCGTCTGTATCTTGCCTGCCAGTAAAAGCCTGCTACCAGCTGCAAACTCTTTTATTACGTCAAACTCTATGCCGTCCTGCTTAAATGGTGTGTTTGCCTCAAAAGCAACTACTACCTCGTCTATAACGCCGTTCGGTCTGGGCGTTTCAATCTTTCCCAGATAGCCGTTAAATGGCAGCCCACAGATTTTTGTAACTGCTGCCAGTTCCTTAACCTCTCCCGCCAGCCCTACTGCGTTCTTAACTTTGCCGCCCTCTGTCAGCTCGTCCAAAATTCCAGCGTTAAGGTCTTTTCTGAAATTAGGCTTTTTGCCCTGCTTTCCTTTCATTTCTTCTATCCTTTCTGTCGTTCTCATAGTTTTTAAGCTCTTCTATCGCCCGCTTATAACAAGCTACCTCGTCCTCTTCTTTTGCCATGCAGATGCGCTTACCTCTCACGTCGCCGCTGTATTCCCATATCTCTATAAAATTATTGCCGTATACGTCAAAATGGCTGTGCAGGCGTAGGCTGTACCTTTTCTGTAGCGGTCTGTATGTCTGGTAAAATTCATGTATAAGGCTGCTATATTCCTCGTCGCTCACTGTTACCCTCGCTTTTTCAGATATGTATTTTCAATGAAATACGGGCAACCCTCGCCCAGCTCGTGCATATATCCCGTTATTTCGTCGTTGACTTCTGATATAAGTTCCTGCCCGTCCTCGTCTGCATATAATTCATCAGCCGTGCAGCCCTCAAGCAATCCTGCCGCTGGTTCGTATGGCTGGTAATTATAGCAACTCTGGCATCTTGTCCGCTCAATTCTCATTACTTGCTGCCTCTCTTTCTTTACTTTTCTGGCATCTGGTAAATGTGCGGTATATCTGCCGCCATAGGCTGTACGTCCATACCGCCACGCATTATTGCTGCGCCGCCCGCTGTAAATAAATAACTGCTACATACCTTTTCTATCTCGTCCAGTACCTCTATGCAGCGTTCTTTACTCTCGTACCGCCCCAGCTCTTCCCCGCCGTCATACAGTAAGATGCTATGTGTCTGCTCTGGCTGCCCGTTATCATTTCTGTATTTGTAGTTTTCTATCGTTCTGTACTCTATCCCTTGAAAATTATTGAATACATACAGTGCCTCTTTATTCTGACTGCGTATATATACTTGTCCCATTATTCGCCCGCCTCTCTTTCCTCAATCATTGCCGCTCGTGTTCGTTTCTCTATCCCCTCTGCCATAAATGCTATTTTCATATCCCTTGCGCTAAATTCGTCATAACTGCTACGTGGTGCATCTGGCGGGAAAATTTTCTGTGCTTGTATGAAAGCGTCCATGAATGTGCTTAATTCCTCGTAAAATACATTTCTGTAAAACTCAAATTCTAACTCTATCTCTATCTTTTGTGCCTTTGTACAGTAAATGCCTATTTTCTGGCGTGTCCCTCGTGTTCTGTATGATGTTCTGTCGCCTGCTGCCGTCAGCACCTTATAAATACATTGCTTAAGTAGCTTGATTTCGTGTTTTCCTCTGTAGGAAAATAGCGTATACTCATACTTTTCGCTTTCCAGCTCGTCTAATGATTTTATGCCGTTCTTTTCAAGCATCTTTTGCAGCATCTTTTCTGCCGTGTCCTTTTCTCCACCTACGCCACGCTCTGCCAGTGCTTGCAATTTCTTAATACGCTGTATGGTTTTTTCGTCCACGCCTTGCCCTCTCTTCCTGCCAGTAAAAATCATTTACAAGCAACATTTCTTTGCTAAAAATCATATA
>CAZPJH010000141.1:0-2005 GCA_964586875.1 uncultured Oscillospiraceae bacterium
TTCTGAATATGCAATCCAACAGCAAGGTACTGACCCCTGCTCTGGAATCGGTCATCGGCGGAAAGATCGCCGGAACGGAGGATCGGATCAGCCGGATCATCTTCAAGCTGGCAGTGGAGATGGCCATGATGAACCATATCCTCGCCGCAGTAAACGACATTGACCCCAAGGATCTGGACTCCCTTCGTCAACTATGTGTTCAGCAGGTGGCTCGGCTGGGCAGCAGATACCGTCTGGAAGATGCGGTCGCATTTCAGAATGGGTGAGCATGATGGCAAGGCTCATTCTCAAATCCCCCTATCTCAAGCCCGGTGGTCAGCGCTCTCCCGGTGGTTATCTCAAATACATCGCCACCCGTGACGGTGTAGAAATGGCCGAGGATACCAGTGGACATCTTCCTGCCACCGCCCGGCAGAAGAAAGAGATCTCCGCCCTTCTCAAAGAACACCCCGACAGCCGGGACAGTCTGGAATATCTGGACTTTCAGGAAAATCCCACACGCCGAAATGCCGAGGAATTTCTTCGGGTGATCCACGATTTTCATGCAGATGCACCCCAGCGAGATGTGTATCTGCGCTATATCGAAGAACGGCCGGGCAGCAACGGCCTGTTCACAGATGAAGGTGTTCCTATCGTTTTATCTGCTGTTCAGAAAGAGATGAACGAGCATAAGGGCAATATCTGGACACACATCATTTCCCTCCATCGGGAAGATGCCCAGCGATTAGGCTATGACTGTGCGGAAAGCTGGATGCATCTGCTTCGCTCCCAACGCAATCAGATCGCTCAACAGATGAAAATTGCCCCGGAGAACTTCCGCTGGTATGCCGCCTTCCACAACGAAGGTCACCACCCTCATGTTCATATGATGGCCTACTCTGTTGACCCTCATGAGGCTTACCTATCCAGAAAAGGCATTGAAAACATAAAATCCGCTTTGGCACAGGAAATATTCCGTCAGGATCTGCTCCATATTTACCAGAAACAGACGGATATTCGAGATGAACTGCGGCAGGAGAGCCGTGACCGTCTCAATGAAATTCTGGACGGGATCAACAGCGGCACATTGGAAAACCCTCAACTGGAACAGATGCTTTTGCAGTTGTCCCACAGACTCTCCACGGTCAAGGGCAAAAAGCAGTACGGCTATCTCAATGCCACCACGAAAAAGCTGGTGGACGACATCGTCAAAGAACTGTGCAAAGACAGCCGCATTCAGGAACTTTACGAACTGTGGTATGAGCAGAAAGAGGATGTGCTTCGCACCTATACCGACAAGATACCTCAGCGGATCCCACTGGAACAGCAGATCCAATACATATCAATAATTTGCTCGTCGGCAAAACTTGTTTTCTGTTCTACGGATCTATCCATAGTACCTCCTTTGCACCTATTAAAAGTGCCTTCACTCTATATGACGAAAGTTTTTCGAAAAATTCTCATCTTTTTCAAAAATTTTTATTTATTATAATAAAAATATGTTTCCAAATAAAGGGGCAAAGAATTTCACAATAAATCCACTACCGCCAGATGGGTGCAAGTGATGCCGTGTGGCGGTAGCTAACAAAAGAAAATAAACAAGAAAAGCCCTTTGGTGGAGATGCAGAATGCAGGCTCACCAAAGGGCGAAATATTTGGTCTAGAGCTGCGACGGCAGCCTATTTGTGACTACTAGTTACAAGTTATCTGTAAGTGCCTATCACAAATAAGATGTGACATTCACTCACAGATTGGCTAAAAATTACGCCCATGACCCAAAATTGGTCCAAAGAAAAATATTTCAGAAAATTCGGAAAAATTCTGAAATCGGTCGATTTTTCTCTCCGGTGGTGGCGAAAATTCGCAGAATTTTGCCAAAATTTTTCCAACATGGGTCAGAATATGGGTCAAAACGGTTTTTGCCGAATTTTGGCAAAATTTCTTCCAACTTTTCGACCGCAAAAAGCAAAGAAAAGTCCCAAATCCGTGTGGATTTGGGACAAATTTTGGTTGCGGAGGCAGGACT
>CAZPJH010000142.1:0-1996 GCA_964586875.1 uncultured Oscillospiraceae bacterium
AATAGCCGATACCGTGCGGACATCCGTCCCGGCGGCGATCTGTAAGGTTGCCTTTGTGTGCCGTAACCCATGAAAAGGAATCATAGGTAATTTGTTGGCTTCTGCTTTATCGGTGTTGTAGTGGTTTAGAATATCCTGTAAGGCACTGTATGGGGTGTAGTAGCTCATCATTTTGCCGTTGTCCTGCGTGAATATCCAGTTTTCACCCTGCCAGTATGCCCCCACTTTCAGACGGTATCTGAGTTGTTCGCTTTTTAACTGCTGCAACTGTTTAATAACGCTTTTGGGAATCGATACAATGCGGTAACTGTTCTGGGTCTTGGGTACTTTCACGATCTGCTGATTATTGACCACTGCGGCAGCCTTTGTGACCGCCACCGTGTTATTCTGGAAATCCACATCATCCCATGTCAGGGCAAGCAATTCCCCCTTACGCAAACCGGAATAGATTGCCAATGTGAAAAGGACTTTCAGTTGCAAGGGCAACTCTTTGGTAATGGTGTAATCCGCCACCTGATAGGTTTTCCCTGTATCGTCCGTGCGCTGGTGTCCTTTGGTCTTGATAGTGTAGGGCTTTGCAATGTAGTTCAGGAATGTGGCGGTCTGTTCCGGGGTAAAGAATTTGATTTTATCCATCGTTTTCTCCGCTTTTACCCTGACTTTTTCGCAGGGATTTTTGTCTATGACCTCCCATTCCTCCGCTGTGCGGAGGATGGAAGATAGAATATTGCTGATTTTGGTTACTGTCCCTTTGGCATATCCACCGGGCTTCCCGTCTTTTCTGCATCCGTCCTTTGTCAGGGATACCAGAAAACTGTTGACGGTATGGGGCTTTATGTCGGTCAGCTTCAAATGACCAATGGCAGGAAGTATAAAATTGTCGATCACGGCATTGTACTTTTCCAGCGTTCCGGGTTGTAATTTCTGTACCGCCCATTCTGTCCGCCACCGATCAGTAAAATCTTTCAAAGTGACTTTGCTACCCTCCAGCAGTTGACCATTTATGCACTGCTGTTCAAAGGTATGTGCAAATGCTTCAACTGCTTTTTGCCGTTTTTGGGGTGTTAATCCTGCTTCTGGGGTAAAATTGGCATATTTCAGAATTTGCTTTCCATAAATATCCCGCCCCATGCTGACTGTGATCTGGTAGGAATCGCCCCGCTGCTTAATGCTTGCCATAATGCCCTTTCCCTGTATCTTCTGCAAGTTCTCCGGTTAGATACTCACCGGTTTTTTCACGGTTAATAGTTCGATTTTGCTTTACAATGCCTAGAAGCTCTTTTGCGCTTATTCTCATGCCTTCGGCATATTCCGCAACGGCTGCAGCTTTCATCTCGCTAGTGGTTGCTTCTGGGTGTGTTGTCAAATACCGAATACCCAAAAGCAATATCTGGAATTGCCGGTCGTTCAACTGATTTACCATTTCTATCAACTCATCTTGCGCTGTAGTCATAACAAATCCTCCATAAATTCTTGACTTTCGAAGGGGCTGGGGCTATAATAACCACAACCCCTCCGGGGTTAACAGGCTCTTTGCATCTGGCTTTGGTCGGCGTTGATGCAAGGGGCTTTTCTTATGCCACGATAAAGCGGCGGGTGGTGGTCTGCTTGGTGAACTGCTCCCAGATCGTCGGGGCAGCGGCTTTTAGTGCCTTGCTGTCTAGGCGGCTGCTGGTGACCTCTTTCCATGTGATCTTGAAATTACTCCCGTGCAGCTCGTCTGCCTGATTGGCGGTCATGTACGCCTTGAGGCTGTCCTCTGTGGCGGTGATCTCTGCGGCCAGCTCGTCAGCCATGCGGCGAAGCTCCCGCAACTCATTGACCTTGCTTTCCAATTCGTTCATGCTCATTTTTGTTTCCTCCTAAATTGTGTTTACCGTCTTTCCGGCTGCCTCCGCTCTTTTGTGTTATTTGAGGACTTACAACAGGCGGTGTTGAAATTGACGATCATAGAATCCGCTTCGGGTAAACTCTCGATTAGCAGAATCTTTTCATC
>CAZPJH010000143.1:0-1979 GCA_964586875.1 uncultured Oscillospiraceae bacterium
TGGCAGCGGAAGCGGCATCAATGTAGCCTTCCTTCACAGCATACTGATAGCCGTAAGCATAAGCCTCGTCGTAGTGTTCTTTCACGAATGCAACCAGGTCTTTTGCTGCAATGACGGCTTCCTCGATGGCCACATCTGCACCGCTGATCTCATCCTCCATCGCAGACAGAACTGCATCGGCGATTTGGCGGTGACCATTCCGGTTGGGATGGCTATAAAAACTGTTTCCAATTCCGGTTCGAATACCGAAGCAGGCAATGGTCTTAACAAGACGAACATCCAGTTCCACAGGGAAATTCGAATAGATAGTTTCAGTTACATGTTCATAGAAACCATTGGGATAGACTTCATTTAGATCCAGTTTTTCCCCTTGTTGCAATGCCTGCGCCACAAACTCCATCATGAAATTCACAAGGACATTTTCCACTCCGCTTGTCAGAGGGAAATTCAGTGCCGCCATATCCATAGTATGCTCTCGGACACCTTCCTGCAGGCATTGTACCAATGCATCATAGGCAATATCCAGATAAGATGCAACCGTTTCGCTGTCTGTAATGCCGGCATTATTCAAACATGTACGTACCCACTGTTCAAAACCATTGCTGCCAAATTCATTGCCGTAAATATTGAGGCAATCCTTCATATCCTGATCCAAGGTGCCATCATAGGCCAGTAACTGATCCACAAAGAATTCCACACGGCCCGCTTTGCGAACATCGGCATAGTGATACTTGCTGCTGTAGGGAGAACCCACTGCAGTATACAGATTGGCAGCATTGATCACGGCGGCAAAAATATCGCCCAGAGGCAACGTTGCATCCAGATCGGTCATTTGAATATCCAATCCGGTCAGCATACACTGAATATCCACAACTACAACCTTGGCGTCGGGATTCAGTTCATAAATCTTTTCCATGATCACGTCAAAACTGGTGCAGAACCCAACCAACGTGTAGGCAAACGCATCGATCATGGTATCCATATCGTCCGTCAGCTGAGCCAGTTCACCGCCGTTTTCTGCGACGATCTTACGAATATAAGTCTTTGCTTCGGTGTATTTTTCAGCAATTTCGGGATCGACCTTGTTCCAATCCACATATTTGTCCGGATCCACTTTTACAGCACGATCCATAAAAACGCCAAAGTTATTGATGCCGATATCCAGCGTGATCAAATCCGCATTTGCAATGGCTTCTGCGTACTTCTCACGGAGCGTTTGCAGATCATTTTCAGCTGTTTTAAACCAGCCATTGCCGTTCTCATCATAAAAGCGCCAAGCCGTGTAGGCATCGCCTTCGTATGTATCGTCCAGCAAAAAGCGCAGCTCCTCTGCACGCATGGAGGACATGGCCAGCTGATCCACATGGACTTTGCTGAAAGGCTCCTCACTTGTAGCACCGGAATAGCTTTCCTTGACTGTGCCGCCCAGAGCGCTGTTGATCGTCTGTGCGATCAGATAGGGATAACTTCCCTCAGGCATTCTTTGATATCCATAGACATTCGCTGTGTTTTTTTCAGCAGCTGTCGTCCCCGTAGGCAGATAGCCGCTTAAGCCATAACCGTTGGTATTGGATGCGCCTAAAGAAACATAATGAAATACATCGTCATCCTTGGCCGTTCTGAGTTGTTCCCCCACTGCGGCGGCGGCAGGTGCCATGGTGCCGATGACCAGCATCAAAGCCATGACCGCAGAAAGCACTTTTAGCAAACCATTTTTCATATTAGATTCCTTTCCGGCAAAATCGCCTTTCACAGGGTCGCTTATCCGAAATCTCTTCCTGATTTATGTAAGGAATGCCTCCAACTGTCCATTTGCTGATGGCATTTTACCAGACAAGCAGTTTGCTTATTTATTTAATATACTACTTTTTACCATTTTCGTCAAGTTCCTTTATGCAGATCGCCAAAATCGCCCCATTTTTAGTAAAAATATCGGGTCATCCCAAGGGATGACCCGATATTGCTCGTTATGGGTTATT
>CAZPJH010000144.1:0-1937 GCA_964586875.1 uncultured Oscillospiraceae bacterium
CTTCTGAGCATATCGTGAGGAAGGCGCGGCACGGCCCGCTCCGGACGGGCAATACCATTTAAGTTAAGTCCAGCGCATCAAAAAAAGCACCACCCCGTTTTGAATGGGGTGGGTGCTTTTTCTTAACGGTCAATGTAGCTGCACAGCATGGCAGGAATTGTGATAGGACCGCCCAGAACCGATTGATAGGTTACAGTGCCCATCATGACACCGTAGACAGTGATGATATCATCCTTCAGAATCCGGCCCTCTGAGGAGTCTTTGCGGGAATACTGCACATAGATGGTATCAGACCAGGAGTACCGGCCCTTTGTAATATTGAGCCGCATGGTGATATCATCTCCGTCCTCTATAACCTGGATGACTTTTCCCCTGAATTTCGCGGCTTGAAACATATAATTGTCTGGATTTCTGGCAATTTCGTCATAAGTATAGGTCTTGCAAGCCTCCTTAAAAGCGGCCGCCTGCTCCTCGGGGCTCAGTTGATAGGCCTCCTCCTCGGCAACCTCGCCACACACAGAACAGTAGCGTATCCGCGTCCCCTCGGCATCTCCTACCGCTTCTTTCGTGATTACCCAGTCTCCGCCAGGAGTGTGTGGGAGCTTTTCTATCTCTCTGCGCTCCGTTTCACCGCAGACAGAACAGACCCCCTCCTCGACGCCTGCTTTGCTGCACAACGCCTGCTCCGCCGTATTCCAGGAAAAGCTGTGTCCCAACGGTTCCCCCTCGGTCTGGCCGCAGCGCGTACAGGTCTTGGGCTCGGTGCAGGATGCCTCCTGCCAGCTGTGTCCCAACGGCTCCCCTTCCGTTTTCCCACAGCCCTCGCAGGTTTTTGGGCTGGCACAGTCAGCCTCTGTCCACGTGTGCTGATGGCACCCGGACAGGAAAAGCAATCCTGCCATCATTAATACGGCAAGCACCCAATTCCATTTTTTCATGCTTCAACTTCCTCCTGTCAAATTATTCTCGTTGGTACTTGCCCCGGGGCGGGCGGCCCCCGCCCCAGGCGCGTTCCCAGCGAGACAACAAAAGCGGCGCAGGGAGCGTTTCCCTACACCGCCGGAAGAAGCTGCATACACGCCAAGACGTTCCCCCTTGATAAAATCAGAGGGAACCGTTATAATGGCTTTTGGGTGCAGTAATCCTGCTGTGTGGGAGGTATGGTCTCCTGCATAGGGGCGTGGAGTGCTGCGAACACTCCGCGCCCTGCCTTTTGCTTCTGTGTCTCACGGCTTTATTGTAGCGTATCTTGTCGGAAATTGCAAGGGCGATTTGTAAGAGCATGGGTCTCCCGTCTGCGGACGCGGGGCCTTTTTTACGCCCATACTTCTAAAACATGAAAAAGTCCCCGCCCGCATAAAGTGTACAAACCGAGCATCGGAGGGGTCAACATGAAAGGAACGAAAATCATTTACCTGCGGCGGAAGGTGTTCGCGGCGGCGGCCTTCGCCGTGGCCGCGGTCATGATGTTCTGGGTGGTGAACCACCCGGCGGTGGTGGGGGCTTCCGCCTCGACCCGGCAGCTGCCCATCTACTGCGTGCAGAAGGATTACAAGGTGCTGTCCATCAGCTTTGACGCCGCCTGGGGCAACGAGGACACCCAGCAGCTCATCGACATCCTGGCCAAGTATGACGTGAAGGCCACCTTCTTCGTGGTAGGCGAGTGGGTGGACAAATACCCCGAGTCGGTGAAGGCCCTGTTTGACGCCGGCCACGAGGTGATGAGCCACTCCAACACCCACGCCCACTTCAACAAGCTGTCCCCTCAGGAGATCGTGGAGGATCTCAACGCCTGCGGGGACAAGATCGAGAAGGTCACCGGGGTGCGGCCCACCCTATTCCGCTGTCCCTACGGCGAGTATGACGACCACGTGATTAACGCGGTGCGTTCCATGGGCATTGAGCCCATCCAGTGGGACGTGGACAGCCTGGACTGG
>CAZPJH010000145.1:0-1888 GCA_964586875.1 uncultured Oscillospiraceae bacterium
TAGCGAAGGGTCTCTCTGAGGATGATGCTAGTAAGCTAAAGCTTGTCGATGTCACAAATCCGCTTGTAACTCTCACTACTGCAGACGGGGCAACTGCCGTTCATAAAGCCACAGGTGCCATCGTGTACCTGGATGGGCAAAATGGTGAAGATGAACATAACGGCCTATCCAAGGATCAGGCTGTCGAGACGTTCGGCAAAGCACGTGATTTGGTCGATGCGCAGCTCTATCATCCTGCTTCTCCCGCCAGAGCCATAGCAAATATTCTTGGACGCATTTTCGGTGCAAAACCTGCTCAGGCAGATACGGTTGATGATCCTAAGCAGGGATATATCATCGTGTGCGGCACTGTTGGCATTTCAGGTAATGATGGTGATCCTGTATGGGAGCCCACCGAGCAGCATCCCGACACCAAACTCACGTTGCTTCGCGACCCAGATTTTAAAGATGCGCTCGTGTCCGTTACGGGTGGCAAGTCGCTCACTCTCAAGAACATCACGCTTGACGGCAACAGTACGCATGCGAATGCGACATCATCACTTGTTTCAGTACAAGGGTCAACGCTTAACATTCAAGATGGGGCGGTACTCTGCAATAACGAACTCACCGACAATTCTTATATGGCTGCCAACGGAGGTGCAATCCACGCCGAACGGTCAACGGTAAACGTTGAGGGTGGGTCCATTAGCAACAATGTTGCCTGTATGGGCGGCGGCATCTATGGTAGTAACTCGATTATTAACATGTCTAATGGATCTATTAAAGATAACAAGGCTGTAAATGATGCATCGCAGCAAGCCTTGGGCGGTGGTATCGCAGCGTGGTATGGAACTACGGTAACTTTGAGCGGTGGCAGCGTTACTAATAATCACTCTGATCTTCATGGCGGTGGCATAGCTCTTGGTAGTACTTATAACGTTGATAGTAATAAGGCACATGATTGTATCAATATGACTGGGGGCTCCGTTAGCGAAAACGTTGCTGAAGGTGCTGGGGGTGGCATTGCCATATGGAGTGGAACCGTAGATAACTATGCGATTGCAAACATCAGTGGTGGTGAGATTACTGGCAATAGTGCAACCTTTTCGAGAAATGGCAATTACTTTGCTGGTGGCGGTATTTATGTTGATGGATTGGATGATGGATCACAGCTACATGATGGCGAGCTTACGCTTAATAATGCACTAATCACATCGAACAAGGCGGCTTGGCAGGGTGGAGGCTTTGCAGCATGTCCCACTTCCGACACTACCATTGGAACCGCTGCTGCCATAGTTGGCAACTCTGCTGATGGTGGCAATGACATCTATATGACTGCGGGAACTTCCAACAACAGTGGTCCTGACATGAATGGCAGTCCTTCCTATTCTGTGGCTTCGCGCATGTATGATGGATCTCCCTATGATTGGGTAGATGACCATGGGACCGCTGTTACGTTAGATGATTTGTCTGGGCAACTCACTGGCAATGATTCCATCTCTCTTACTTCTAATGGAATTGCGCCTAAGGATAAGGACAACGTCGTCATTATTTCTGGTAACTCTAGCGGCTCCAATGGTGGTGGTATCGGTTCCAACGGAACCGTAAAGCTTGGCGGCAATGTTAAGACTTTCCTGACTGTCAAGAAGGAATGGGGTGGCAAGAATCAACCCGGCAGCATTCAGATGCACATACAACTTGGCGGTAACAATGATTCCATGCGTTCTGAGCTGCCAGCTGTTACTCTCAACGCTGACAATAAATGGACCGCATATGTTGAGATACCCGAGAGGGCTAGCAACTTTAATGTGGACAGGGTAAAGGTGACCGAGGATTGTCCTGACGGTTGGACGCTTGCGAAGACTGATGTGGTGGAAGACGTTGGCGAGGAGCTCGATGCTGACGATGA
>CAZPJH010000146.1:0-1849 GCA_964586875.1 uncultured Oscillospiraceae bacterium
CTCATTCTGTTTGCTATCCACCACTGAAACTATGCCACTAACTTAATGACATTGATGTTTTTATGGACAGCTTTTTCTTATAGGGCAACAAATCCCACTTTTTTATAAACTTTGCGCAGGGTTTTTTCAGCCACATAGGATGCTTTTTCAGCACCGGCCTTATAGACCCCTTCCAAATAGGCCTTGTCCTTCATCAGGCGGCTGGCTTCCTCCCGAATGGGACGAAGGGTCTCCACCACCGCCTCGCCCACGGCCGGTTTAAACACGCCATAGCCGCATCCGGCAAACTCGGTCTCGATTTCCTCAAAGGTCTTGCCGGTGACAGCAGAATAAATGGTCATCAGGTTAGCCACACCGGGCTTATTCTCCTTATCGTAGCGGACACAGTTTTCCGTATCAGAGTCGGTGATGGCACGCTTAAACTGCTTCATAATAAAAGCAGGATCATCCATCAGCAGCACCCGTCCCGTATCCTCATTTTCAGACTTGGACATTTTGGCAGTGGGGTTGGTCAAACTCATGATCCGGGCACCAACCTTGGGAACAAAGGGTTCCGGAATTTTGAACACATCACCGTAAATGCCATTAAAGCGACGGGCGATGGTGTGGGTCAGTTCTACATGCTGCTTCTGATCTTCACCCACAGGCACAAGATCGGGCTGATACAGCAAAATATCTGCTGCCATCAGGGCAGGATAAGTAAACAGGCCGCCATTGATATTGTCGGCATTCTTGGCAGACTTATCCTTAAACTGGGTCATGCGGCTCAGCTCCCCAAACATGGCATAGCAGTCCAGCACCCAGCCCAGCTCCGCATGCTGATGAACATGGCTCTGGATAAACAGGGTATTCTTTTCCGGGTCAAGGCCGCAGGCGATGTACTGGGCCAGCTGCTCCAAGGTACGGCGGCGCAGGTCAGCCGGGTTTTGACGAACGGTGATGGCGTGCATATCCGCCATGAAATAAAAGCAGTCAAACTGGTCAGCCCGCTCTGCCCAATTCTTCACCGCACCCAGATAAGAACCCAGGGTCAGGTCGCCGGAGGGCTTGATGCCGGAGAGCATTCGCTTTTTGGGCTGCTCCAGAATAATTTCACTCATAATAACGCTTCCTTTGAATGTTTTTTTCCATTTTAGCATAGATAACCGCTTTACGCAAGGTATTTTTCTGCGGTCGGGAATTGATTTATGGGATAAATTGTGCTATACTGCTTATAAGATTTTTTGATAAACGAGGTAGAAACAATGGACTATCAAGCACTAGCTGAATTACTGTTTCCCAATGTAACCGAAACCCCTGAGCAGGTGGAAGCTCGCTTCCCGGCACGTGACCTGCCGGAAGGGGCTGTGGTATCCCGTATGGCCCCCTCTCCCACCGGTTTTGTCCATTTGGGTAATCTGGTGCAGGGCACCATTTCCGAGCGCATGAGCCACCAGAGTGGCGGTGTGCTGTTCCTGCGTGTGGAAGACACCGATGCCAAGCGTGAAGTACCCGGTGCAGTGGAAGTGCTGATCAACACCCTGAAGCACTACGACATTTGTTTCGACGAAGGTGCCACCATCGACGGCGACAACGGAAGCTACGGCCCTTACCGTCAGCGCCAGAGAGCGGCTATTTACCATGTGTTTGCCAAGAAGTTGGTGGAAGAAGGCAAGGCCTACCCCTGCTTCTGCACCGAGGAAGAACTAGCTGCCATGCACGAAAAGCAGGAAGCCACCAAGGACAATTTCGGCTACTGGGGTGAATACGCCATTTGGCGTGACCGCAGTTTGGAAGATATCCAGGCACAGATCTCCGCCGGAAAGGAATGGGTACTCCGCTTCCGCAGCGAAGGTTCTATTGAAAACCA
>CAZPJH010000147.1:0-1848 GCA_964586875.1 uncultured Oscillospiraceae bacterium
GGTAATATCAAGGACAAACTTGGCAGGACGGTCAAAAAAGCTCTCCGTGAGAAAACTTATGACAAGATACTGAGACTTGGTGTGAACAGTGCTGGCGAAATGAATATGGCCGGACTTACTCAGATAGCTGTGGAGGGCATCGAACAGCTTGATCTGTATTATTCCTCGTATATTCCGCAGTTCTTCTATGCAATGCTGGCACCTCTCTTGCTTTTCGGCGTTACGGTGGGGATCGACGCTCCGACAGCTTTACTTTTACTCTGCTGTGTTCCGCTGATACCTGTTTCAATAATCGCTGTGTCAAAATATGCAAAGAAAATTTTTGCGAAATACTGGGGCAAGTATATGTCAATGGGCGACAGCTTTCTTGACAGCGTCCAGGGGCTGCGGGAGCTGAAAATATTCTGTGCTGACGGTGTACAGCAGGAAAAGATGAATGAAAATGCTGAGGGATTTCGTAAAATAACGATGAAGGTTCTTGTTATGCAGCTCGCCAGCACGACAATAATGGACATTGTGGCATACGGTGGAGCGGGTGCGGGAACGGCAATGGCACTTTCGGGCATACTTAACCGTGGGCTCTCACCAGTTTCGGCACTTTTCCTCATACTTGTTGCGGTGGATTTTTTCCTGCCGCTCCGTGCCTTCGGGTCATCGTTCCACATTGCTATGAACGGTGCAAGTGCAGGAAAAAAGATACTTTCGCTTCTTGAACAGCCCGACCCAGTTTGGGGCAGTGAGGAGCTTTCGGGAACAGAGCTTCGTATGGAAAATGTGACATTTTCCTATGACGGCGAGAGAACTGTTCTTGAAAATGTGAATATGACATTTCCTGAAAAGGGTATGACGGCAATAGTGGGGGAGAGCGGCTGCGGAAAATCCACGGCGGCAGAGCTGCTTATGGGCGGGCTCAGACCTGTCAGCGGAGCAGTTACGGCTGGAGGAAAGAGCCTTGAAAAGCTTTCAAGGACGGCATATTATTCAAAGCTTGGTGCGGTGAGTTACGACACTTGCATATTCAATGAAAGTGTCCGTGATAATTTCAGGCTTGCAAAGAATGACATCACCGATGATGAGATATATTCGGTTCTTGAAAAGGTGAGCCTTGCTGATTTTATCCGTGAAAACGGAAGCTGCGACAAGGTGATTTCCGAGGACGGAGAGAACATTTCAGGAGGTCAAAGACAGCGTCTTGCTCTTGCGGTAAGTCTTGCAGCGGACAAGGAGATTTATATTTTTGACGAAGCTACAAGCAGCATTGATGCGGAAAGTGAAGCAATTATTATGAAGAATATCAGGGAACTTTCCAAGACCAAAAATGTAATTGTTATTTCTCACCGTCTTGAAAATATCGTACCAGCGGATAATATTTATTTTATGAAGTCGGGACGTGCTGCGGAAAGCGGTACTCACGATGAACTTATGAAAAAGGACGGCGGATATGCGAGACTTTACAAGACTCAGAAAGCACTTGAAAACGGATGTCGTGAGGTGGCTGTAAATGTATAAAAAATCATCACGCAGAAGCGGCGGAAAAATTATGGCAAGCCTTATACTGCTCCTCGGAAGCCTTGCATATATTATGATACTTGCGGTGATAAACGGCTCTCTCGGCTTTATCTGCGCAATGGGCGTGACACTTTTCGGAGCGGTTGGCATCGCAAAAGCAATGGGAGAGGAGATATTTCTTTCCTACGGTCAGATAATGGCACTGGCGATCGGCTGCGGAGCACTCAGGGGACTGCTCAGATATATCGAGCAGTATGTGACCCATGATATCGCAGTCAGGCTCCGTGCCGTGCTTCGTGACAGGATATTCACTGCCCTCCGCAGGCTTTGTCCCGCAAA
>CAZPJH010000148.1:0-1795 GCA_964586875.1 uncultured Oscillospiraceae bacterium
AACCTGCTGGGCGAATTCTATTGGGAGCTGATTTCTCCCTGGCGTGGAGATGCCTTGACGCTCAATACTGGGGTGTCCCCCAGAGAAGAAAAAGAATCTTCCTTGTCGCAGATTTTGCAGGACGATCCGCCGGACAAATACTATTTGACCAGGAAAGCCTGCCTGGGCATCCTGCGCAGAGCCTTTGAACGCGGGAAAGAGCTGCCCCGAAAGCTCAATCAGGCGCTTGAAATTCAGTCAGGAGTCGCTCCACCAGCCGATACGGTTCACAATCAGCAACCGCCTCACGCCAGCCAGCAGGACGGCTGCATCGAGGGCTTTGATGGCTATAACGGTGATCTGACCGGTGCGGTAGCGGCTACCCTTGGCGTGAACTGCGGGATGTCCACTGGCCGCAATGGCCTTATCCAGCCGATTGCGTTTGCCGCAAATCAGCGGGATGAGGTCAGAGATCTGCACGATGTGGCCGGAGCGTTGGGCGCCCAGCCGGGAATGAAGCAACAGACTTTCATTGCAGAGGGTGTCGTGGCCAAGGGCAACGGCGATTGTTTCCTGACGCCGGAACGGCACACATCCCTGAGTGCAGGCGGCGGTCAGGCCGGTCAGGGATACCCCTGTGTCCTGACCGCTGGCTTCTCTGCTGGGGCGGGAGCCTCTGCCGGAAGCATCGGCTACGGCGAGGAGCTTGCCCCCACCTTGAAAGGCAGTGCCAGCGGAAACTGTATGCCATCCATCTTATGCCTGAACGACCAAGGCGGCAGTGTGATGGAGTGTAGCCTGGACATCACAGGGACGCTTCGGGCCCAGGAACACGGGCACCAGCCGCTTGTATTTGATAACCATGGACAAGATACTCGTTTCTGCGGTCCTGTCAAATCGACACAGACAGTATCCGCCACATTCGGCATGGGCGGAAATAACCAGCCGCTTGTTGTAGATGAAAATTCCAGTTCTGACGATCCTCCACCGCTTGCTCTTGAACTCCCTGCTTGGAACAATGCACCACCAGCGCAACAAGAAACTGTATTCTGCATCACCGGCAATGCTATTGACCGGCAGCCTCAAAACGGTGGAAATGGCATTGGCTATCAGGAAGGCATTGCCTATACGCTGACTGCCACCGATCACCATGCCGTGTTCAGCAGGCAGCGAGTCGACATTTTCAAGGATGGAGAGGTAACCAGCACCCAAAGCGCGCGCCAGCACAAGGATGCCACGGATCTGGTGCTGCAGGGTACAGATCATCCAAGGCTCATCCGCAGGCTAACGCCTCTGGAGTGTGAAAGGCTCCAAGGTTTTCCGGATGGTTGGACTGACATTCCCAACGCCTCGGACTCTTCCCGGTATAAGGCGCTGGGCAACAGCGTGGCAATTCCGTGTGTGGACTATGTCCTCCAGGGCATTGCGCTGGTGCTTCGCACCGGCTGAGCCGGGCTTGTTGCTTATGCTTCGTTTGCAGCTTGCTTCTTCGTTGGGTTCTGTGAATAGCTATTTGCCACAGGTCGCAGTATGCTTTGCTTACAAAATCAGAGAAAGGAGCAACCCATGGAAGCAAAGAAGAATCTCTGCGGAATGATCCCGGAAAATTTACATGCCAAAGCTATCGAGGAAAAGGAACAGCTTGGCCTCAAAACTCTGGGTGATTATGTGGAGTTGGTACTCAAAGAACGCTTCGAAGGAGGAAAAATCACCATGGCAGCAACCAAGACTCTCGCATTCCAGATCACCGAGGAGCTGGATCAGCGGCTGAAGAATTTCATCGCCGCAGAAAAGAAGCACGGCAGGAAAATCACGC
>CAZPJH010000149.1:0-1792 GCA_964586875.1 uncultured Oscillospiraceae bacterium
AATTAAATAAAATAATATTGTATTTGAGAGATGTATATATGATAAAAAAGCTTGTAATTATACTTATATCCGCAGCCCTTTTCCTCTGCGGCTGCACAAAAGTCACCGAGGAGGACGCCGAGGCTCTCCCCGCCGATGCCGCAGCTGTCACAGAACAGCCATATCCCGTTACAGCAGGGGGACTTACATTCAACAGCTCCCCGGTCACGGTGGGTTCACTCTCCCCTGCGGTCACGGAAATGCTCTTTGAGCTTGGCTTCGGAGACAGGATAATCTGCCGCAGCGAATACTGCGATTATCCCGAAAGCACAGAGAATATCCCATCCGTAGGCTCTGCCGTTAACCCCGATATCGACGGGATAATAAAGTATTCCCCCGCTCTGCTCATAACCCAAAGTCCTATCGCAAACAAGGATATAACCCGTCTGTCGAGTGCGGGCGTGTCTGTGCTGAGTCTCCCCTCGCCCCGCTCGGAAGCGGAGCTGCTCGACAATTACCGCACCCTCGCCCTTATCTTTTCGGGCAGCATTGACGGGGAAAGTCTTGCCGAAAATGCCACTGCCGACCTGAGAGCCGCTCTTGCCGAGGCGAAAGGCTCCTGCGAAAGCCTTGTTTTTATAATGAACATCACCGATGACGGCTTCTCCGCCGCCACGGGTGACACCTTTGCGGGGGATTATGCCGCTCATTTCGGGAAAAACATCGCCGCCGACAACAGCTCCCTCACCCTTACCGCCGAAGAGCTTCTTGACGCCGACCCACAGGTGATACTCCTCGCCCACCCACTCGACACATCATATTTTGACGCTGACCTTGCCTCTCAGCTCACCGCCTTTTCCGAGGGTCACGTCTATGTCATAGATGCCTCTCTCACCGAGCGCCCCACAGCCCGTCTTGCGGCTGTAACACGGCAGATATCCGAAACCATACGCAGCGACACGGGCGGCGGTGACTTTGCAGTCATACCCGATGCATCTGCCGAAACTGTTTACGAGGACGTGACGGACATCTCCGAAGATGTTAATGAATAGTAAAATCATCATATCGGCGTTTTGCACATACATATAAAAATCATTCTGCGGATAATTGTAGCATTTTTCGCAGAATGATTTTTTTGCCGTTTTTTTCCGAATTGTATTTGTTGAATATGTTTGATTTATCATACAAATACATAAAATAAATAGTACACTGTGCATATTTTGATGTATTTGTTTCAAAAGTTTGCCAAGGTTGATTTTTTTGTCCCACAGGAGTATTATTATCCTATCAAAATAATATGATATATATTGGATTTTTGGAGGTCTCAGGCTATGGCAGAAACAACAGCAAAAGCTTCTTCGGGAAGAAGAAAGCTCTATTCAATCATTATAGTGGGTCTTATGGCGGCTCTCGTTTATGTGGGAAATTATCTTCAGATAAAAATCCCCAACGGCGCACTTGTCACAAGAATACACCTCGGAAACTCAATGTGCCTTCTTGCAGGTCTCCTTTTCGGCAGACTTAAGGGCGGTCTTGCATCGGGCATCGGCGCAGGTCTTTATGACCTTTTTGACCCCGTGTACATCGTTTCCGCTCCCTACACATTCTTCTCAAAATTCGCAATGGGCTTCACAGCAGGTCACATCAGAAAGCACGGCCCCGCAAATGAGAAAAAGGCTGTTATCGTTGGTGCGATAGTCGGTCAGCTCGTGTACATCGTTCTTTATCTTCTCAAAACATTCATAAGCCAGATTCTTCTCGGCGAGCCTGTTTCCGTGGCTCTTAAGCTCACAGGCGTGAATGCTCTCACATC
>CAZPJH010000150.1:0-1776 GCA_964586875.1 uncultured Oscillospiraceae bacterium
GCAAAAGAACTGATCGTTGAATTGGCGCAAACTATATTGAAAGAATTTGAGGGCCTTTCACTTATTAATAAATATGATGTATATCAGGTACTTCTTGCTTACTGGAATGAAGTACTTAGTGATGATGTTTCTATGATAATTTCAGATGAGGTTGGTTATGGTGTTGCAAGAGAAACAGAAAACATCATGAAAGAAACAAAAAAGACAGATGAAGATGGAAATTTAGAACTTAAAGTTGCAGGATGGGAAGGAAAACTCATACCAAAAACACTTATTATTTCTGAGCTTTTCCCTGAAGAGAAGAAGGCAATGGACGACATTGTTGAGTTTGTTGCAGAAACAGATTCTCGCCTTATGTCTTTAATAGAAGAATCCGCTGAGGATTCCACTTTGTCTGATGTGGTTGAAGGTGGAAAAGTAAAGAGCAAAGATATCCAAGAAAAGATGAATGAAATTATGAGTTATGTTCATACTCCTCTGATTGATGGACTTGTTAAATTGCAGAGCATGCTTCCTATGAAGAAAAAAGAATATGTTGCATATATCAATGACAACATTATCTTGGAAGTGGCTTATACAGAAAAAGGCACAGTGACAAAGGCATCCGTTGCATATGCACTGGCAATGGCACGTGCTGAAGCACCAGCACCGGAAGCATATGCAGACGATTATGCAGAGTTGAAAGCTGCGTATGAACTTGCCAAGAAATCGGAAGATTCAACGAAGCTTATCAAGGAGATGGATAAGGAACTTGATGAGAAAGCTCGTGAGCGATATGCAACTTTAACAGATGATGAAATCATGGATTTACTGGTAAATAAAAAGTGGTATTACGCCATTGGTACAGGCATTAACGATTTGTATGCGGCTATTTCTCATCAGCTTGCAGACCGCATTATAGAACTGTCTAAGCGATATGAAAATACTCTTCCTGACCTTATGAAGCAGACTGCTGACTATGAGGCAAAAGTCAAGAGTCATCTGGAAAGGATGGGGTTCAAATGGTAAGGAAATTGAAACATACAGAGATTGGAGATATTCCGGTAAATTGGAAACTTCAAACATTTGACGAAACGTTCAGAGTGTTATCCAATAATACTCTGTCACGAGAAAACTTAAATAATCGAGGTGGAGTTGTAAAAAATATTCACTATGGTGATATTTTGACAAAGTTTCCGGAAGTATTGGATTGTAACGAAGAAGAAATCCCATACGTAAATGCGTTGTCGTTATTATCTTCATCAACTCAATTACTTCAGGACGGTGACATTGTTATTGCAGATACCGCAGAGGATGAAACTGTTGGAAAAGTTATAGAGGTACAGAATCTTGGTGACAGTAAACTTGTTGCAGGACTTCATACCATTCCGTGTAGAGTGAAAAAAGGTGATTTTGCTCCGGGATGGTTAGGATACTATTTGAATTCCAATTTATTTCACAATCAAATATTGCCATATATAACAGGTATAAAAGTGTCATCAATATCAAAAGGCGCTATTTCTGAGACTTTGATATTGGTACCTCCATTTGAAGAACAGGAGAAAATAGTACAATCATTAAATGAAGTGCAGTTATTAATGACGGCAGAAACAAAAGTTTTAAATAAGATAAAGGCTGTTAAAAATGGATGTTTATCAAAAATGTTTCCACAAAAGGATGACATATTTCCAGAAATGCGTTTGCCAGGATTTACTGGCGCTTGGGAACAGCGTAAGTTGGGTGAAGTTGCAAAATATAGAAACGGAAAAGCACACGAGAATTGCATTGATGAAAATG
>CAZPJH010000151.1:0-1762 GCA_964586875.1 uncultured Oscillospiraceae bacterium
GAAGTACTTCCTACAAAAGGAAACAAGGAAGGGAGCGATAAATAATGTTAATGCCAAAAAGAGTGAAACGTCGTAAACAGTTCCGTGGCTCCATGGCCGGAAAAGCATTACGCGGTAACACAATTACAAACGGTGAGTTCGGTCTTGTAGCGACTGAACCTTGTTGGATCAGATCTAACCAGATTGAAGCAGCACGTATTGCGATGACACGTCACACAAAACGTGGTGGTAAAGTTTGGATTAAGATTTTCCCAGATAAACCTGTAACATCAAAACCAGCAGAAACACGTATGGGTTCCGGTAAAGGAACATTAGAATACTGGGTAGCAGTTGTGAAACCAGGACGTGTAATGTTTGAAATCTCTGGCGTTAGTGAAGAAGTTGCCAGAGAAGCATTACGTCTTGCTATGCATAAGCTTCCTTGTAAATGTAAAATTGTTTCTAAAGCAGACTTGGAAGGCGGTGTGTCAAATGAAAACTAATAAGTATGTAGAAGATTTAAACACAAAATCAGCTGCAGAATTAGCAAACGAATTAGTAGCTGCTAAAAAAGAACTTTTCAATTTGAGATTCCAGAACGCAACAAATCAGTTAGACAACACAGCAAGAATCAAAGAAGTTAGAAAAAACATTGCTCGTATTCAGACAGTGATGACTCAGAAAGCAAAAGCTTAAGTTGTTTAATATTTAGGACGATTTGGAAAGGAGAATTATCGTGGAAAGAAATTTAAGAAAAACACGTACTGGTAAAGTTACCAGCGATAAAATGGATAAAACAATTACCGTTGCAATCGAAGATCATGTAAAACATCCTCTTTATGGTAAAATTGTAAAGAGAACTTACAAATTAAAAGCACATGATGAAAACAATGAATGTAAAATCGGTGATACAGTAAAAGTTATGGAAACAAGACCTTTATCTAAAGATAAGAGATGGAGACTTGTAGAAATTATCGAAAGAGCAAAATAATAAATGGGCCATTTATGACAATCCCATTTTTGGAAGGAGAATTAGCATGATTCAGCAGGAAAGCAGACTTAAAGTTGCAGACAATACCGGTGCGAAAGAATTGCTTTGCATCAGAGTATTGGGTGGATCTACAAGAAGATATGCAAACATCGGTGATATCATCGTAGCCAGTGTTAAAGATGCAACACCAGGCGGCGTTGTTAAAAAAGGCGATGTTGTAAAAGCTGTCGTTGTTCGTACAGTAAAAGGCGCTCGTCGTAAAGACGGTTCTTATATTAAATTTGATGAAAATGCTGCCGTTATCATTAAAGATGATAAAACTCCAAAAGGAACTCGTATTTTTGGACCAGTAGCAAGAGAGCTTCGTGAAAAACAGTTTATGAAAATTGTTTCTCTGGCTCCGGAAGTATTATAAGGAGGTGCCGGTATGTTTAAAATTAAAAAAGGTGATACTGTAAAAGTTATCACTGGTAAGGATAAAGATAAAGAAGGCAAAGTTCTTACTGTAGATCAGAAGAACAACAAAGTAGTTGTAGAAGGCATTAATATGATTACGAAACACAGTAAGCCGTCTGCAGCGAACCCAAATGGTGGAATTATTCAAAAAGAAGCTCCTATTGATGCATCTAACGTAATGCTTGTTCATGAAGGAAAAGCTACAAGAGTAGGTTTCAAAATGGAAGGCGATAAAAAAGTACGTTTTGCAAAAACAACAGGCAAAGTAATTGATTAATTCTAAGAAAGGAGTCCAGATAAAGTGAGCAGACTTAAAGAATTATATAAAGACGAAAT
>CAZPJH010000152.1:0-1720 GCA_964586875.1 uncultured Oscillospiraceae bacterium
CATAGAAACGCATATCGTTTCCGGGAGAGTTGCCGGTGACCATGTTCATACGCAGAGCGTCGCAACCATACTTATCGATCATTTCCAGAGGATCAATGCCGTTGCCCAAAGATTTAGACATCTTTCTGCCTTGATTGTCACGAACCAGGCCATGGATCAGCACCGTATGGAAGGGTGTCTGGCCGGTATGCTCGCAGCCGGAGAAGATCATTCTGGCCACCCAGAAGAAAATGATATCATAGCCGGTGACCAAAACACTGGTGGGATAGAACTTAGCCAGATCTTCCGTCTTTTCCGGCCAACCCAACGTTTCAAAAGGCCACAGAGCAGAGCTGAACCAGGTATCCAGCACGTCTTCCTCTCTGGTGATCTTGGTGCTGCCGCACTTTTCGCAGGTGCAGGCATCTTCACGGGAAACGGTAATGTGACCGCAATCGGCGCAAGTCCAGGCAGGGATCTGGTGCCCCCACCACAGCTGACGGGAAATGCACCAGTCACGGACATTTTCCATCCAGTTCATATAGGTCTTGGAGAAGCGATCGGGAACAAACTTGGTCTGGCCCTCTTTCACCACTTCAATGGCCTTTTCAGCCAGAGGTTTCATCTTCACAAACCACTGAGCGGAGATAATAGGCTCCACGTCATTGTGGCAGCGATAGCAGGTGCCGACATTGTGGGCGTGGTCTTCGATCTTGACCAGATAACCACCGGCTTCCAGGTCAGCAACAATGGCTTTTCTGGCTTCATAGCGATCCATGCCTTCATACTTGCCGCCAAACTCGTTGACCTTACCGTTGTCGTCCAGCACACGGATCACTTCCAGATTGTGCCGCAGTCCAACTTCAAAGTCGTTGGGGTCGTGAGCAGGAGTCATCTTCACGCATCCGGTACCAAATTCCATTTCGGCATAATCATCGGCCACCACAGGGATTTCTTTATTCACCAGGGGCAAAATGACCTTCTTGCCAACAATATCTTTGTAGCGCTCATCATTGGGATTGACACAGACGCCGCTGTCGCCCAGCATGGTTTCCGGGCGAGTAGTCGCCACGATCACTTCGCCGCTGCCATCTGCCAGCGGATAGCGGATGTGCCACAGATGACCGGGCTTGTCCACATACTCCACCTCTGCATCAGACAAAGCAGTAACGCAGTTGGGACACCAGTTGATGATCCGGCTGCCCTTATAGATCAGGCCCTTTTCATACAAGGAAACAAACACTTCACGGACAGCCTTGGAACAGCCTTCGTCCATGGTGAATCTGGCACGATCCCAGTCACAGGATGCACCCAGCTTCTTCTGCTGCTCAACAATCCGGTTGCCGTACTTGTGCTTCCAGTCCCACACCCGCTCCAGGAACTTTTCACGGCCCAGATCGTAACGGGTGATTCCTTCCTTGACGCGCAGCTCCTCTTCCACCTTGATCTGGGTGGCAATACCTGCGTGGTCAACACCGGGAACCCACAGGGCATCATAGCCCTGCATCCGCTTGAACCGGATCAGGGTGTCCTGCAGTGTTGCATCCATGGCATGACCCATGTGCAGCTGGCCGGTAACATTGGGGGGCGGCATAACAATGGTAAAGGGCTTGGCGCCTTGCTTGCCCTGAGGCTTGAAGTAGCCACCTTTTTCCCACATCTGGTAGATCTCATTTTCTACCTGCTGGGGCTCATAGATTTTCGGTAATTCTTTCATAAAATCACTCCTCAAAATGAAAAA
>CAZPJH010000153.1:0-1713 GCA_964586875.1 uncultured Oscillospiraceae bacterium
CATCAGTAGCATTGTAGAATTTATGGAGCTATGCGATCCATAAATTCTACAATGCTACTGATGCCCTGGCGTGTGTTAAGCAAAATCATCTGGACTTGGCAATTCTGGATGTGATGCTGCCGGATATGGATGGGTTCACCCTCTGCCAGCGTATCCGGGAATCCTACCTTTTCCCCATCATTATGCTCACCGCCAAGGTAGAAGATATGGATAAGATCATGGGGTTGACTCTGGGTGCAGACGACTACATAACAAAGCCCTTCAATCCTCTGGAGCTGGTGGCCAGAGTTAAAACGCAGCTCCGGCGATACACCCGCTATAATCCAGGAGAAGGCGCTCAAAATGAGGTCACGGAATATGACTTCCGGGGCCTGCAAATCTCCAAGGCCACGCACAAGTGCATCTTGTTCGGCGAGGAATTATCCCTAACACCCAGAGAGTTCTCGATCCTTTGGTATCTGTGCGAACGGCGAGGCAATGTCGTTTCCAGCGAAGAGCTGTTTGAGCACGTCTGGGGTGAGGCCTTTATGGACAGCAACAACACTGTCATGAGCCATATTGCCCGGCTGCGGGAGAAGATGCATGAGTCCAGCCGGAAACCAAAGTTTATTAAAACTGTTTGGGGGGTAGGTTATACCATTGAATAAGCAAAAATTCAGACGAAAGCCCCGGCATAGCCAGATGTCCCGGCAGATTTGGGTGCAATATATTTTATCCTTAATTGCTTGGGTTGTGGCCGTTGTGCTTTTGGCATACTTCTGCTGGGTCTTTTTCCGCCGTTTCAATTGGCAGGGATCAGAACTTCTGTATCCGATTTTAAGCTGGGCACAAGAGTTCATTGTTTTAGTATGTGGGGTTACTATAATAGTAGGGTGGCTATTCATCAGCTATTACTTTATTTCCAAGCCCCTGCGGTATCTGGACGAACTTGTAAATGCGGCAGGAAAGCTGGCACATCCCGACGAGGAGACTATCACACTGCCTCCTGCTCTGGAGAGTGCGGAAGCTCAATTGAATTTGGCGCGCCAACAAGCTCTGCGGGATGCACAGGCGGCCAGAGCTGCGGAGCAGCGGAAAAATGATCTGATCGTCTATTTGGCCCACGACCTGAAAACGCCTCTTACCAGCGTGATCGGCTATTTGACGCTTCTGCAGGACGAACCACAAATCTCACTGGAAACCCGCGCAAAATATACCGGCATCGCCCTGGAGAAAGCAGAACGCCTTGAAGATCTGATCAACGAGTTTTTCGACATCACGCGGTTTAACCTTACCCACCTGGAACTGGAAACGCAGCCCATTGATCTTACCCGCATGTTGGAACAGGTCACCAATGAATTTCGGCCAATATTTGCGGAGAAGGGGCTCCAGTGTCAGTTGGCCCTGCCGCCGAAGCTCCCATACAACTGTGATCCGGATAAGCTGGCCCGGGTATTCGATAACCTGCTTCGCAACGCCTCTTATTACAGCCTGCCGGACAGCACGGTACAGATCGCCGGTCAGCTTGAGGATGAATCCATTGTCCTGACCTTCACCAACGCAAGCAAAACCATTCCGCAGGAAAAGCTGAACCGTATCTTTGAGCAGTTCTTCCGTTTGGACAGCTCCCGCGCCACCCGGACGGGCGGCGCGGGCCTTGGCTTGGCCATAGCCAAGGAGATCGTGGAACTGCATGGCGGCACCATTCGGGCGGACAGCGCGGATGACCAGATT
>CAZPJH010000154.1:0-1621 GCA_964586875.1 uncultured Oscillospiraceae bacterium
GGCCGAGTGTGCCTGGATGAGAAGGAGCTGAGCTGGATGCTGAAGCTCAGCCGGAACCGGGCGGCCATGATGTTTGGCAAGATCTGGCAGGATCCCACCCTGATCCGAAAGAAGAACATTGGAGAAAATCTGGCCCTGGCCGTGAAGATCGCCTTTGGACGGGAGAGCCCCAGGCTGGTGGATCTGCGGATCAAAAAGGTGCTCGGCCTGGTGGGGCTGAAGGGCGTGGAGAAGAAATACCCGGTGGAGCTGTCCATCGGGGAGTGCCGCCGGGTGGAGCTGGCCCGGGCGCTGATCGCCAGCCCGCCCATCCTGGTGCTGGACGAGATCACCGCCAATCTGGACGACGACTGCATCTGGGACACCCTGCATCTGCTCAACGACGTCAACCGCAGGGGCACCACGGTGGTGATGGCCACACATGACAGCCAATATGTGAACATACTCCGCCGCAGAGTGATCACCATGTCCGGTGGACGGGTGATCGGGGACGTGCAGAAGGGGAAATACGGCGACGTGCTGGAGCGGGATCGGAAAAACGGTTCCCCGTCCAGAGTCAGAGCCGATTTGATATAGAAGCTTACAGTCAAGAAAATTAGGAGGAAGAGTCCATGATTAAAAACATGAAGATTAGGAAAAGCCTGATTCTGGGATTCGGGGTTACCATCGTTGTGTCTGTCATTATCATCATCGCGTCCTTGATCCTGATGAATGTGCAAAAGAATCAGTACGACGACATTTTGGAGCGCTACGTGGGGGCCAATAATATGGTCGGCGAGAGCCGGTTTGACTATAGCACCGCCGCCCGCAACCTCCGGGACGCCGTGCTGTCCGGCGACAACAGCAGCTTGGACACCGCCGCCACCAAGCTGACCGAGCTGGAGCAGGATCTCCAGCAGTTGTCCAGTATGTACCCCCTGGAGGACAGGACCGTGCTGGATGAGTTCACGACCCTGGCCAGGAGCTGGATCGAGGAGGCAAAGAACATTTCCTCCACCACCCGCACCAGCCAGGAGAGGGCTGCTGAGCTGATCGTGTCTGAATGCACCCCCATGTTGAATGAGCTGGCTGATGTTGGCAGCGAGCTGGCCCAGCAGATTTCGGCCGCCCAGGACGATATCGTCAAGCAGCAGGACATGGTGTCCAACATCGCCCTGGTGATCATGCTGGCTGTGATGGTGATCGCCACCATCGTTGTGCTGCGCATCGCCATGGCCATCATCAAGAGCATCGTGACGCCCGCCGAGCAGGTTCATAAGGCCCTGCAGGGCTTCAGCGAGGGTAAGCTGGATATCCCCGTGGATTACCGCAGCACCAGCGAGCTGGGCGATATGTGCGAGGCCCTGCGCACCAGCCAGAATGTGCTGGGCGAGTGCATCAGCGACACCTGCCATCTGCTGGAGGAGATGGGCAACGGCAACTTCGACGTGCGCTCCAAGGACGCCGGTATGTATGTGGGCTCCCTGAGCAGCATCCTCACCTCTGTGCGGGCCATCAACCGCGGCCTCAGCGACGCCCTGACCCAGATCAACCAGAGCGCCGAGCAGGTGTCCGCCGGCGCCGAACAGGTGTCCACCGGCGCCCAGGCCCTGGCCCAGGGCGCCACCGAGCAGGCCAGCGC
>CAZPJH010000155.1:0-1519 GCA_964586875.1 uncultured Oscillospiraceae bacterium
CTTTGCCGTCCACCACCTTGACGGAAATTTCCTGCATCAGCACATCCTTGTCAATAGCACGAACCACCTCGCCGTTCGAGTCAATGGTCTCGGTTACAGCATTAGGGAACAGCTCTGCCAGCTTTCTAAAATTCTCATCGGCTTTGTTCGCCGTTTGCATTTTCAATTTATCCATTTAAATTATCCTCCTGCGTTTTAGTAATTAAATTTTCACTTTTATGTTTGGGTTCGAGCTTAATTATAAAGTCGGTAAGTAAGATTGCATTAAGTGCAGCCTTTTTAGTTGGGTATTTTACATACCAACTATGTGATGTACTATGTCTGTTGGGAACACCCTCGACAACATCAGAAACTTTGTTGCATTGCGATACAATAAAATCGTTGAAGTAGTCGCTAAATATCTTGTCATAATTATTTAACTTGGTAAGGTCAGATAATTCTTGTTTGGTAATCTCCATCTTTTGACGTTGCCGTTCTTTTGGTAGAACATTATGTGCTTTTATGTAAATGAGACCTTCCCACATTGTAGCCAGAAACGGAATTACAAGTGCGTATTCTCCACGAATGAATGCTTCAAGAGTTTGACCAAGTGCTTTCTTCACATAGGAATCAAGGTCTGATGCGTTCCAATCCTTTTTAATCCGTTTAATTTCGGATTTTATGTAGTAAGATAAGATTGCCTTGTCGATTCTATTTTCGCATCGTTTGCTCATTCCACGGCTACTGCTCAATATCTTGCTCACTTCGACTAAAAGTTTTGCATTCGCTTGCCATCCTGCATAAGGAAACCATTTAGCATCGTGCATAGCTCGTAGGTATATCTCATCCAGTTCATCTTTGTGAACTTCCAAATCGGGAAATTGCAAGTTTTCAAAGATGCGTGTCCAAGGCGAAAAATCAAATGATTTAATCCAATCTAACAGCGGAGATTGTATTGTCTCTAAAAGCACAGATGAAAAATTCGGTATGATGTTTTGCATCGACACCGCTATGGATGAAGTTAGCGTATTGCTAACAGCCTCTATAAGTTTAGATGTCTGAATTTCTGAATACAGTGGAGCCAACCTAACAGCTGTTATCTTCATAGATTCACTAATAGCATCAGGAGCAATAATTGAAGAGTTCATATGCATATTAGCTATTAATTTTTGCAAACCTTCTAATCGTTCATATGCTGGGGTGCAAACATTCATCGGTGCAACCATATTTTTGTAGTGATCAAAAACTTTTGTAAACGGTCGTGTTAGTTCTTTTAAGCATTCCTGTTGCTCTACGATTGGACGAAAACTATCAGCAAGTTTATTGCTGACTTCAAGATTCGCTTTTATATTTTTTAATGTTGATTCATCTGGTTCAAACTTGCTCAATAAGTATCACTCCTTGCTTTTATTTTTTAATCGTAAACTGCTGCACCGAATATCGCATTCGACGCAGCAAAGTAGTAAAAAAGAGCAAAAAAATAGGCATATACCCAAGAAAAACTTGAATCTATGCCTTAAAATAAAAAATATTTTGAGAA
>CAZPJH010000156.1:0-1518 GCA_964586875.1 uncultured Oscillospiraceae bacterium
TCACAGTGCCGGGCACGGTCACGGTAGGCCCCGGCAGCGTCACCGGAGGCGGCGGCGGCGACGGCGGCGAAACCGAAAAGGGGACCGGCGGCGACGGCGGCGAGGGTGGCACCGGCGTTGACGGCGACACCACCGTGGAGCCGGGCGGCAAGGTCACCGGCGGCGACGGCGGCGAGGGCGGCAGATCCGAGGAGGGCGGCGGCGGCACGGGCGGCGATGGCGGCGGCGGCATCGACGGCGAAACCACCGTCAAGCCGGAAGGAGAGGTCACCGGCGGCGGCCCCGGCAACGGCGGCAAGCCCGGCCAGGGCACCACGGACCCCGTTCCTGACGGCGGCGGCACGATCACCAACGGCAGCGATGTGGACTACGGCAGGCTGTCCGCCACCACCACGACCGTCACCGTCACCGGCCCCAAGGTGGGCGCGGCCTATACCATCTATCACAGCGACGGCATCACTCCCGTTGCGGGGGTGGGCCCTCAGACAGGCCAGACCGGGAAGGACATCACCTTCACCGGCCTCACCCCCGGCACGCAGTATGTCGTCAAAGCGGACGCCTGGAGCGGAACGATCCGCACCGGCAGCACCGGAGGCAGTGGCGGCACCACCAAACCCAGCAAACCGGAGGATGGGGGAAATACCGGCCCGGAGATTCCTGACGCCCCCGGCGTGGCCGACCCCGACCTTACCGGCGTGTCCGCCCTGCTGAACACCAAAGACCATATGGCCTATATGCTGGGCTACGACACCGGCCTGTTTGGCCCCAGCAAGAGCATCACCCGCGCCGAGGTGGCCCAGGTTTTCTACCGCCTGCTGCTGGACAAGTCCGCCGGACAGGCCAGGACATTCTCCGACGTCCCTGCCGACGCCTGGTATTATAAGGCGGTGGTGACCCTGGCCGGCAAGGGCATCCTTCTCGGTTACGAGGACGGCCTTTTCCGGCCGGAGCAGGCCATCTCCCGGGCCGAGTTTGCGGCCATCGCCGCCCGCTGCGCCAAGGCCAGCACGGAGAAGGAGGTCACCTTCCCCGACGTTCCGGCAGGCGAATGGTACTATAAGGCGGTGCGGACAGCGGTGAGCTACGGCTGGATCAATGGCTACGAGGACGGCACGTTCCAGCCCGGACGGCCCATCACCCGGGCGGAAACGGCGGCCATCGTCAACCGCATGCTGGCCCGCATCCCGGACTACCAGGCGGTGAACAGCGGCGCGGGCGCCCGGTTCCCCGACGTGCCCGCCAGCCATTGGGCCTTCTACGATATCGCGGAGGCGTCTACCGAGCACGACTACACCAGGACGTCCAACACAGGCCGGGAAACCTGGCGCTGATCCGGCCTCCGGGGGCCTGCCCCGTACTGGAGCCGCTGGATGGCGGCGAGAGGCGCTTTCTGAAACTTTCCCCATAGGGAGAGACGGAAAAAACCAAATAGCCCCCCAGCAAAGAGGGGCGCGGGTGCTGACAGCACTCGCGCCCCTTTTTTATCCGGCTTTTTCCGAGTGGATTTTCCAGCATCCA
>CAZPJH010000157.1:0-1495 GCA_964586875.1 uncultured Oscillospiraceae bacterium
GAGAACTCGGGTTTTCGACGGTCATCGTGCACTATGCAAAGATCGAGAATTGCGATTTGGCGTCGGTCGATTTTGCACTATCGAAGGCGTTTGCGCCGATATTAGATTGGCTCGAAACGGCGCGCCGCTGGACTGAATGCGGTGCACAAGTTGCCTGTCTCGTCGCACAAGGGGATTGGGAAGCGGCGCGCCAAGTGGTCGAAAAAGATTATGTCGTCGTCGGGGAGATCGACGTTTCGCAACGCGTTTATGTTCGATTGGAAAAGCGATGCCGTGTATAGCCTTATCGCTGAGGTGATATTTATGATGCGTTGGTCAATATGACATGGGGTCAAATGGCATTTTTTGTTGCAATGTTTTTGAGCATTACATTCCCCGTTGCGATTATTTTTTATGCACGACTCGTCCGACCGCTTAAGCTTTGCCGTCGCCACCGGATTGCATTGGGGATCGTCGTTTTTGCCGTCGTCTTATTGGCAGGAGCATCGACGCCAATCGCATCGCTCATCGCTCGCGATACGGAGCTAGCTCAAAAGCTACATTTTGGCGTTTGGGGCGGTTGGCCCTATTACTTGATGACATTTGTATGGGCACTCGTGACGTGTTTGTTTGTGCGTGGTATCTTGGTCTACGGATCGCGAATTTGCATGGCGCTTGCCAAATGTGTTAGGAAAGATAAGGTAGCGACGCCTTTGGACAGCGATGATATCGACGAAGGGCGGAGATTGTTTCTAGAGCGAGCCAAACAGGCGGCAACGATAGGAGTTGCTGTTGTTTGCGTGCCTCCTGTCGTATACGATGCACGAGGACGGCGGGTGATTCGCCATGTCGAGATCGATTTCGACGACTTGCCCGAGGCTCTCGATGGATTGAGAATTGCGCACCTCTCCGATATTCACGTTGGCAATACGATGTATCGCGAGAATATCGCCGATATTGTGAAAGAAACGAATGAACTCGATCCCGATATCATCGCGATTACTGGGGATTTAGCCGATGGTTACCCCGAGGTCATCGGATCGTGGATCGACCCCATGCGCGAATTTCGCGCAAAATATGGGACTTATTTTGTGACGGGCAACCACGATCACATGTGGAATGCCCGAGGTTGGGTGCATAAGGTCGAATCGCTTGGAATCGTGCATCTCGATAACGAACACCGCATTATCGACGTCGATGGAACGCCATTGGCAATCGCCGGTGCAATCGATGCACGCGGAGAACGGCGTGGGCGCTGGCAATCGGATCCGGAGAAGGCTTTATCGGGGATTGGGACGAATGTTTTTAAGCTCATGCTCGTGCATCAGCCAGCATAGGTCGATCGTAGCCTTGCGGCAGGTGCCGATTTGGTCCTCGTTGGGCATACGCATGGCGGGCAATTCTGGCCATTGTCGTATCTCATCGATGTGCTTCATCACTATGCGCGCGGGTTATATCGCGTGGGATTTGGTAAACAGAAAGCCGTCTATGTGAGTTGTGGCACGGGGTATTGGGG
>CAZPJH010000158.1:0-1488 GCA_964586875.1 uncultured Oscillospiraceae bacterium
TGTAGCAGCCTAACAGATGTATATATTACAGACATTACCGCGTGGTGCAATATCCGGTTCGGCAGCGATTCGGCTAATCCCATGTATTATGCGGAGAAATTGTACATCAATGGAGAATTGGCAACGGAAATTGTAATTCCGAACGGTGTGACCAGCATTGGCAGTTCTGCGTTCTATGGTTGTAGCAACCTAACGAGCATCGAGATTCCAGACAGTGTGACCAGCATTGGCGGTTCTGCGTTCTGGGGCTGTAGTAGCCTGACGAGTATTACCATTGGCAAGGGAATGACAACGATTGGTGCTACATATGGTTCGTTATGGAACTTAAAGGAGCTTACGCTTTTGGGCGCGCAAATTATTGAAGAGTCTGCATTCAGCTCTGCAACCGGTTTGGAAAAGGTTTTCTTTTCAAAAGATTTGGTGATGATCAAAAAAGGCGCATTCGGCAATGGAACCAATATCACTGACATCTATTATGAGGGAACCGAGGAAGACTGGGCAAAGGTATACATTCTGGCGAACAACGATTGCCTGTCCAATGCGACCATTCACTACAACGCCACTGAGCTGCCCCACGAACATTTCTGGAACGACGGGGAAGTGACTAAGGAGCCTACTTGTAAGGACGAGGGCGAAAAGACCTACACCTGCACCGTCTGCGGTGATACAAAGACCGAACCCATTGCTAAAACAGAAGAGCACCAATACAGCGATTGGGAGAAGGTAGACGGCGAAAATCACAAGCACACCTGTTCCGTCTGCGGCAAGGAAGAAACGGTTGCCCATACTTGGAATGACGGGGAAGTGACCAAGGAGCCTACCTGCAAGGATGAGGGCGAAATGACCTACACCTGCACCATCTGCGGTGGCACTAAGACGGAGGCCATTGCCAAAACTAATGACCACAATTACGGCGATTGGGAAAAGGCAGACGGCGAAAATCACAAGCACACCTGTTCCGTCTGCGGCAAGGAAGAAACAGCTGCCCATACTTGGAACGCCGGTGAAGTGACTAAGGAGCCTACTTGTAAGGATGAGGGCGAAAAGACCTATACCTGTACCGTCTGCGGTGAAACCAAAACTGAGACGATCTCCAAGAGTCACCAACATGGTGAGACTGAGATAAGGAATGCAAAGGAAGCCACATCCACAGAGGATGGCTATACCGGTGATACCTACTGCAAAGTCTGCGAGGAGAAGATTGCATCTGGTGAAGTAATTCCGGCAAAGGGTCAAACTCCCACGGAGCCGAAGCCTACCGAGCCGAAGCCTACTAATCCAGAATCCACTGAGCCGACGGGGACTGTTCCCAGCAACACCTCTCCCAGCGGTTCTGACGATCAGGAAGAACCAAAAGGCAATAGTGCGGTCGTTGTGATTGTAGCTGTTGCGGCGGTGGCGGCCATTGGCGGCGGTGTCGCACTGGTGTTCACCAAAAAGAAAAAGTAAATAAGAAAAGCAGGAAGCGTTTGCTTCCTGCTTTTTGCA
>CAZPJH010000159.1:0-1476 GCA_964586875.1 uncultured Oscillospiraceae bacterium
GACATATTCATCTCAGCTTTTAGCAGTCTGTCTATGTCGGAAGCAGCAACGCCCTCAAAAACAACATCATAATATTCCACAGACAACGCTCCTATACCGCATTATCTTAAATATTGTAATCAATTTGTAATTGACAATTTATGCCGAAAAATGTATAATAAAAAACGGTACATAGTACCGAAGCAGCCTGATAAAAGAGCCTTAGGCACTTTTATCAAACGGTAGGCGGTGATGTCTCCTCTTTTCCCTGGCAATCCCATCGGAAGGGAGGTGCAGATGTAGATGTCGATACTCGAAATTTGTGCGTTGTCAGCTCTTGCAGTTGACATTATACGCCTTATAATAGATATCCTTACTTACAGACGCAACAAAAAAGACTGACCGCCCAAGTCCCACCTTGAGCGGTCAGTGTCCTAACATCAAGTTAGTGACATAACCAACCTTGGGAGGCACACCGTCTATACGGCTGCTTCTTTATTTTTATTATATCATCTCCCTCCCAATTTGTCAAGAGGGAGATTTTTCATAAATACTATTGTTAGCTCCCTGCACACCAAATAACGCTTGTAATGATGTATAATGCAAATATACGTAAACGGCATATGCCGCTCTGCAAAAAAACTATAATTCAAACAGGGGGCAAATCAAAATGGAAGAAAAAATCGAAGTAAATGATTATGAAATGGAGCTAAATCCCAACGGTCAAGGAATGGTGCTTAACGAATACGAAGTTCTTAAGGACGGTCTCATCACCTTCAACAGTATCACCCTTGCAGCCACACTTATCCTTTTAATAATTTTCATTTCTATGGCAATAAATGAGCAGGGATCTGCAGGAAGCAGTGACGAGGCAGGAACGGTGCTTTTTATTTTAATCGGCTGTATCATCGCCAATATCATCAGCGACAAGGTAATGTCCAAAAGATTCAGTCAGTTAAAATATAAAAATCCTGCCATATGCTCAGAAAAAAGATTTTATATGGAAGCCGCCAAAGCGGTGCAGAACGCAGGCTTTGAAACAGAGCGGAGCTTTTTTACATACTTTTCAAGCGGCAGAGGCCTTGTGGTGACAAAGCCCGCACTTTTCGACTATTCAATGGTGATCTTCTATGACCCGCAGTCGAATACATTCAGCGTTGCAAACAAAAAGCGGATCGGAAGACCCAACCTTGACGATCTGGCAATGCTGATAGAAAACCAGCTTTACAGCAAATATTGCCCCAAGGTCGTAAGTGCCGTTCAGAAGAGACTGGAGCTGTGTGCCGATTCTGTTGAACGCTGCAAGGAAGAAAATCTGGACAGCGACGCTCACGACGGTCTTGTCCAAGGCTTTGCGTCTGATTTTGTCAAAAGTATGGCACAGTCCGCCGTGTTGGTAGTCGGAGCTATTATTATCATCGCAATAGCTTCAATTCTGTAACGTAATACTAAGAACCAATTAAAAACTGTACAAAAAATCGAGCATAATCTTGCATA
>CAZPJH010000160.1:0-1466 GCA_964586875.1 uncultured Oscillospiraceae bacterium
TTGCGTCCTTTCTATGCCCCATCTATTGATGGTATGCGGTTTTCAAGGTGCGATGCGGGGAGCCTCCACCGGCTCTGCCGTTTTTGTTGGTATTCTATATGGTTACAGACAAATTTGGCGGTAAAAAGTAGAAAATCGCCTCCCTCGGCGGGGAGGGAGGTGAAATGGTATGTATTACAGACCAAGCAACTGCTTCTTCTTCGCGTCAAATTCTTCCTGCGTAATGATACCCGAATCCAGCAGGTCTTTATACTTTTTCAGTTCGTTGGCGTTGCTGTTGTTATTCACAACCGTTACGCTGCCCTTATTGTTCTTAACCTCCGCAATCTGTCGATTGATCACATCATAGGCATCATCGCGTGCGTTCTTGCCATAGAAAGCGAAATCAATATTTTCGGAAGGTGATTCGATTCGGAATTTCTTAAGCCCTTTTTTGTTTATCATTGTTATGGAGTCCAGCGGCAGACTGACCTCGGAAAACAGCGCTCTACAATATACTCTGCTGGGCGTAACGGTAAGGCTAGCCTTAGCTCCAACAATCGCGATCACCATAACCATGATTCCGCACAGGACAAAAATTCCACCCATCATAAGGCCGACCATAGCGTATCCTTCAGTACCTGACATCATCGCAGCATAGATTACTCCGAGTATAATGAGACCGACAGCCCAAATAGGCATTACCTTTCTGCTTTTCTTATAAGCAGGGTCATCCGCAAAACGATACTGAAACAAAACTTTTTCATCCATGGTTGAAATCCTCCTACTATTTACAGCCCCAACAGCTGCTTCTTCTTCGCGTCAAATTCTTCCTGTGAGACAATGCCCATGTCCAGCAGGTCTTTATACTTTTTCAGTTCGTCCATCGCAGAAGCGGCAGGAGCGGAAGGAGCGTTCTGCTGCGGCGTGGAATTCTTCGCTTCTTCTGCGGTAATCTGAACCAAATCGGCAGAATGACACTTCGGGCAATGGTTGTAATCAACAATCTTGTCCATGTGCCTTTGAGCGTCGTTTGCGGACATTTGGCTGGAAATCTGATTGGTGAAAAGCGCCTGACCAACAGACCGCAACGCACTCCTTTGAGCATCTTTTTCATGCTGTATATTCTGCTTCACATCAAGTCCCGAAAAACAGAAAACATGACCGCAGACGTTACATTTCATGTAGATTTCTTCGAAATCTTCCATGATAACCTTATCGCCCTGAACAACCATCTTTTTCGTTTTGGACATCCCCATACACGCCGCGCAGATTACAAGATTCGTCTTGCGTCCATTATCCGTTACATTGTATTGAAGCGGGTCGGAAAACGGAGTCATTGCCTTTCCGCAATGCGCGCATTTAGTCTTAAACAGAGCCATAGTTAAAATCCTCCTTCATTGTCCTCTATACTTCCCGCACAACTTCCTTAAAAGTGTGCTTTACAACCTTCGGGGTTCCATCCAACTTAACATACTTCGCAACGG
>CAZPJH010000161.1:0-1418 GCA_964586875.1 uncultured Oscillospiraceae bacterium
TAGAAGAACAGGATCAGCTCGACGCCGGTGCGGTTCTCCTCGTTGACCTTCTCCCGGTTGGCGTTGAAGTTCTCGCTCCGGAGCAGCTTGATATAGTCCCTGATCATCCCAGCCTCCCTTCGATGCCGTGCGGCAATGACTGGTGAATTGTAGTCGCTCGAGGCGGTCGGGATGTGGATGCACGGGGACTCCATGGGAGGGTGGCACGCCACCCGGCCAGCCGAGGCTCGCGTGCATGTTCGGGTAGTGCGATGACCGTCTGGCTCCGCCCAGGCCCCAGAAGCAACTTCGTCAATCATGTAATAGGGACAAAGGAGCAAAAAGACGTGGAAAAGGAGCATCCCATGACCTTTGAGGAAGCGCAGCGCAAGGCGCTCGCCTTCCGGGACGAGAGGGACTGGAAGCAGTTCCACAACCCCAAGGACCTGGCCATATCCATCTGCCTCGAGGCTGCCGAGCTCCTCGAGGACTTCCAATGGACCGGCGCCAGCACCGACGTCCCCAAGGACAAGCTGGACAACGCCAAGGAGGAACTCGCCGACGTGCTCATGTACTGCATCGACATGGCGGACGCGCTCGACGTGGACATCCCCACCATCATCAGCGAGAAGACCGACCTGGATGCGGCAAAGTATCCCGTGGATAAGGCGCGAGGATCCGCCAAGAAGTACAACGAGCTCTAGGCGGCCACGCGGTAGGGGCTGACAGGGCTATTCCAACAGGTCGAGGCGTCCCGCAGCACGAGCGGAGTCGCACAGCGCCTGCTGGAGCTCAGGGTCCACCGCAAACAGATACAGCCCGTGTACGCCACGCCGAAGCAGAATCTTGAACTGCTGGCGCGCGAAGGCGTCTGCGTGGTCACCGGCAACGTCGCTGTCCCTGAGGGCGCTGCCGTCGAACACGATGCGCCCGTTCCGATAGGTAACCGAAGGCCCTATGATGACACCCACGTAGTTGAGGTCGAACCCCTGGATGGTGAAGTAGGACCCCACCTCCTGCTGGGTGGCTGGGTCCGCCGACCAGACCTCCTGCCCGTCGCGCGCCTTCCTCGCCATGTTCCAGGGGTGGTCGAAGACGTTTTCCGGCCCAGGAAGAGCGCCTTCCGGCGCGTGGCCATCGACGGGCATGCTCCAGAACGTCGAGCCATCGGGCCGCTTGGCACGGTAGAGGCGAACGCTTCCCTTGTGCTGGTTGGGCTGATAGTCCCAGTCATAGGTGGCGACGACCCTGCAGAGAGGCGTGACGGGCCTACCGTCCTCGTCTGGCCTGGCCGCCAGCTCGGAGGCACGGTCCATGATCGCATCGAAGAGCAGGTTTGGCGAGGTGAAGACGCGAATGTCATAGGGGCTCGCGTCGCCGCCGTGCTTTCCCTCGTGCCGGTCGACCTCGTCTTCCGGGATTGGCTCGATTCCCACCGG
>CAZPJH010000162.1:0-1415 GCA_964586875.1 uncultured Oscillospiraceae bacterium
CCTGAAGGCAACGACTTTTTTATTCACATCACATCATCGCTATTGCATGGTAGTGGAAACACAAAATCAAAGAACATCAAATCACAACTACGACGTTCCGGGGCTTGCGGCCGACTTACTGAAACACAAAATCAAAGAACATCAAATCACAACTCGCGGCCGAGGGGATCGCCACCCTCGCCACTGAAACACAAAATCAAAGAACATCAAATCACAACAAGTCGATGGAGGGGCTTTCGGCTGTTTTACTGAAACACAAAATCAAAGAACATCAAATCACAACGCGGAATGCTCGCGTCTCCTGCGTCCGTGAACTGAAACACAAAATCAAAGAACATCAAATCACAACTGGTGTCCGATTTTGGCGGCAATCCCCTTACTGAAACACAAAATCAAAGAACATCAAATCACAACTCTGAAACGCCCGTAAAATGCGGGTTATTACTGAAACACAAAATCAAAGAACATCAAATCACAACCGCCTTCGCGCTCACTTTCGCGTTTTTCTTACTGAAACACAAAATCAAAGAACATCAAATCACAACTGAGTTCTGAAGCGGCGCGGCCGCCGAACAACTGAAACACAAAATCAAAGAACATCAAATCACAACTACGCTGTCAAAGTTCTTTTCGATGATCGCACTGAAACACAAAATCAAAGAACATCAAATCACAACTGGGTTGCCTTCGCAACGGTTGCAGACGCACTGAAACACAAAATCAAAGAACATCAAATCACAACCCCCACCAACCTCGCCGGCCACGTACGCCGACTGAAACACAAAATCAAAGAACATCAAATCACAACTTTGAACTGGCGTTCGAGGTCGGCATCTTCACTGAAACACAAAATCAAAGAACATCAAATCACAACAACAAGAAAAACTTGATTTTCCTTCGGGCACTGAAACACAAAATCAAAGAACATCAAATCACAACTACGCATTTTCGCCTCCCGACCTTGCGGCACTGAAACACAAAATCAAAGAACATCAAATCACAACATCGCGGCCGCCGCAACCAAATTTGACGAACTGAAACACAAAATCAAAGAACATCAAATCACAACCCACCCTCTTGCATCGTGAACGAGGGTATGGACTGAAACACAAAATCAAAGAACATCAAATCACAACGAAATCGTCTTCGTGCCGTTGTCGTAGAGACTGAAACACAAAATCAAAGAACATCAAATCACAACAGACCGAATCGCTTACGAACTGGTACTCGACTGAAACACAAAATCAAAGAACATCAAATCACAACACGAACGAAGTCTACTCGTCCCGCGACGAACTGAAACACAAAATCAAAGAACATCAAATCACAACGCGTGGCGGGGTTGTCGCTTTCAGACTTCGACTGAAACACAAAATCAAAGAACATCAAATCACAACGAAAGAGTGCGTGGAGAA
>CAZPJH010000163.1:0-1380 GCA_964586875.1 uncultured Oscillospiraceae bacterium
ATATACGACAAGCTCTTTGAGATGATGATCGGCTGTTGGAGAAAGGGATTTAGAGATCCTTCGCTCGAATTTGTTGTTGTACAGATAGCGAACTACATCCATGCAGGCAATCAGCCGGGCTGGAAGGCTCTCCAGGAGGCACAGCTCAGAATCGGAGCTCTTGACGGAGTTGATACGGTGATATGCGCGGATGTCTGCGAGGATGACAATATCCATCCGGCAACGAAGTGGAAGCTTGCCGCGAGGATAACCGATATTATCGAAAGAAAGCTTTGAAGGTAGGTATATATGATGAAGGTATTACTCATAAACGGAAGTCCGCACGAGCATGGCTGTACATACACGGCACTCTCCGAGGTCGTGTCACAGCTCGGAAAAAACGGCATAGACAGCGAGATATTCTGGCTCGGAAGCGAACCGATCAGATCATGTCAGGGCTGCGGAGGCTGTAGGAACGGCGAGGGCTGTGTGTTTTCGAAGGTCGATAATGACGACAAGGTGAAGATCTGCCGCGAAAAGCTTGCGGATTCGGACGGCATCATAGTCGGCTCACCTGTGCATTATGCAGGAGCATCGGGACAGATCACTTCATTCCTCGGAAGACTTTTCTATTCAAGCTCGGCACTTTTGCAGAACAAACCGGCATCGGCGGTGGTATCCTGTCGGCGCGGCGGCGCGTCATCGGCGTATGAACAGCTTTTAAAATATTTCCAGATAAGCAATATGCCGGTCGTGACCTCGCAGTATTGGAATCAGGTGCATGGAAGCTGTCCGGACGAAGTAAAGCGCGATGAAGAGGGAATGCAGACCATGCGCATACTGGCGGACAATATGGCATGGCTCTTGAAGTCGATAAAGACCGCCGATATTCCGCTCCCTGAGCGCGAAGCGAAGCTCAGAACGAATTTCATAAGATGAAGCGGACACTTGTCTTTGCGGCATTTGCATTTCTGCTCGTATTGCCGTCATGTGGCTCGGAGTGTGAGGTCACACGTACCGACAGCGAATATTCCATAAAAGCCGAGTGGCTTGACGGTGAGCTTTCGACCGAATACAGCCTTTGCGCAGAGGACAGGATAGATGTAGAGCTGTCGATCAGCCGCGGCTCGGTTCGAATAAAGATATTTTCGGGTGATGACAGCATATATTCGGGTAGCGGTGAGCTTGAAGCCTTTGCGGTATATGTTCCGACCGATGGCGAATACACCATTTCTGTAGAAGGAGATGACGCAGTCGGGGGGATGAGCTTCCTTATAGACAGATGACAATAAAGCTTTTCAGTCGTTATATTTGTGCAAAGGCAGGCTCGAAGCATAAAACCGAATAGTTGAGTCGGTACTATATTCTGACAGACAACAAAAGATCCTCCGTAATTTCTGT
>CAZPJH010000164.1:0-1370 GCA_964586875.1 uncultured Oscillospiraceae bacterium
GGGTGGGGTCAAGAGGGGGAGGATATTACTATCCCTCTTGACCCCACCCTTACTGCCATAGAAAACGCAAAAAAGTATTACGATAAATATAACAAACAAAAAAGAACCTATGAAGCCCTTTCTACCCTTACCCTTCAGGTAAAGGAAGAAATCCAGCATCTGGAATCCGTCAGCAATGCACTGGATATTGCCCTGCAGGAAGAAGACCTGGTTCAAATCAAGGAAGAATTAATAGAAACCGGATATATCCGCCGGAAAGGAGCCTCTAAAAAGCAAAGATTTACCAGCAAGCCTTTTCACTACATCAGCAGTGACGGTTATCATATTTATGTAGGAAAAAACAATCTGCAAAATGAAGAACTGACATTTAAATTTGCCTGCGGTAACGACTGGTGGTTTCATGCCAAAGGCGTTCCCGGCTCTCACGTAATCGTCAAATCCGAAGGAAAGGAACTGCCGGACCGAACCTTTGAGGAAGCAGGGAAACTGGCCGCCTACTACTCGAAAAACAGAGGGCAGGAAAAGGTGGAAATTGATTATATCCAAAGAAAACATATTAAGAAACCTGCCGGCAAAAAGCCGGGATTTGTGGTGTATTATACAAATTATTCCTTAATGATTGATTCTGACATCCGAAAAATCCGAGAGCAAAAAGACTAACTTACGGACAACATTTTATTTTAAACAACAAAGAACAGCACTCTTTTTTAGAATGCTGTTCTTTTCGATTCTGACTTTTAAGCTAAAAAGCATCAACTGCCCTTATTTTTCTCCGCTTTTCTTTCTGGCTTCGTATTCCTTCGTTATTTTTTTTACCATTCCGACACAAGGAAGGAGAGCAATCAGATTGGGAAGCACCATCAAACCGTTAAACATATCCGACATATCCCATACTAAATCTACTTTTAAAACAGAACCAATGGCTATACAGATTACTACAATCACCGCGTATATTTTTATGGCTTTGTCTCCAAATAAGGAACGTACATTTACTTCTCCAAAATAATACCATCCTACAATGGTGGTAAACGCAAAAAATAACATGCAAAGTGCAATGAAAATATTTCCAACTTCTCCTAAAGTTGCATTAAACGCAGATTGTGCCAGCACTGCCGCAGTTTCCCCATTGGTATAGAGACCACTGGAAACAATTACAAGTGCCGTACAGGTAAGCACCACAAAAGTATCCACAAATACTCCCATAAAAGCTAAGATTCCCTGTTCTCCCGGATGAGCAACCTCCGCTGTTGCGTGGGCATGGGGAGTAGAACCCATACCGGCTTCGTTGGAAAACAGCCCTCTTGCCACACCGAAACGAATGGCTTTCTGAACCGATACTCCTAACAGACCGCCTCCCAGAGCCTGTGGAC
>CAZPJH010000165.1:0-1361 GCA_964586875.1 uncultured Oscillospiraceae bacterium
GGGCGGTCTTTGGCCCGGTGGTCTTTTTGTGGATCGTGTTCGGCTCCATTCTGGGGGGCGCCGTCCATGACTATATGAGCGGCATGATCTCCCTGCGGATGGACGGGGCGTCCATTTCCGAGATCGTGGGAACATACCTGGGGCCGGCGGCCAAGCAGGTTATGCGCATTTTCTCCCTGATCCTGCTGGTGCTGCTGGGCGCGGTCTTTACCACCAGCCCCGCCACCCTGCTCGCCCGACTGACGCCCCCCTGGATGAACGCCGCCTTCTGGACCGTGGTGATCCTGGCCTATTACCTGCTGGCCACCCTGCTGCCCATCGACAAGCTCATCGGGAAGCTGTACCCCATTTTTGGGGGCGTGCTGATGATCATGGCGGTCGGGATCGTGGTGGGGCTGATTGCCGGCGGATATCATCTGCCGGAGCTGAGCCTGACAAATCAGCACCCCGATGGCCGGCCGGTGTGGCCCTTTCTGTTCATCACGGTGGCCTGCGGGGCGATCTCCGGGTTTCACGGCACCCAGTCCCCCATGATGGCCCGCTGCCTGAAAACGGAACGGGATGGTCGCAGGGTGTTTTACGGAGCGATGATTTCCGAAAGCGTGATCGCCCTGGTGTGGGCGGCGGCGGGCGTAGCTTTTTACGGCGCTACCGGCGGGCTGCAGGCGGCGCTGACGCAGTTGGGACAGTCCGGAGTGGTCTATGAGATTTCGGTCGCCCTGCTGGGGGCGTTTGGCGGCGCCTTGGCCGTCATTGGTGTGGTAGTCTGCCCGATCTCCTCCGGCGACACGGCCTTCCGCAGTGCCCGCCTCACCATCGCCGACTGGCTCCGGGTCGACCAGTCCAGCCTGCTCAGGCGGCTGGCGATCACCCTGCCGCTGCTGGCGGCAGGGGCCCTGTTGACCCAGGTGGACTTTGATGTGGTATGGCGGTACTTCTCCTGGAGCAATCATACCTTGGCCATGATCACCCTGTGGGCGGCGGCCATGTACCTGGCGCGGCATGGGGAAAAGCGGCGGCATTCGCTGCTGTGCGCGCTCCCGGCCACCTTTATGTCGGGGGTGTCCTGCACCTATATTCTGATGGCGCCGGAGGGCCTCCGGCTCCCGGGGAGCGTGGCCTATCCTGTCGGGGCCGCCTTTGCCCTGTTTTGCGCCGCGCTGTTCAGCACCAAGGCAAGGAGAAGGAGAGGACCCGGCATACGAAAAATGGATCGCACTTGACCCGGAGATTCGATTCCCGGCTTTGATTTTCCCCGGTCTGACCCCCGAGCAGATCGCCGCGATCCTGGCCGGAGCAGCGTTGTCGATGTGGCGGCGGACGCATAGTACGCCGATGCTGATGAGCTTCATGGAACACAT
>CAZPJH010000166.1:0-1333 GCA_964586875.1 uncultured Oscillospiraceae bacterium
ACTGTCGGCACAGCGAAAAATCTCGCTGCTCCAATGCACCGCAATGTGCATTTCACAAGCCTCAGGCTCATTTCATAAAACCGCAGATTTTATGAAATGCCGTCAATTGACACATAGCGGTCACACAACCGCAAAATCCGATAGGCTTTAAGAATTTTATGCAATAAAATTCTGTTATGTGTCAATTATATCATACATTACATAATATTTCAATCAAAATATATTGTCAAGTCTAAATTTTTCTTTTTTTGACAAATCTTCCAAAAAATGACGTGCGAACCCTATCTCATACAATGCCTTTTCAAGCTCATTATGTTCTGCGTAATAGGCAGCCGAAAGAATTTGCTTTTCCGTTGCATCTATCTGACTGTGCTGGCAGCTGTATGCTATATTTTTCATTTTTCGATTCCAGGTTTTAATAAGCTTATCCGCACTTTTTTCTATCATATCCGTATCAGCGGAGTTTACTGCGGATTCAAATTCGGATATACACTCGTTCACTGTATCCGCGCAGTCGTCCACCACGCAGTTGTTCAATGCAAAGCCGCCGAGCATCACTGCAAATATCAATACCGCTGTAAGCTCATCCCTCATATTCATCCTTCCTTTTTCTTATATAAATTCTACCGTCGCTGTCCTCAGACAGGACAAACACTTCTTTAATATCTGACACACCGTGATTTTTAAGTTCTTTTTCCAGCCATTTTATACTCTTTCCACTTCTTTCAAGCTCATTTTTTCGAACTCTGCCATCGGTAATGTATATATACGGAAGCTCTGTGACAGACTTTTTAATATTCAAATCATCCAAGGTGGGCTGCATAGCTCCCGATGACGGAATCACTGTGATACTTCCGCCCGTTTCCAGTATGACGGTTTCAACCTCGGAAAGGCTGAAATATCCCGCCTTTCTGAGTTCTTCAATCAAATCATCGATATTTACGCGGCACCGCTTCATTTCCTTATAGCAGAGCTTACCTCGGTGCATGAGTATCTGAGGTCTGCCGCTCAAAAGAGTTCTGGCTTTCTCGCTCCTAAGGCAAATATACGATATGGTTATCTCACTCACAACCAGGGTAAAAATGGGAATTATACCGTACAGCAGAGGTACACCGACTTCACTCATGGGCACCGTCGCAAGGTCTGATATCATAATGGCGACCACAAGCTCCGATGGCTGAAGCTCACCTATCTGCCTTTTTCCCATAAGGCGCAGAGCGGTTATGACAAGCGCATAGAGCACCAAGGTTCTTACAAATAAATTAATCATATAAAAATCACCGAATTTGTTTTAAAAATTTTTAACATTTAACAATAATATTATGACTTTACA
>CAZPJH010000167.1:0-1327 GCA_964586875.1 uncultured Oscillospiraceae bacterium
CTTGTTGTCAACAACCTTCAGGAGAATAACTCTCTGTACTTCCTTCATCATATCATCGCCAAATTCTGTACGCTTTTCATCATAACGTTTTTCGATCAATAAGCTGCTGCTTTAATTTATCCTTTGTAAGTGTCTGTAAGTCATCCTTAGTATAGGTCAGAGTACCCTGAGGAACAAAAATATGCTCCACATACTCTATCAAACCTGCAAGATTCCAGTTATCGGGATAATCTTCGATTCCGGTGTATGAATTGACGGTATTTTCCACAAATTCCTCAACCATATGCTTAATGGAATCGGTAACATCCTCGCCGTTAAGCACCTTTTGTCTTTGCTTATATATGGTATCACGCTGTACATTCATGACATCATCGTATTTAAGCACATGGCAACGAACCTGAAAGTTTCTGCCCTCGACACGTTTCTGTGCATTTTCAATCGCATTTGACAGCATTTTATGCTCTATCGCCTCGTCATCGGCAAGTCCCATAGCACTTACGATTCCCGTCAAACGGTCGGAGCCGAACAAGCGCATTAAATCATCCTCAAGCGAAATATAGAATCTTGAAGCACCGATATCGCCCTGACGTCCGCTTCGTCCGCGTAGCTGGTTATCTATACGGCGTGATTCATGACGTTCCGTACCTATGATGAACAGTCCGCCCGCAGCCTTTACGTCCTCACGTTCCTTTTCGATTTCAGTTTTAAATTTGTCTTTAAGCTCACTGAAGGTCTTACGTGCATTGAGGATTTCCTCGTCATCCGTATCAGAAAGTCCTGTACTTTCAAGTATGAGATTATCCTCGAAGCCCATTTTCTTCATTTCACGTTTTGCCATAAACTCAGCATTTCCACCGAGCATAATATCAGTACCGCGGCCTGCCATATTGGTTGCTATGGTTACAGCACCCTTGCGGCCTGCCTGAGCGACTATCTCAGCTTCCTTTTCATGATACTTAGCATTCAATACCTCGTGCGGTATTCCCTCTCGCTTAAGCAATTTACTTAAAAGCTCGGATTTTTCAATAGTGACGGTACCCACGAGAACCGGCTGTCCCTTTGCATGACATGCTTTTATCTGCTCAATAACCGCCTTAAACTTTCCAGCCTCGGTTTTATATACGCTGTCCGGATAATCAATTCTTATCATAGGCTCATTTGTGGGGATAACCACAACGTCAAGCTTATATATCTCCTGAAATTCAGTTTCTTCAGTTTCAGCGGTACCGGTCATACCAGAAAGCTTGGAATAAAGCCTGAAAAAGTTCTGGAATGTAATTGTGGCAAGTGTTTTACTTTCATGTGCTATATGCACACCCTCTTTAGC
>CAZPJH010000168.1:0-1314 GCA_964586875.1 uncultured Oscillospiraceae bacterium
GCTCAAGGTTTTTCAGATGAACCAGATCTGTGAGATTTCTGCACTTTGGCGTATAGTTCCAAATGCGTACTTCCCGCAAGGTGGAAAGCTGTTCAAAGCCAATGACATTGCGGCCAGGCTTTTGAATATATAAAGAGTCCAAATGTTGTAGGCCACTTAGATCTACCTTGTTTTTACCTAGCGTATTGTCAATTGACAAGCTGCGCAGCAAAGAAAGCTCCTTGATTATCTCACTATGCACAATATTGCCGCAAAGAGACAGATCGTCTATCTGAACGCATTCCCGAAGCGGCGAAATATCTGTATCATAGTTGGGCTCTTCATCAAAGTCTTTTCTTTGGGCTGCTTCTGCAAGAACCTTTTCCCAGTACTCTTGATCACAGTAAATTCTGGGGTTACCTAAAGTGATATGAATGCGTGTAATCTTGTTTTTCATGATATACGGGATTTCGGAGGCGAGGGCATGCCTTGATACAACAAGTGCTTCCCTCCCCTGAAAATAGTGATCCAGGCTCATATCCGGCATATATACATGCTGATCATTTATATACATACCCATATCAATACCCATAATAACAAACCTCCTAATGGTTTACTCCTTAAAAGATAGTCGTGATGGGTTATTTGTCAGGAAACATATCACACAGTAAATGGTCAAACTCAAATCGCAATTTTTTAGCTTCACACCGATGCTTGATAATTTCAAGTGACTTGATTATGACTTCTTTTACCATAGCTCTTTGATTTTCTTGAGACGCCTTCACGAATGTGTCAAAGTCAATTCTTAAACGAATATCAGCTTCTCTCCTGGCCCAACTGATGTATTTGCGTTCTTTCCAATCCGACATATACTTATCTGGCCCAGAAAAAGGAATGATGCCAATGGTATCTAAAGCATCGCAATACAGAGGCAGATCAATATTGTTCATCCTCGTTTGAAAATACCAAAGGCATTCGGAAATACGTTCCCCAGCGGGATGCCATGCTTCAGTAGCAAAGAGTATTCCTGACATATTTCGCTCCTCCTTAATACCAATTGAAATTCATGGGGGGCTACTACCATGGCTCCTTGCTTAGTTAACAATCATAAGAATAGGATACTACTTGGTCATTGATATTGTCAATCAGAACGATAACATTATTCTGGTGGTTATAAAGGCAGGCATAGACAGCACCGTTAAAGTCGACAATCGGGAGCTTGTTTTTATTGTAGGAATAAAAAAGGCGGAGCCTCCATAGAAGCTCCGCCCCTGCTTATCAAAAAAGCACAGCTAACTTAGCCGAGAAGTAAAGAAGGGGCGCAGCTCCTTCTTT
>CAZPJH010000169.1:0-1313 GCA_964586875.1 uncultured Oscillospiraceae bacterium
GGCCGAAGATCTTGATGTTGTCCTCGCCCACGAGCTTGGTGATCTCGATGTTGGCGCCGTCGTAGGTGCCCAGCGTGATGGCACCGTTGAGCATGAACTTCATGTTGGAGGTGCCGGAGGCCTCGGTGCCGGCCGTGGAGATCTGCTCGTCGATGTCGGTGGCGGGGTAGATGATCTGCGCGTTGGACACGGCAAAGTTGGGGATGAACACGACCTTGATGGTGTCGTTGACGCGCTCGTCGTTGTTGATGACGTCGGCCACCGAGTTGATGAGCCTGATGACCTCCTTGGCAAAGGTGTAGCTCGAGGCTGCCTTGCCCGAGAAAATGAAGGTCGTGGGCTGCGGCTGGTAGCCCTCGTTGATCATGCGGGTGTAGATGTCCAGAATCTTGAACACGTTGAGCAGCTGGCGCTTGTAGGCGTGGAAGCGCTTGACCTGCGTGTCAAACACCGTGTTGGTGTCGATGACGACGCCCGTGGTCTCCTTGGCGTACTTGGCGAAGCGCTCCTTGCACTCGCGCTTGGCCTTGGCGACCTCCTCGAGGAACGACGGGTCGTTCTCGAACTGCTGGAGCTTCTCGAGCTCCATGGCGTCGGCGTACCACTTGTCGCCGATGGCCGAGGTGATGAGGTTGGAGAGCGGCCTGTTGGCGTTGCCCAGGAAGCGACGGTGGCTCACGCCGTTGGTCTTGTTGTTGAAGCGCTCCGGCCACAGCTTGTAGAAGTCATGCAGGACGCTGTCCTTGATGATCTCGGTGTGCAGCTCGGACACGCCGTTGACGGAGTGCGAGAAGATGACGGAGAGGTTGGCCATGCGCACCTGGCCGTCCCACAGGATGGCCGTGCGAGAGAGCTCCTCGGACCAGTTGGAACCGGTCTTGGGGAAGTTCTCGCGGAAGCGCCGATCGATCTCCTCGATGAACATGTACACGCGCGGCAGCAGGTTGCGGAACGTGCTGATGGGCCACTTCTCCAGGGCCTCGGGCATCACCGTGTGGTTGGTGTAGGAGATGGTCTGCTGGGCGATCTTGAAGGCCAGGTCGAAGTCGACCTTGCGCTCGTCCACGAGCAGGCGCATGAGCTCGGGGCCGCACATGGCGGGGTGCGTGTCGTTGGTGTGCACGCACACGTGGTCGCCGAGGTGCTCCCAGTCTGGGCCGTACTCCTTCTCGTAGGAGCGCAGGATGGTCTGCAGGCCCGCGGAGACGAACAGGTACTCCTGCTTGAGGCGCAGGATGCGGCCGTGCTCGCCGGCGTCGTTGGGGTACAGAATCGTGGAGATGGCCTGCGCGTCGGAGCGGAAGCGGAAGGCG
>CAZPJH010000170.1:0-1311 GCA_964586875.1 uncultured Oscillospiraceae bacterium
AGTATACCTCCTTTAGAGTAACTAGCTGACATTGACGATTGTACTTCGACAAAAGTTTTCCCGACTCAGTAGCATGAGTAAAGAACATATGATCATTCTCGTTGAATAAAACAAGCTCATCGAGATAATCTAAATGTAAAGTATTAAAATAACATACATAAATTATTGGAAAAGACAACCGTAGCCGAATATGCATTTCCAAAAGGATGGTTTCTTGAAAAGTACATACTTCTGCGATCAGCGCTGATTTGCTTTTCTATCAGCGAAATTCTCCTGTCATCAGCTGTCTTATGTACAAACATAGCGACATCAACCATGCTGTTTAGAGAAAGATAGGCAATCTTCTGATCATCGTTACCCCAAAGCGAAATTTCTTGAATTAATTGGAGGTTATTTTCACCACTCATAAAAAGAGAAATAGGTGACTGCATTACAAATTATCCTTGTATTCAAAGAGAAATATGAAGAAAATGATTGTTAAAAATAGTGACTATTTTTGTTCTATGGTTCCTGTAATTGCATATTTATTTCTAAAGATTGTATGTTTGTATTGTACTTGTTGTGTAGATTAATAATATATATAAAAAGTGGGGCGAAGAAATCGGCGAGTTGTAGTATTACTCTACTCATTGGAGTGAATTGCCTTGTTTGCATATGATTGCAGTTCTTCATGAACGTAAAAAGTTTTCAAGTGCCTGGGACTACTTTGGAGATATGTATTTAATAGGTGAGGTGGCCAAAACGTGTAGAAGACTAATGGGGAAAGAAAGAATTGTAATTGAGATTATTCTTGATAGAAACATTGAGGAGGTTGAAGTAGAGAAGCCAATACCACTGAAATCGTAAGCTTCAGAGGGCGAAAGGTTCATAATGCACGAAGAATACCTAGTAAAGGAGAAATGAATAGAGATTTGACTGCTTGTTTAAGAAACAGAACTGAAATGAAATAGTAACGAGTTTTGGTAAGATCCGAAGATAAAGTATGTATATACTATTACTATGGATGTTATGAATTGATGACATATGGTGATCCCTAATGACCTATGGGGTCATCCATGTTCCTTAACTTCAAATAGTACCTAAATGATGAGCAATCGTCTTTTCTGTTATTAGTATTCATTCTTTGTGTGAAAACAATCAAATACATATAAAATAGCCAACATCTATGATTCGACTTTTCGTCGACTTTTAGTATAACTCGAGTAATGAATAGAGATTTGACTGCTTGTTTAAGAAACAAAACTGAAATGAAATAATAACGAGTTTTGGTAAGATCCGAAGATAAAGTATGTATATACTATTACTATGGAT
>CAZPJH010000171.1:0-1283 GCA_964586875.1 uncultured Oscillospiraceae bacterium
TGCCGGAGTTGCCGGAGGTATCGGAGAAATAAGCGGCGGAAGGTTTTCCACGGGGCGTTTTGTGGTTTTGGCGCGACCTACTTGTTTTTGTCTCCGACGGCCCACTTTTCCCAGCAGCTGGAAAAGTGGGCAAAAGAGCCGGAAGAAACCAAAGGTTTCTTCACTTCCTTGCGCGCTATGAACTGCGGAAACCCGATTCTGCGTTCCGCACGTTCGCGCAAAACTTCCTGTGTCGTTTCGTCACGGGACTGTCTCAGCAACAGCGCCGCTGCCGCTGACTGATTCGACGAACAGCGCTTTTGGTTCTACCGTCGCAGCGCATGAGCGGCAGCGGCGCAAGAGGGAAGTCAGTTCGTCATACGGCACGACATGGAATCTGTTCTGTGACCGCGTGGTATATACTTGCCCATTCGTAGCTTGTATAGCGCGCTGAGGAAATGCAAAAACGTAGTTTTTGCTGGCGTTCTTTCCCCCCTTTCTTTCGCTATTGAAAGAAAGGGGGCCGTCGGAGACAAAAAAGAGACAAAATAGAGAAAACCCGCCAGCCCTTGACATCCGACGCAAAACGTGTTATTCTTTTCCCGTTACAGGCGATGAGGGGCGTGGCGGCCCGGAGCCGCGGGAGGAAATGCCCGCCGGACGCCCCGTTACCGGCATGAGAGTGTGGAAATTTCCAAATTCAGGTGGAACCACGGACGGATATCGTTCGCCCTGAGTCTTTACGGACTCGGGGCGTTTTTTTGTATCCAAAAATACTTCACATAAAGGAGACAACAACATGAAAAACACGGAAAAAACCATGGATAAGATCGTGGCGCTGTGCAAAAACCGCGGCATCATCTTCGCAGGCTCCGAGATCTACGGCGGCCTGGCCAACACATGGGACTACGGCCCTCTGGGCGTGGAGCTGAAGAACAACATCAAGAAGGCGTGGTGGAAGAAATTCGTCCAGGAGAACCCCTATAACGTGGGGCAGGACGCCGCCATCCTCATGAACCCCCAGACCTGGGTGGCCAGCGGCCATCTGGCGGGCTTCTCCGATCCCCTGATGGACTGCAAGGAGTGCAAGGAGCGCTTCCGGGCCGACAAGCTGATCGAGGATTGGTGCCATGAAAACGGTTTTGAGCTGCCCAAGCCCATCGACGCCTTCTCCCAGCAGGAGATGAAGGAGTTCGTGGAGGAGAAGAACATCCCCTGCCCCTCCTGCGGCAAGCACAACTTCACCGATATCCGTCAGTTCAACCTGATGTTCAAGACCTTCCAGGGCGTCACCGAGGACGCCA
>CAZPJH010000172.1:0-1263 GCA_964586875.1 uncultured Oscillospiraceae bacterium
TAACAAGGTAGCCGTATCGGAAGGTGCGGCTGGATCACCTCCTTTCTAAGGAGAGCATTCAGAGAAGCTTGAAAGGAAGTAGAGCGAAGGACTGAACAGACAGACTTAGAGAAGAAAGGTCGACGAGAATGAAGCACGCTGTTCATTTTTCAGTGTACATCGAAAGATTGCACTAAGAAAAGAGAAGAATAAGACAAAGGACTTGAGGGAAAGAGACCCACTGGAAGTTGTTTTACCCGCATGGGCCTATAGCTCAGCCGGTTAGAGCGCACGCCTGATAAGCGTGAGGTCGGTGGTTCGAGTCCACTTAGGCCCACCATTTTTGACCATCTTGCACATTTGCACTCCCTTGTGTACACAGAGTACACGGCGGTCGTTTAAATGCACAATCTGGCACAAAAATGGCAAACAACCCAAAGAGAAATTACTTAAAATTAAAACGAAAGTTTAAGAGAGTAATTTTGATTTAATCAAGGAAAACCGACGCAGGCAATACATGTGTATGCCAAGGAAGTCTTGACGAAGTATCAACAGAAATTTGGGGGTGTAGCTCAGCTGGGAGAGCACCTGCCTTGCAAGCAGGGGGTCAGGAGTTCGATCCTCCTCATCTCCACCAAATTTAAGTAAATTTGCACATCTAAAGACATTTTTGCTCCACCTTATGTACCGTAGTACACTGCGGTGTCGCAGAAAATGCTTTATCTGCACAAATTATACTTAAATTACATTATCTAAAAGAATACAGATAAGAAGTCTTATTCGAGATTGTACCTTGAAAACTGAACAATGCAAACGATGATAGAGAGAAGAAGCGAGGAGTACCGAGAAGGTACAAATCAAACCCAAGTGGAAAACGAATAATACTAACGAAGTATGAGAAAGGTTTTTCCGAAGAAAGAAAGGGTAACTTCAATTTCAAAGACTAAAACAAAACAATGTTAAAGTAAAAGATCTCTAATTCTTAAATAATTCGAGAACCGAATGAACAGGTCAAGCTAATAAGAGCGTAGGGAGAATGACTTGGCATCAGGAGCCGATGAAGGACGCGACAAGCTGCGAAAAGCTGCGGGTAGGAGCAAATATCCATTGATCCGCAGGTATCCGAATGGGGAAACCCGGTAGGTTAGAAACCTATCATCATATACTGAATACATAGGTATATGAAGGAAACCCTCTGAACTGAAACATCTAAGTAGGAGGAGGAAGAGAAAGAAACATCGATTTCCTAAGTAGCGGCGAGCGAAAGGGAAAGAGGCCAAACCG
>CAZPJH010000173.1:0-1255 GCA_964586875.1 uncultured Oscillospiraceae bacterium
TACATGTGATTGAAGCTACTTCGCGGCAGTGCGAAGCGGCTTCTTTGACAGGCTGTGGCGATACTTGGTTTTCACAACCAGGTATCGCCTTTTTCTATCTTTATTAGAATGTTTGAATCTTATTGGAGGTACATATGATGCAGGAACTGAATTATATCTGTTGCGGTGATTACTATATTCCCGATATTCGTTTGCCAGAGGAAACCAGACCTATTGGTCGGTGGGGACGTATGCACAGAGATTATATCAAGGAGCATAACCCTATTCGCTTCAATGGACATTAAGCAGCACGATCAGATGGCGTGGGTGGGCGCCATGAACAGTATCCGCAATCGAGCAGAGGAAATTATTTTGCGAGAAATGATCTACGAGGAGGATACGGCATGAGAATCCTTGAATGATTTTGGTGTGGCATTGTTGAGCCTACAGAGTACGATACTTCTTCTAAGGAGTACAAAAAGCCACTGGGGCTGATTTGTAAAACTCTAAGTCACCATGACGGACGAACAGGAAGAACTGTTTGAAAAATACACCAATTGTGTGCGAGAGAATTAAATCAATGCAGAAAGTTATGGAAGGATAATTAAATTTATCATGTTGGGGCTTGTGCTTGAGTTTAGCACAAGCCCTTTTTCAACCCTGCGTAGGTTGTATAGACGAAAAAGATGAATTCTATTGAAAAATCGGCTTTGATGTTTTGGATATATTGAAAAAATCACGTTTTTGTGATATAATGTAAAAGATAATGAGACGGAGGTTGAAATAATGGCAGTTAGCTATAGGAAATTGTTCCACCTTATGATTGATAATGGTATGACCAACGCCGAGCTAATGGAGAAAGGCGGATTTAGTGCAAACATCATTACCAGACTGAAAAGAAATAATTATGTTTCTCTGGATAGTATAGAAAAAATCTGCAAAGCCCTTAATTGTGGCGTTGACGATATTCTGGATTTTTTGCCTGATAATACGGAGGAAGAATAATGGATAAAAAGAGAGTTGGTCAAATTAAAGAACAGTTTGATCTTGTTATACATAGCGATGAGACCGCTAAAGTTGAGTTTTGGTATGCGCGTGAACTGATGCCTTTGCTGGGCTATGAGCGTTGGGAGAACTTTGATAAAGCCATCTTCCGTGCGATGGACTCGTGCGAAACCAGTGGTATCGAAGTTGCTGATCATTTTCGTGAGGTCACGAAAATGATCGAGACTGGCAAGGGCGCACACAGACCTGTTAAGGACTATATGCTGACACG
>CAZPJH010000174.1:0-1247 GCA_964586875.1 uncultured Oscillospiraceae bacterium
GCCGTTCACCGCCGCCATATATGTTACTGCCCACTCATAGCGATTTTCGCTGACAACAGCAATTTTACAGGATTTATTAAGTCCCATATCAATAAAAGCGGTACCAAGTGCTTTAACATCATCACCGAAACGCCTGTAAGTAATACCGCTGTAGCTGTCTGTACGATTTTTCTTAACCAAAAAAGCATTCTTATCTGCGTAAATCTCCACGCTTTGATTTAGCATATCCTTCAAGGATGCAATTTCTCTTACCTCATAAAACGAATTTTTCTTCATATTCCTCCACCTCATCATGAATAAATATTAAATTCTCAGTAATTTGATTGTATGTACTGCATTAAAACCTCGGCGGTCATATCACCGGATACATTGAGCCGTTTAAGCTGTGACAAATCCGAAGTTCTGTCGTTTACTCCGTTGTTTCCGACTACACAGAGCATTTTATACCCCGCGGTTTTACCGACGGAAGCCGAATCGTAATTTACAAATCCGTACGGATATGCCATATACTTACACTCTTTTTTTAAATTCTTTTCTATAAGATATTTTGAAAGACGCATTTCCTTCACCGTTTCGGCATAAGTGAGTTCGCTGAATGACGGATGTGTAAGTGAATGGCTCTCAATATCTATTATCCCGCTGTTTTCCATTTCAGCCGCCTGTTCCCAACTGAAATGCGGAAATTCAACAGTATCGCAACCCATTCTGGAGGCTATAACAAATATTGTGGCTTTCATTCCCATTTGCTTTAAGACAGGAAAAGCATATTCATAATTATTAAGGTATCCGTCATCAAAGCAAATAACTATCGGATTTGTCGGAAGCTCAGTCCCTTCGGTCACATAGGCGTAATACTCATCTAACGTAACAGTATTATATCCCGCATTTTTCAGTGTCTGCATATGTTGTATGAAATTTTCTTCGGATATGTGTAGCAATGCATCCGAGCCCGGTGTATACTCCTTTAATACACTGTGATAAAGCAAAAACGGCACACCTGTGTCGATTTCTGCCTGTACCGTCAATGATGCCGATAATATAAGCACAAACATTAAAGCAAATATTAATATACGCTTCATTATTTATCCTCCGTTTTATCGCTTTAAGTACAGCTTGCCGTATTTCACAACGGCAAGCCGTTTAATTTGATTTTATTTTACTACTATGTTTATAAGTCTACCCTTTACAACTATGGTTTTAACCACTGTCTTGCCTTCTGTCAATGCCGCTATCGCACTGTCCTCAAA
>CAZPJH010000175.1:0-1241 GCA_964586875.1 uncultured Oscillospiraceae bacterium
GGTCCTGCTCGGTCACGCCCACGGTGGAGTCGACCACGAGCAGGCAGACGTCGGCCCGGTCCATGGCCTGCAGGCCCCGCACCAGGCTGTAGTACTCGACGTCCTCGTGCACCTGGCTCTTCTTGCGCATGCCGGCCGTGTCCACCAGCCGATAGCGCTCGCCACCGACCTCTATGACCGTGTCGACGGCATCCCGCGTGGTTCCCGCGACGTCTGACACGATGGATCGCTTGCTGCCCACGAGCTTGTTGGTCAGAGACGACTTGCCCACGTTGGGCCTGCCGATGATGGCCACGTTGAGGTCGTCGTCGGCCTCCTCGGCGGGCTGCTCGTCTGGGAAGGCCGCGACGATGTCGTCGAGCAGGTCGCCCGTGCCGTAGCCGTGACCTGCGGATATGGCGCGTGGCTCCCCCACGCCGAGCGAGTAGAAGTCCCAGGCGGCAAGCTCCTGGGAAGGGTCGTCCATCTTGTTGACGACGAGGAAGACGGGCTTCTTGGCCCGTCGCACCACGCGCGCGACCTCCTCGTCCTCGTCGGTGAGGCCCACGGTGCCGTCCACCACGAAGACGATGACGTCCGCCTCGGCGCAGGCCGCAAGCGCCTGCTCGCGGATGCCGGGGGCAAACCGGTCCTTGCTCTTGACCGACTCGATACCGCCCGTGTCGATGATCACGAACTCCCGGCCGTTCCAGTCGGTGGTGTGGTAGGAGCGGTCGCGGGTGACGCCGCGGGACTCGTGAACGATGGCCTCGCGAGTCTGGGCTATGCGGTTGACGAGCGTTGACTTGCCCACGTTGGGCCTGCCGACGACCGCCACGATTGGCTTAGACATGAATCTCCTTGCGTTAGACATACAGAGATCAGTTTAGCGTTGGCAGCGCCCCATCACGAAAGCTCCCCCGATGGGAGCCGCCGGACGCATTGCGGGATTTCCTTCCCGGCACCTGGTCCCGCTCAGCGGGACCAGGTGCCGGGAAGGAAATCCCGCGTTCCATATCCCCATCAAGCTTTGAGCGCATCGACGATGTGCGCCGGGGTGGTGGTGACGACGACGCCGCGCCCGCCCCGACGCGCTATCTCCTGCAGGATGTGCTCCTGGGTGTCGCCGTCGAGCGTGACCTTGTCAAAGTTGAACATGACCTCGGGCAGGACCACGGTCACGCCTCCGAGCAGGTGCGGCAGTTGGGCGAGCAGGTCGCAGCTCACGATGAGGCCCGTCACGTTGACGTCGCCGCCGTAGT
>CAZPJH010000176.1:0-1234 GCA_964586875.1 uncultured Oscillospiraceae bacterium
CCTCGGTGGGTTCCTCGGTAGGCTCCTCAGTCGGCTCCTCAGTGGGCTCCTCAGTAGGCTCCTCGGTGGGCTCCGCCGGCGTGGGAGAAGGCGTGGGAGAAGGCGTGGGCTCCTCGGTGGGCTCCGCCGGCACGGGAGAAGGCGTGGGGTCATCCGCAGGCTTCGGCGTAGGCGTTACCTTCGCCTTGAACTTCGCCACATAGGTGGTGTCGGCGTACAGGCTGTCGTTGTCGGCATCCTTGTTCAGGTTGGTGTGGGCAGCATCAGCGGACAGGGTCGCATCGGTGGTGATAAGGGTATCACCCTTGTACCAGCCGTCGAACTCATAGCCGTCCGCCGGGGTGGCGGTGGAGCCAGTCACAGTGTTGCCGGTAATCTTGCTGGCGGTGTCCTTGTCGTGGTTCACACTGCCGCCGGTGCCTTCCACCTTGTACTCAACTTTGATGGTCTTGGGCGCAAACTTCGCCACATAGGTGGTGTCGGCGAACAGGCTGTCGTTGTCGGCATCCTTGTTCAGGTTGCCCTTGGCAAGAGCATCGGTCAGGTTCGCGTCGGTGGTAATGGCGGTTTCTGCAAGCACGCCATCGCTGATTTCCTTATACCAGCCGACAAAGTCGTAGCCGGGGTTTGCGGTAGCAGTGGAGCCAGAAACCTGACCGGCCTGGTTGCCGGTGGCAGGCGCGGTGGCGCTGACGCCGGTGTTGGAGGTGGGGTCAACAGAGCCCATGGAGGCATCCTCGGGCTTGTAGGTCACGGTGATGGTGGGGTCAACCTCGCTGGTAGTCTTCTCCTTGTAAGCAAGAGAGATATAATTCTTATTTTCCTTCTTATTGCAGGTGAATGTGAAGACCTTACCAGCACTCTCGTAGCTAGGCAATTCATCGGTGGTATCCAGATTGACCCACTTCTGACCATTATCATTATACTGGTACTTCCAGAGCTCAAAGACAACTTCTTTATCTTTATAGTAGGCACCTGTCCTTGTGTTCTCGGCCTTAATGGTATTCCACTTTGTTTTTGTGAAGTCGATTGTCGCCATCTCGCCATAATATAGGTTCAAATAATGACCATCGCTTACGTCTGAAAGCATTTCCCACACCGGTGTGGCCACTGGCGTTCCATCGTCATTGTGGAGCTTGTAGTAGGAGAAGCTGACATCAAACCAGCCGTAGTTCGGAGACTGCTGCAGGCCATAGGTCAGGTAGATGGTGGAGCCGGGCTTCAGGGCACTGTA
>CAZPJH010000177.1:0-1231 GCA_964586875.1 uncultured Oscillospiraceae bacterium
GATATGATGGGTGTTGTAGGTAGATTAGGTAAAATCTTAGGACCTAAGGGCTTAATGCCGAACCCGAAGTCAGGAACAGTTACAATGGATGTTGAAAAAGCTTTACAGGAAATCAAAGCAGGTAAAGTTGAGTACAGACTTGATAAGACAAACATCATCCACACACCGATCGGAAAAGTTTCCTTCGGACCTGAGAAGTTAACTGAAAACTTCAATGCACTTCTTGAAGCTGTTGTAAAGGCAAAACCTGCTGCAGCAAAAGGACAGTATCTGAAGAGCGTAACAGTTGCTTCCACAATGGGCCCTGGAGTAAAGGTTAATCCGGCACTGATTCAGTTCTAATTTATTTTCTTTGAACTGAATGAACTAATAACAATGAAATAAAACCGTAGACAGCGGGTGCGAAAGCTTAATTTCCCGCCGAGGTACAAGATAAAATATTGACCTTGTATCTTGCGGAAAAATCGAAAGATGCAAGGTTTTTTTATGGAGTACCAGCCATACTCTGCTTGGTCTGACATGACCGGGCAAGAAAGGAGAACATATAATGTCAGTAGAAGCTCAAAAAGCGAAACAGATCGTCATCGACGAAATCAAGGAAAAATTAGACGGTGCACAGTCTGCAGTTGTTATCGACTACATGGGAATCACAGTTGCTCAGGCAGATACTATGAGAAAGAAACTCCGTGAAGCAAACGTAGACTACACTGTATATAAAAACACACTTGTAAAGAGAGCAATCGCAGGAACTGAATTCGAAGGTCTTGCAGAAGTTCTCGACGGACCGAGCGCACTTGCAATCAGCAAGGAAGACGCAACTGCTCCGGCAAGAGTATTAAACGAAGTAATCAAAGAATTCAAGAAGATGGAATTCAAAGCAGGTGTTGTAGAAGGCAACTTCCTCGACAAAGACGGCATCCAGGCTGTTGCAGACATTCCGTCAAGAGAAGTTCTCATTGCTAAGTTCATGGGCAGCATCCAGTCGCCGGTAAGCAAGGCAGTTAGAACATTCCAGGCTATCGCAGATGCGAAAGCAGAATAATCAAAATCAAAAAAAATCAAAACATCTCGGAACGAGAAAATTTATAAAGGAGAAATAAAATGAATAAAGAACAAATTATCGAAGCTATAAAGGCTATGACAGTTTTAGAATTAAACGAGTTAGTTAAAGCTTGTGAAGAAGAATTCGGCGTATCCGCAGCAGCTCCGGTTGCAGTTGTAGGTGCAGCAG
>CAZPJH010000178.1:0-1205 GCA_964586875.1 uncultured Oscillospiraceae bacterium
CGTCACCCAGCTGCTCCTTGCGGTGTGCGTGATGTTCGTCAACCGCAGCTACTTCATCATGGGCTTCAAGTCGCTGTTCCACCTGGCGCCGAACATGGACTCGCTCATCGCCATTGGCTCCTCAGCCAGCTTTGGCTACAGCCTCGTCGGTGTGTACCAGATGGCGTTCGCGCTCGGCCGCATGGACATGGAGGCGGCCCACTACGCCATGATGAACAGCCTGTTCTTTGACTCCGCGGGTACCATCCTCGTGCTCATCACGCTGGGCAAGTACTTCGAGGCACGGGCAAAGGGCAAGACGACGAGCTCCATATCGCAGCTCATGAACCTCGCTCCCAAGACGGCCACCGTCCTGCGCGACGGCCAGGAGGTGCAGGTCCCCACCGAGCAGGTCAAGGTCGGCGATCGCATCGTGGTGCGTGCCGGCGAGGCCGTGCCGGTGGACGGCGTGGTGGTGGAGGGCTCTGCCTCCATCGACGAGTCGGCAATCACGGGCGAGCCGGTGCCGGCCGAGAAGGCCGTGGGCGACAAGGTGACGGGTGCCACCGTCTCCGAGCGCGGCTGGTTCACGATGGAGGCGCAGGCCGTGGGCAACGACACCACGCTCGCCAACATCATCAAGCTCGTGGACGAGGCCACCAACTCCAAGGCCCCCATCGAGCGCCAGGCCGACAAGATCGCCGGCGTGTTTGTGCCAGTGGTCATCGCTATCGCCGCCGCGACCTTCGTTCTGTGGCTGTTCCTCGATCCGGGCAACATCGCCGTGGCGTTCAACCACGCCGTCTCGGTGCTCGTGATCTCGTGCCCCTGCGCCCTGGGGCTTGCCACACCCACGGCCATCATGGTCGGCACCGAGCGCGGCGCCAAGGTGGGCATCCTCATCAAGAGCGCCGAGTCGCTCGAGCAGGCTGGCTCGCTCGACACCGTGGTGCTCGACAAGACCGGCACCATCACCGAGGGCAAGCCTCGCGTGACCGACGTCCAGCTCGCCGACGGCGTCTCCGAGCGCAACCTGCTCTACGTGGCCGCCGCCCTCGAGCGCAAGTCCGAGCACCCGCTTGCGCAGGCCATCTGCGACTACGCCGACGAGAAGGCGCCCGGCGTGGACGGTCCCGCCGAGGTCACGGACTTCGAGCAGGTTGCCGGCGGCGGCCTCAAGGCCACGGTTGACGGGCACGCCGTGGTTGCCGGCAACGCGCGCCTCA
>CAZPJH010000179.1:0-1186 GCA_964586875.1 uncultured Oscillospiraceae bacterium
CGGCAGATTTGTAAATGCGGATGCAATCGGTCTGCTGGGTGCGAACGAAGATTTCACAAGCCTTAACCTGTTCGCCTACTGTGGTAATAACCCTGTAAGTCGTGAAGACGATGGCGGCGAGTTCTGGAATATTGTTATTGGAGCGACAGTGGGTGCTGTGGTAAATGCAGTTACAACTGCAATAGATACTTACACAACGACAGGAAAGGTTGATTGGGGACAAGTGGCAATATCAGCTACTGTTGGTGGAATATCTGGTGGTGTTGCTGCCACTGGATTAGGTTCTGTTGCACAGGCAAGTATTACAGCTGGTGTGTCGTTTGTTGGCTCTCTGGCGTCTGATGGATATGGGGCGTATAAAACATACAAAACAACTGGGGCACGCATTACCGCCAAAGATGTAGGTAAATCGTTGTTGTGTGCTACAGGGACGGCAGCCATCGGTTTTGGCGGCTCCTTAATCGGATCTGGCGCGGGGGGTGCTGTTAGCAGAGACATTCAAAACAAGGGCTCAAATATGATTTTACAAAGTAAGGGGAAAACATATATGACCAGAGCGAAAGCCAGAAATATGGCAAAACAGGGAAAAGCTCTTATCAATACAGCACGAGGCATTAGTTCTGTTGTTGGCACCTTATTTACTTGGCCCACTACAACAGCACTTTCGATGGGGTTATAAGGGGTGGATAGTTTGACGAAGACAGTAGTTGTAAGGAAAAAGAAAGCACAACGATATGGACTTCTAGCCCTTTTTATTACCATGACATGCTTATCTGCATTCTTCGGCATAGCGATCTTCCCGTTGTACTATTACGGGGCACTTTCATTGATCGGCACAATTCCAGTCTTGTTCATTTGGATATATTACCAAATGTGGAGTATTTCTTTTTCTAGAAGGCATGTTACGATAAAATGCTTTTTAAGAAAATCGAGAACATACACATACACACAAATAGCAGATGGCTATATTTCGAATTCCTATACTTTGTATCGATATGTCTTTTTGGAATTTTGCGATAAACAGAATTGCAAATTCCGGATGGAAGATGAAAATGCAAAAGCTGCCTTGAAAATAATCCAAGCACATTGTTCGCTGAGAAGTATTGGATAATACAATGCAAAAGAATCTGTAGACCGCAACTGTCGGTTCGAACACCCTGTCCTTTACCTACAATCACGACGGCAT
>CAZPJH010000180.1:0-1175 GCA_964586875.1 uncultured Oscillospiraceae bacterium
CGACACCCGCTTTAGGAGAGCGGTGCTCTATCCCCTGAGCTACGAGGGCAAGGCACTGGGTATTGTAGCATCACCCGCCATGCCTGGACGGGGCAGTCTACTTCTTCTTGGCCTCCTTGGCGGCAGCCCGGGCCTTGCGGTCATCCTCCAACACCTTCTGCATGGCCTTGCGCGTCATGCTGCCGGCCATGCGCTGCGTCTGCTTGCGCATGGGGCGAATGCGGGCGAAGTCATACACAAAGCCGGCGATTATGAGGATGTAGGCCAAGACCATGCACACCACCGAGAAGATGCCCAGTGGCGTGGAGTAGTTCTGCGCCTGGTGGGAGTCTATGGCGAGCGGGATGAGCGAGGCCACCATGGCGACAAATCCCGCACCGATGAGAATCCACCAGATGCGCCTCTTGGGCTTGTAGGTGGGGTCGGTCTCGAGCAGGATCTGGGCCACCGCGTCGGAGCGGTCAAGCTCGTCGCGCTCGCGTGCGCGCTCGGCCTTTTGCTCCTCCTTGCTGGGCGCGGCAACATTCGAGCCCTTGCTCTTCGTCTTGCCAGACGTGGTCACCACGCGCACGTTGGCCGCGGCCTCGCGAGCGGGCTTCGCCCGCGCCACGGAGCGCTTGGCAAAGCCGCCCCTCTTCTCGTCGTCCTCGTCCGGAACCTGCTGCTTGGTCTCGGGCTCATCCTTCTTGCTCCGCTCGAACTTGTTGGCCTCTGCCTCCTCGCGGGCGCCTTGGATAGTATCGAAAAGCGACATCATGCTTCCTTAAGGGGTACGAACTTCTTGCCGGTTATGATCTCGAAGGCCTCCTGGTAGCGCTTCGACGTACCCTCGATGACCTCCTGCGGCAGGTGGGGCGGCTCGCCCTGCATGTCCCAGTTGGCCTTGAGCCAGTCACGCACGTACTGCTTGTCATAGCTCGGCTGAACCTGACCCTCCCTGTAGCCCTCGGCCGGCCAGAAGCGGCTGGAGTCGGGCGTGAGGCACTCGTCGATGATGGAGAACCTGCCGTCGATGAATCCGAACTCGAACTTGGTGTCCGCGATGATGATGCCACGCGTGCTGGCATACTCGGCGGCGGCGGTGTAGAGCTCGAGCGAGGCGTCGCGCAGCTGCTTGGCCACGTCGTCGCCCACGATCTGGGCGCAGCGCTCGTAGGAGATGTTCTCGTCGTGGT
>CAZPJH010000181.1:0-1165 GCA_964586875.1 uncultured Oscillospiraceae bacterium
CAAAAACGCTGAAAATGTAGAAAGAATTCGCAATTATCTGGCTGTTTACGGAGCAAAATAACATGAGAAGTTTGATTTCCATTCTGGATTTTTCCGTGGAGGAACTGGACGAGCTGATCGCCACCGCCAAGGACATCATCGCAAATCCCGAAAAGTATCGGGATGCTTGCCGCTACAAGAAACTGGCCACCCTGTTTTTTGAGCCTTCCACCCGTACCCGTCTCAGCTTTGAAGCCGCCATGCTGGAGCTGGGCGGCAGCGTCATCGGCTTTTCCGAAGCCAGTTCTTCCTCTGCCTCCAAGGGGGAAAGCATGGCAGATACTGCCAAGATCGTCAGTAACTATGTGGACATCATGGCCATCCGCCACCCCAGAGAAGGCGCCCCCTATGTGGCAGCCAAAGCAGGCCATGTGCCGGTGATCAACGCCGGTGACGGCGGTCACAACCACCCCACCCAGACTTTGGCAGACATTCTGACCATTTCCAGAGAGATGGGACGGCTGAACAATCTGACCATCGGTCTGTGCGGCGACCTGAAATATGGCCGCACCGTCCATTCTCTTATCGAAGCCATGAGCCGCTACGAGGGTAACCGCTTTGTGCTGATCTCCCCGGAAGAGCTGCGCCTACCGGACTACATCCGCCGAGAAGTGCTGGAAAAGCAGGGCATTGCCTATGAAGAAGTCACCTCTCTGGAAGATGCAATTCCCTCTCTGGATGTGCTGTATATGACCCGGATCCAGCGGGAACGATTTGACGACAAGCAGCAGTACGAGCGGTTGAAAGACAGCTATGTGCTGGATGTGCCCAAAATGGCGCAGGCCAAGCCGGAAATGCGGATTTTGCATCCTCTGCCCCGGGTCAATGAGATCAGTGTGGCTGTGGACGACGATCCCAGAGCCGCCTATTTCCGTCAGGCACTCAACGGAAAATTCATGCGCATGGCGCTGATTTTGAAGCTTCTGAAAGAAGCGGAAAATCCGGAAAAAGAACGCCGGGATGCCGCAGGTCTGATCTATGACCGAATCTGTTCCAATCCCAAGTGTATCTGCGCCACCGAGCAGGAGCTGCCCCATATTTTCAAGCCCTCGGAAGAACCGGGAGAATATCGGTGCATCTACTGCGAGCAAAAAGGATAAAAAAATCACCGGCTTTTGCCGGTGAT
>CAZPJH010000182.1:0-1165 GCA_964586875.1 uncultured Oscillospiraceae bacterium
TGATGATAAGCCGAATATCGAGCGAATCTACAAAGAAGGATTCTTGGATATTACGGATATCAATAAACTGCCGATGTTCTTAACAAAGCTTGTTGTGAACTATCTAAAGCAAATTTAATGGAGGTTAATATGAGCGAGGAAAGATTTATTTCAAGACAGATTTCAAAATACGCGACAACGAAGAAACTGATTGAGTTTAACGATAAAATGAGACTTCCTCCGGTTGAATACTATGCACATGTGCAGGCAACCGGCGATAAGAATCATGAGGGCAAGAATGTTACTTCATTAATCGGCATAACAATGCTTGATTATTCAAATGGTACCGGAGATAAAACGGTATCGGTCGAAGCAAACATTACTCCTGACGAACTCATGTATATCTTCTCAAAGCTTAATCAGGGCGTAGAGAAATTTGAGATGACGCAGGATAAGATATTCGGAGAACCTGATGAAAAGGGAAAGTGCAGTGTAACCAAACTTAAGATTATACGCGCTACCGTTGATGCAACAGGTAAACCGAGAAACTATCCTTGGTTCATTCAGGTTGAAAACGGAAAAGGAATTAAAGCCATTAACAGTACCAGTGGCGGAAGTTATATACAGCCGAAATCATATGTTGAGGAATCGAAAGTTTCTATCAATATCAATGATTTTGATTTGTTCAAGCTTCTTTCGAGGGTACAAAGCTTTATAACTGCTTGGGAGCTTACATATGCACCTCAGCGAATAAGGCAGGCAAAAGAAATTGTGTTTAACAGCACTAAGGAGGGAACAAGCAAATGATTTGTACAAGAGCAGGTGAAGGTGTAATCACAGAAGGGGTTGCACTCGCAGTAGGTCAAAGAATAATTGCGACCGACAGCGATTACGCAGGGCTTAAAGGATACATAACCGAGATCAGAACAGGAGCGGATAAAGAAACTGAAAACGAGACGAACGATATCTATTGTTGTTTCGATATTCCGGAAAGCAAAGAGGAAATAAAGCTTTTAGAAGAGCATTTTTCTGATTTGTTTTGCGAGAAAAAAACGATAGATGATATCTCTCTCGATTTGGTTATTATGGCTCCTGAAGAACTCAGGAGGCTTGGTGAAAATGAGTAACTTCTTTGGTGTGTTTCAGCTTATCGGCGGAATCATTATGTCGGTAGGATATATACCAC
>CAZPJH010000183.1:0-1163 GCA_964586875.1 uncultured Oscillospiraceae bacterium
TGTTAAGCTATAATACATAGGTAACACGGAAGTAAACAAAAAGAGAACTCATGTGGTAAGATAGCAGTGCCAACAAACCAGCCACCACAGAGGAGTTCTCCATGGACAGAATAACACAGGAAGCGTACTATCGTCAACGGGTATTGAAATATGCGGCGAAGCACGGGGTAACGAATGCGGCAGAGCGATACCGGATGAGCCGCAAGACGGTTCACAAGTGGAAGCGGCGGTATGACGGCACGGTCGAGTCACTGAAGAATCGAAGCCGTGCGCCGCTGCACTCGCCCCTGAAGCAAAGCGACTGGGAAATCCAGCTGGTGCAGCGATACGCAAAGAAGTATCCGCGCGATCTGCTGCTGGGCTATGAAAAGGCGCAGAAGAACGGCTATGCCAGGAGCTACGGCTGCTTCAAGCGAACGGCCTCGAAGCTGAGGCCGCCCGAAAAGAAGAAGCGTGCCCGGCAGAACAAGCCGTATGAACGCGCGGCATATCCCGGGCAGAAGATCCAGATGGACGTAAAATTCGTCCCGTCCTATTGCGTAGCCAACGGCCAGAAATACTACCAATTCACGGCCAAGGACGAGTGCACGCGCTGGACATACCGGGAGATGTATGAGGAGCATAGTACGCACAGCGCCTGGCAGTTTCTGCTGAACCTGGTTCGCAAAGCGCCCTTTCCGATCCGGATGATCCAGACGGACAACGGCACGGAGTTTACAAACGCGCTGCTGGTGACCAAGTCAAAGCACAAGACGCTGTTTGAGTCCGCTCTGATTGAGATGGGCATTGCGTATCACCGCATTCAGATCGCAACGCCGCGCCACAACGGCAAGGTGGAGCGCCAGCACCGGACGGACGAGCTGCGGTTCTACCGGCACATGCGGATGTACAGCCTGGAGGATGGCAGGAAGCAGCTGGCGGTATACCAGCGGCAGTCCAACGACCACATCATGACGTGCCTGGGCATGCAGTCGCCCAACCAAATACTGGAAAAGTACGCGGGCGTCATGTGGTAAAACCAGCAAGCACAGGCGTGCCGCAAGACAAAGTACCCAAGACTGTTCGGCAAGGCTTGCCGAACAGCCCCCTCCCATTGTACTTCTTTCTTATCACAGTCAAGGTCAGGTTGTATTTGCTTCGCAAATCTCCACCTTTCCCTTGAC
>CAZPJH010000184.1:0-1160 GCA_964586875.1 uncultured Oscillospiraceae bacterium
CATGACCTTCGCGGCTAAGGTGGTGATGGCGGGGCTTCCCAATGTGGAGCCCGTGTCCCTGATGGTGATGCTGTTCGCCGTCACCTTTGGCTGGAAGGCGGTTTTCCCCATCTACGTCTATGTGCTGCTGGAGTTCGTCCTCTACGGGATCCAGCTCTGGTCCATCAACTACCTCTATGTCTGGCTGGTGCTGGCCGGGGCCGCGTGGCTGCTGCGGGGGATGGACAGTCCGGTGGGCTGGGCCATGCTGTCGGGGACCTTTGGGCTGCTGTTCGGTCTGCTGTGCGCGCCGGTGTACCTGTTTACGGTGGGGCTCCACGGCGCCATCGTCTGGTGGGTCAACGGCATCGCTATGGATATCCTCCACTGTGCCGGGAACTTCGTCATCGCCCTGGGGCTGTTCGTCCCCCTGCGGAAGCTGCTGGGACGGCTGTATCGGGAGATGCTGGGCCGGCACGGCCGCAGCAGTCTGCCCCCACCCATCTAAACCATCCGAAGGCCCCGTGACCGGCGTCACGGGGCCTTATGCTGTCCCAGGCAGTCAAATCAAAGTTATGTCAAGCAAATCGCCGCTTTCGTATGGGAAAGAACTTCAATTGCGGGCTTGTAAGTTTCTTCCATATCCGCTGGAGTTCTTGGGACAGCGCCATTCCAACTGTTGAAAATTATGTGGAAGCTGTGGATAACTTTCCGTATCTGAATAGGCATTCAGTGTTATGGAAACTGGTTCCGGCGGTCTGTCCCCCCGAAACCCCTTGAAACTGCGGGGGCCTTCCCGCCGCCGCGCCGTTTCCCGGCTTGAAAACGCCAGGGACTATACGGAGCGTATAGCCCTTGACGGAATCCGCCCCCCATGGTACACTATTCTTGCTGCACAACTGACGGAAGTGGAGCACCACATGGAGTGCGGCGACGCGATTGCGTCTGACTGCCGACCGTCTGGGCGCGCTGATCTGACTCGGTGCGCCCAGTTTCCTTTGGACGCGTCCAAGCAAAGGAGGATATCAGGATGAAAACCGATATTGAGATCGCCCAGAGCGCGGCGATGCTGCCCATCAGCCGGGTGGCGGCCAAGGCCGGCATTGATGAGGGCCTGCTGGAGTACTACGGCCGGGTGAAGGCCAAGATCGACATCGGCCCCCTGCGGGACAGGCCCAGGA
>CAZPJH010000185.1:0-1155 GCA_964586875.1 uncultured Oscillospiraceae bacterium
GGCAACAGCCTCAGATGACGGGACGGGCGCTTACACCAACAATCCCGACACTACCTCGATTGCGGGGGTTGTGCCCATCGGGCACGACTCACTCAGTCGAAGCGGTTTCGATACGGAGAGTTGTCCCAAGGAGCCACGTGGCCATCTCCCCCGTACGCAAAAAGGCCCGCCTCCCAAGGGAGACGGACCTCAAGACGGGCCTTTTTGCCGGTGGCCGCGTGAGCTAGTACCCGAGCCCCTGGCCGCGGCCAGAGAATCCCTGGCCGCCGTAGCCCTGGCCGAAGTACTCCTCCAGCAGCTCCTCGAGTGTCTCCTGGCGCGAGTTGCCAGAGCCTGAGTCGGACCCGTTGCCGCTGGTTCCGTTGTTGCTCGACGAGCCCGAGCCTCCCTCGACGCCCTCGTCGGAGCCGAGCGTGACGCTCACGGTCTGCTGGTCGTTGCCGCGCGTGAACGTGACGTCGACCGTGTCGCCCACCGAGTGCGAACGCACCGCGAGGATGAGGTCATCGGCCGAAGCGACATCGGTGTCGCCCACCTTGGTGATGATGTCGCCCTGCTGGATGCCCGCGTTGGCAGCCGCCCCTCCGTCGGTGACCGACGCCACGTACGCGCCGCTCGTCACGGACAGATGGTTGGCCTGCGCGTTCTGCGCGTTGACCGTGCTCACCGAGACACCCATGTAGGCGTGCGTGATGGGCTCGCCCTTGATGATCTTGTTGGCGAGGTCCACGGCATAGTTGCCCGGGATGGCAAAGCCGATGCCCGAGAACGACTCGTCCTCAGACGAGTAGAGCGTGCAGATGCCCACGAGCTGGCCCTGGTCGTTGACCAGCGCGCCACCGGAGTTGCCCTGGTTGATGGAGGCGTCGGTCTGAATGAGGTTGGTGTAGAAGACGTTGCTGTTGCCGCTCTCGCTCGTGGTGGTGGTGTTGCGGTAGAGGGCCGAGACGATGCCCGAGGACGCAGACTGCTCAAGCCCCAGCGGGCTGCCGAGCGACATGACCCAGTCGCCCACGACCAGCTTGGAGGAATCGCCCACCTCGATGGGCGTGAGCGTGGTGCCGTCGTTGACCTCGGCCTTGACCACGGCTATGTCTGAAGACTCGTCGCCGCCCACGAGCGTGGCGTCGTACTGGTTGCCGTTGATGGTGACCT
>CAZPJH010000186.1:0-1150 GCA_964586875.1 uncultured Oscillospiraceae bacterium
TATGAACACTGACCCCTTCAAGGGCATCAACCCCGATGAGTGCGTTGCTCTCGGTGCTGCTCTCCAGGGCGGTGTATTTACAGGCGATGTAACAGGAATGGTTCTCCGTGATGTAACTCCTCTGTCCCTCGGTATCGAGACTATGGGCGGCGTTTGCACCAAGATGATCGAGAGAAACAAGGCTATTCCTATAAAGCACACAATGGTATTCTCCACTGCGGCTGATAACCAGACTGCCGTTGATATCAACGTTCTCCAGGGCGAGAGAGAGTTCGCTAAGGACAATAAGCAGCTCGGTATGTTCCGTCTCGACGGTATCGCTCCCGCACCCAGAGGAATTCCTCAGATCGAAGTAACCTTCGACATCGACTCCAACGGTATAGTTCACGTATCCGCAAAGGATCTTGGCACAGGCAAGGAGCAGAACATCACTATCCAGTCCTCCTCCAATATGTCCAAGGAAGATATCGACAAGGCTGTTGAGGAAGCTGAGAGATACGCTGAAGAGGACAAGAAGCGTAAGGAAGAGGTCGATGTGAAGAACCAGGCTGAAAGCCTCGTATTCCAGAGCGAAAAGGCTCTCACAGACTTCGGCGACAAGGTAAGCGAGTCTGACAAGGCTCCTATCCAGGCTAAGATTGATGAGCTCAAGAAGGCTATCGAGGGCGGCAACACCGCTGACATCAAGGCTAAGACCGATGAGCTCCAGAAGGCTGTTTATGACCTTTCTTCCAAGGTATATCAGGCAGCAGGTGCTGCCGGACAGGCTGCACAGGGCGAGGCTCCTCAGGGCGGCGCTTCCGATAACGGCGGCAACGGCGGCAATGATGACGGCTTCGTTGACGCAGAGTTCACAGAGTCTTGATCCTCACGATCATAGCTTAAACGGCAAAGGGCGGACATTCCTCCGCCCTTGTTGTCGGTTTTATGAGAAACAGCTTATAGCCGTTTCTTTGGAAAGGATGGTCATAAATTATGGCTGATAAGAGAGATTATTACGAGGTGCTGGGGCTTTCAAAGGGTGCTTCGGACGATGAGATAAAGAAAGCATACCGTGCCTGCGTTAAAAAATACCACCCCGACCTCCACCCCGACGACAAGGAGTGGGAGGAAAAGATGAAAGAGGTCGACGAGGCATACGAATGTCTCT
>CAZPJH010000187.1:0-1146 GCA_964586875.1 uncultured Oscillospiraceae bacterium
CATCACCATCAGGAACGATTTCCAGGACGAGTGGACAGAGCTTGAGCCGCTGGGCAGCGTAGAAGAGTGTGACCCTACCAAGATAGTTCCCGCGGTACAGGCGGCAGGCATCTGCGGTATGGGCGGCGCTACCTTCCCCACCCACGTAAAGCTTACTGTGGGCGAGGGCAAGTACTGTGACACCATAATCCTCAACGGCGCAGAGTGCGAAACCCACGTTACCTGCGACCACCGTCTCATGATCGAGGAATCCGGGCGTATAGTGGACGGCCTTCGGGCCGTAATGCGGGCTCTCGGCGTAAAGCGGGGCGTTATCGGTATCGAGGACAACAAGCCCGACGCCATAGCAGCAATGCAGCGTGCGGCTCAGGGCCGCGAGGGCGTAGAGGTCATGCCCCTTTTCACCAAATATCCTCAGGGATCTGAAAAGCAGCTGATCTACTCCGTCACCGGCAGGGAAGTTCCAAGCAAGAAGCTGCCTCTGGACGCTCACGTCATAGTTATAAACGTCGGCACCGCAAAGGCCATAGCCGATGCAGTGATAGAGGGTAAGCCTCTCATCAGCCGCGTCACCACCGTAAAGGGCTGCGTAAAGGAGCCCGCCAATCTGCGCCTTCGCATGGGAACCATAGTTGCCGACGCCATAGGCGAGTGCGGCGGCTATACCGAAGATGCCGGCAAGATAGTAATGGGCGGCTGCATGACAGGCCTTTGCGCCCCAAACGATCAGGTAGTGGTCATGAAGGGCACCAACGGCATACTGGTATTCAACGAAAAGGACGCAAGAAGCTATGAGGAGAGCCCCTGCATACGCTGCGGCCGCTGCGTGGAGGCCTGCCCCATAGGCCTTAATCCATACCTCATGAAGCACCTTTGCGACAAGGGCGATCTTAAGGGCGCCGAAGCCAACAACGTGATGGAGTGCATAGTCTGCGGAAGCTGCTCCTATGTATGTCCCGCAAAGCGCTGGCTTACCGCCTCCTTCAAGAATACTAAAGACGCTATCATGCGGGAAGCAAGGAGGGCAAAGAAGTAATGAGTCTTCACGTTTCAAGCGCACCCCATGTCCACAGCAAGGACAGCACCCAGACCATAATGCGGGACGTGCTCATAGCCATGCTCCCCACCACCGTAATGGGCGTATAC
>CAZPJH010000188.1:0-1142 GCA_964586875.1 uncultured Oscillospiraceae bacterium
CATAGCAAGCTCACGGGTGGGACAGAGCACAAGCACCTGTACGCCCTTGATGCTCTTGTCAATATTTGTGATGGCGGGAATGCCGAAAGCGGCAGTTTTGCCTGTTCCTGTGTTGGATTTTCCCACAAGGTCACGGCCCTCCAGCATAACAGGGATAGCCTTTGACTGAATTTCCGTAGCCTCAGTGAAGCCCATTTCCGTGACTGCACGTACGATCTCTTCGGGGAGATCAAGTTCTGTAAATAACATTAAGCTTTCCTTTCGTAATTCAAATGTATATATATTCTTCCGGATCAACTAAAATAATATTATAGCATACTTATTTATACGATGTCAACAAATTTTGAGGCGGCAAATTGTTAATTTAGTAAAAATATAGTCGGAATATTTTTGGACACAATCAAAATGCCTGTAATTGGGGACTAAAGGAACAAATGTAAACAAAATATTAATTCAGCTCATTATGCCTTGCAAACACTATATATTGTGGTATAATAAAAAGGTCGGCACTAAATCTTGCGGTTTGAAAGGATGATCGGTAAATGAACATTAACGTTACAGGCGGCGAGCTTTCCGAAAAAGAGCTTCAGGCATACATCAGACACGGTGAGGAAAATTATCCCGACAAGATAATCACAGGCATCGACATAGCTCTTGACGGTGATTTTGTTGACCTTAAATATTATTTTGAAAGTATCCCCTTTGACCGCATCAGGCGCATCACAGGCTATCTTGTGGGCACTCTTGACCGCTTCAATGACGCAAAGCGTGCCGAGGTAATGGACAGAGTAAAGCACGGCAGCTGCTGATTATAGTATCAAACGGGTCTGCACCTTATAAAGTGCAGGCTCTTTTTTATTGCCTGCTCATTAGCACTCTCTTTTGCTGACTGTTAGCACTCACATAACGAGACTGCTAATTTTCATCATTCTTTCACAATTCTGCTATTGTGTTATCATAATAGGGGGGTATTATAATACTCGTAAACGGGAGGTACCGAAGAGATGAAAAGGTACAGCGAACGCTTACAGATAAATTAAAAAAATTGAAGCGGTCCGCTCCAAAAAGCAGCCGCTCCTCAAAATATTGAAAGAGGGTAATTTTATGTACGGTTTAACTCCTTTTGAAAAGAATTTTGGTCT
>CAZPJH010000189.1:0-1133 GCA_964586875.1 uncultured Oscillospiraceae bacterium
ATGGCAGGGATTGCGCCCCCTCTTTCTTTTGCCATGAACAGAGTGGGGGGCAGAAAGTGTAGGACAAAGATTGGTGCTTAAATTGCTGAAAAATATCATTCTACTCCCATTTTTGCCGATTCGATTGGGATGGAAATGGGGACACGAGGCGAAATTCGTCTTTAGCGACGGAAAAGATGTATTTGGAAATCCCATAAAGAAAGAGGTGGGTGGATGCGCTCCCCGTCTTTTGTCGACCATCGTGAGTGCTTCGCTGATGTATTATGGAATTTATAAGGCGATTATGTATTTCATCGGCAAATGAGGTACTCTGAAAAATCATTTTTATTGCCAACATCAAATAAAGGAAAACAGATGAAGACAAAAGAAGAACTGAAGGCACCGTACAAGCTCACCATGACTGGCGCATTCCAGCGGTTGGACAACAAGGAACGGTTTTTGTTCTGCGAGTATGATGTTAAAAAAGGTCTCAAATGGTCGGTCACGCTCTATTCTGACGAGGCGAAGACAAAGCCATTTCTGTATTGTACCGAACAGAAAGTCCAGTTGAGGGAATCCGCCTACGAATTCAAGGATGCGAAAAGTGGGGAGGTTATTGGCGAGTGGGTGCCTAAAAAAGGCTTCCTGTCCTTCTTCGTTCGGGCGAGGTACGAGCTTGTCGTAAATGGCAAAGTCGTTGCAATCTCGCCTCGACAGTCAATCTTTTCGTTGCTTCTGGGCGGACTTCGCTCAATGCTTCCTCGGAAAGTTGTGTCTGCCGCAGACGGGAAAAAGATTGCAAAGCTGAAATCGTTGATGGGAGCATCGGTCACGATCCAACCCGAAGGGGGCAGGATTCCAGAGGATGACATCGCGACGGCGATTGCCGTTATGGCGGTCATTCATGTCTTGGAGCATTAAACATTCAGACGATCAATATCAGACTACGTCCTTGACGAATCCGCATGGCCAGCGTTGTAATTTGACGGAGAATTGTGTACACTATCCCCGTTGCGTTTGAGAGTTGGTTTTTCATGGGGCAGGTTGCCTCAGACTTTCCTCAATTGCAACGTCTGGTGTCGTGTTCGGCGAACGAATGGGATGCCAAACTGAAAGGAGAAGGCAATGTCAAAAAAGAAGCAAGGGGAAGACTA
>CAZPJH010000190.1:0-1130 GCA_964586875.1 uncultured Oscillospiraceae bacterium
AAGGCAGACAGGTTAAACCCTCTTCTCCAGGCACACCAGCCCAACGCCTTTTATCCCGTTGAACACACAGGGAACGATTCCGGCCTCGCGATAGCCCAGGCGGGCGTACAGCCTGCGGGCAGCGGCGTTCTTCTCGTTGGTGTCCATGCGGAGCACCGGGCAGCCGTTGTTTTTCGCGTAGCTTTCATAGTACGCAACAAAGGCGGTGCCGTAGCCTCTGCCTGAACAGAGCGGATCCACAACGAGAGTATGCAGTACCATCACTTCATCTGGTCCGGCGGCGTAGGCCCAGCTTACGTCCTCGTATGCGGGTACCTGTGTTTTGTTGATTATTGCCGCAGCGACGGTTTTGCCGCCATCGATGCATACGAACAGGTCTCCCCGCTTCAGAGCGTCCAGCGCGGTCTGGCGGGTGGGATAAACTCCCCGCTGCCAGCCTACTGTAAGACGGCCCTGCTCCTGTGCGTCAATTATGCGGCCGTATATGGCCGCGATGGCATCAATGTGCCCGGATGTGGCCTTTATGAACTGCATATCAGAATACCTTGTCTCCGTTCTTTACGGGAGCGGTGGGCCTGAGCAGCACCACTCCCTGCTCGGATTCAGTACCCAGAATGCGTACCTCGCTCTTGACTGAGCCTATGTGTATGGGAGTGAGGTTGGTGCAGCATATTACCTGCATGCCTATGAGCTGCTCTGTGGTATAAAGCTCTGTTATCTGGGCGGAGGAGGACTTTACGCCTATCTCGGGGCCGAAGTCTATCTTGAGCTTATACGCGGGGTTGCGGGCCTTCTTGTTGGGGCCTGCTTCGATTATGGTGCCCGCACGCATTTCGACTCTGTTGAATTCCTCGATACCTATCTGACCGTTATCGTTCATCTTTTCCATTTGTAATTACCTCCGTGGGGTCATAAGGATATTGTACGACTGCCGCAAAAGCGCCTTTGCGGGTTTTTCCACATACCGGAAAGGTGAATAGTGAAGATCCAACAGAAAAATCAAAAAGAAAGCCGGCCGGGGTCAATGGCCGCGGCGCTTTTCCTTTTTCTTCTCCTGACGCAGCCGGTAGGCAGCACGCCTTTCCTCCTCCCGCTGCAGGCGGGACTTTTCCTGACGGACGGCCTTGTTT
>CAZPJH010000191.1:0-1129 GCA_964586875.1 uncultured Oscillospiraceae bacterium
CAAAATCACGGTATCGTGATACAATGTAGTCGGAAGGGGAGATTGTTTCATGCCTGTATTATCAAGGTTTTACGGAATCGTTATTCGTATGTACTTTCAACAGTCCGAGCATAATCCGCCGCACTTTCATGCTATCTACGGTGAACACATGGCTGCGATCAGTATTCAAGACGGTACTATTTTAGAAGGAAACCTTCCCAAGAAGGCGCTTGAGATGGTTCTGGAATGGAGTGCTATGCACAAGGATGCGCTTTTGAAGATTTGGGAAACACAAGAGTTTATTGCTCTTTCTCCTTTGGAGTAAGGAGGTTTTCGTATGTTCCATAAAGTAAAGAATGTAAATGCTCTGCCTGATTACAAGCTTAGCGTGCAATTTGCCGAAGGTGTAACCAAGATTTACGATGTGGCATCGCTTTTTGAAAAATACAGCTTCTTTCTACCATTGAAGGAAAGTCCCGAACTATTTAGTTCCGTTATTGTAGATCAAGGCGGTTACGGTATCGTATGGAATGATGATATTGATATTTCATGTGATGAGCTCTGGGAAAACGGTACAGAAATCAAAACACCCTTTGACGGTCTTATGGCTTTCAGTGATGCAACTTTTCTGTGGAATCTGAACGAAAGCACTTTGCGCAAAGCCATTACCTACGGCAAGCTTGTGAACGGTGTTGATGTTTGTAAGTTTGGTAAGCAGTGGGTTGTATCGATGGCGGCTATGAAACGCGAGTACGGTGAGCCGATAAGAACCTAAAGCCCAGTACAATCGAACATAAATAGGTTTATCAACCCGCAGGCTGTTTCGGTTAAAGCAAACGCCTACAAAGGCAAAATGAAAAAATACCCACCGGATGTTGTGATAAGCTCTGCTTTGAACTGCCGCATTCGATGGGTATTTCTATGCTTATTTTAAGTCTGTGTTGCCCTCCTCGCAGTACGCAATACATTTTTAGTTGTTGTTTTTGCGCTGTTTCTTTTTGTACTCGCACGGAAGCATTGCCGTGTATTTTTTAAAGGTTCTTGTAAAAAAAGAAATATTGTTAAAGCCGCACTGAACAGCGGCAGTACCGCTTGGAATCCCCTGATGCATAAGTTCTTTTTTTCTTTCACACTTTATATACTCCACTAC
>CAZPJH010000192.1:0-1127 GCA_964586875.1 uncultured Oscillospiraceae bacterium
AGCAGTATGCCCACTATGGCGGCTACCGCAAGGCCGGAGAGGCTTACGCTGCCGATCCTGACGGCGCCCGCCTCACTGTAGGTAATTCCTATGGCGAGTACCATTATCAGGGCCGCGATGATGACGTTGCGGCTGCTGGTAAAGTCCACCTTATTTTCGACTACGTTGCGAACGCCTACAGCGGAGATCATGCCGTAGAGCACCATAGATACGCCGCCCATGGTGGCCACTGGCATTGCGGAGATCAGTGCCGCAAATTTAGGGCAGAAGCTGAGGAGGACTGCCAGGCCGGCGGCTATGCGGATAACGCGGGGATCATATACCCTGGAGAGGGCCAGCACGCCTGTATTCTCGCCGTAGGTAGTGTTCGCCGGTGCGCCGAAGAGGGCTGCAATGGAGGTGGCAAGACCGTCGCCCAGAAGGGTGCGGTGCAGGCCGGGGTCAGCAAGGTAGTTGCGCTCCACGGTGGAGCTTATGGCGCAGACGTCGCCGATGTGCTCTATCATGGTGGCCAGCGCTATGGGCATTATGGTAATTATGGAGGAGATAATGAGGGAGGTATCCGCATTGCCTATGAGGGAGAATACGGTGTTCTCCATCTTGAAGGGCAGACCCAGCCATGCGGCCTCATGCACCTTGGAAAAGTCCACGTTGCCAGTGATCGCGCCCACCACATAGGAGGCTACTACGCCAAGCAGTATGGGAATTATCTTTACCATGCCCTTGCCCCAGATGTTGCAGGCTATAACTACGACGATGGCTACGGCGGCTATGCCCCAATTAGCGGAGCAGCTGTTAATTGCGGTGGCGGAGAGGTTCATGCCTATGCAGATTATGATGGGACCGGTGACTATGGGCGGGAAGAAGCGCATTACCTTCTTTGCGCCATATACCTTAAAGAGGCCGGAAAGTATTGCATACATCAATCCTGCGCAGGCCACGCCAACACAGGCGTAGGGCAGCAGTTCAGGCTCGCCGTTGGGCGCTATCGCCCAATAGCCGCCCAGGAAGGCAAAGGAGGAGCCCAGGAAGGCGGGAACCTTTTTCTTGGTGATCAGGTGAAAGAGCAGAGTGCCGAGGCCCGCAAAGAGCAGTGTTGCGGATACGCTGAGGCCGGTCAGCGCGGG
>CAZPJH010000193.1:0-1124 GCA_964586875.1 uncultured Oscillospiraceae bacterium
TCGGTGACCTGCTGACGCAGCAGTGCCTTTCTCTGTGTGCTGGTCTTGCCCAGCTTACGAGTGCCAAACATGAACTTTTCCTCCTTCTAAAAGGTTAAGCGAATTAGTTGTTGCTGCCAGAATCTTCGCTGGCCAGGGACAAGCCCATCATCTCCAGCTTCTTCTGAACCTCATCCAGGGACTTCTTGCCCATGTTACGAACCTTCATCATGTCCTCGCTGGTCTTATTGATCAGGTCAGCAACGGTGTTGATGTTCGCACGCTTCAGGCAATTGAAGCTCCGGACAGACAGATCCAGCTCATCAATGGTCATCGCCAGCTTTGCATCAGGACGATCCTGAATCTTCTCCACAACAGTGGAGGATGCACTGACAGTATCGGACAGGTTTGTGAAAACTGTCAGATGGTCAGACAGGATCTTTGCGCCCAAAGACACAGCATCACGGGCAGTGATGGTGGAATCAGTCCAGACCTCAAGGGTCAGCTTATCGAAATCGGTCTTATCGCCGACACGAGTGGGCTCCACCGAGTAATTCACCTTCGTTACAGGAGAATAGATGGAGTCAACGGGAATCACACCGATCGCGGTCTGGGGCGTCTTATTCCGATCTGCGGAATCGTAGCCACGACCCTGGGACAGGGTGACTTCCATATTAAATGTGGCATTTTCACCCAAGGTGCAGATATGCAGCTCGGGATTCAAAATCTCAACATCAGCATCCGCCTGGAAATCAGCAGCTGTGACTTCGCAGGGACCCACAGCGTCAATGTAGATGGTCTTGACTTCCTGGCAGTGCAGCTTCATGATCAGGCGCTTGATGTTCAGCACGATCTCAGTCACATCCTCGGTCACGCCGGGGATGGTGGAGAACTCATGCTGGACACCTGCGATCTTAACAGAAGTTGCAGCATAGCCGGGCAGGCTGGACAGCAAGATGCGGCGCAGGGAGTTACCCAGCGTCATGCCGTAGCCCCGCTCCAGCGGTTCTACAACAAACTTGCCATAAGAAACATCTTCAATATCTTCCAGGCAATTGATGCGAGGCTTTTCAATTTCAACCATGAATGGTTACCCTCCTTCTCAAGAGTATGGGGTGTAGAATGCACCCCACAATTGACAAAAC
>CAZPJH010000194.1:0-1120 GCA_964586875.1 uncultured Oscillospiraceae bacterium
CCCTAACCCTAACCCTAACCCTAACCCTAACCCTAACCCTAACCCTAAACCCTAAACCCTAAACCCTAAACCGTTACCTTAACCAGATTTGCTGTGAATGAAGGTGAGTGTAATTCCTATCTTCGTAGTTTCCGGATAATGAGGATAATCTTAATCTGGATGGTGACACTCCTGTTTATGAATACTTAAAGGGTATTGAAGGGATTCTTATCTATAAATGGTAGTACAACCACCTTATGCAGTTTACAAGCAATGCTGTGGAGATAAGTATGAAGGATAATATGGAGAGAAGGTATGGTCTCAGTAGTTGCCGTGTATAGACTGTTCTGAATATGTAGCGTTATCTTGTTAGATGGATACACTACAGACTTGAGAAGAGAGAAGAAGCTTTAAAGAGAGGTTCTCGGATGCCTGTTAGTGTGTTATCCAGAATACCAACACCTTACATAGAGAACTATGTAAGAAGTCTTGCTCATTACTATGAAACCTAACGTGATCAGTTTATTGTTAAGGATGCATCATCATCTAATCGCGATATTCATGCATCACAATTGAGTAGATACAAAGTTATTGATCAAGGGTATGGATCATGCAATGTCGTTGATCTTCGGAACCAGTCATGTGATTGTCATGTTTTCCACTGGAGTAAGCTTCCATGTATACATGTGGTTGCTGTTCTTCATGAAACAAATCGATGCTCACTGGTTTGGGAGATGATGGGAAACGAGTATGTTGTAAATGAAGTAGCAAAATCATGTAGGGATCTTACAAAAGAGGAGAATGAAGAAATGGAAGAAGTACTAGTATAAGTCGCCGAAAAGTAGCATCGTAAATATTGGTTATTTCACATGTTATCAACCAGAATTATTCATAGGAAAACAGATTATGATAGTTCATCCCGTTTCTTACTCATTTCACGGTTATTATCATCGCTGACCCTATCCATCGATAGGGCCCATTGACAATATCAATCAATTGTTTAATAATCTATTTATATATACTAATTGCTATTCAATTACTCATCAATATGGTATAGTTTATTTTTGATGATCGACAACATTCATAAATGATCAGTTTCAATCTTATCTTAATTTCATGTCAATCTATCCCTTATACGATA
>CAZPJH010000195.1:0-1108 GCA_964586875.1 uncultured Oscillospiraceae bacterium
CGCCCAGCCCTTGGCGGAGAAGCTCCAGGAGCTGCTGCCCGAGGCGGAGTCCGTCACTGTGGCCAAGCCCGGCTTCCTCAACTTCAAGCTGCGCAGCGGCGCCCTGACCGCCCTGATCAACCAGGTGCTGGACGCCGGGGACGACTTCGGCAAGAACGACTCTGGCAAGGATGTGCACATCTTGGTGGAGTGGGTGTCCGCCAACCCCACCGGCGATCTGCACTGCGGCCACGCCCGGGGCGCGGCCTGGGGAGACGCCATCTGCCGTCTGTTGGAAAAGAGCGGCTACGATGTGCTGCGGGAGTTCTATGTCAACGACGCCGGCAACCAGATCGTCATGCTGGGCGAGTCCCTGATCTCCCGGTACTTTGAGCACTTCGGAAGGGAGTATCCCCTGCCCGAAAACGGCTACCATGCCGACGATGTGAAGCAGATCGCCAAGGACATCGCGGAGCAGGACGGCGACAAATGGCTGGATGCCGATCCCAAGGAGCGGCTGGACTACTTCATGCTGGAGGGCAAGACCCGGGAGCTGAAAAAGATCGAGAAGGATCTGGATCTCTACCGGGTGCATATGCAGTCCTGGATCCACGAGACGTTCTTCTATGAGGACAATATGCAGCGCATCAAGGACTGCCTGGATCTGATGGACAAGAAGGGCCTGATCTACAAGAAGGACGGGGCCCTGTGGCTCAAGACCACGGACTACGGCGACGAGAAGGATCGGGTGCTGCGCAAGAGCGACGGCACGCTGTCCTACCTCACCCCGGATATCGCCAACCACGTGTACAAGGTGGAGCGGGGCTATACCACCCTGGTGAACCTGTGGGGCGCCGACCACCACTCCTACGTGACCCGGATGCAGGCCGCCCTCACCGCCCTGGGCTATCCCAAGGGGACGCTGGCGGTGGATCTGATCCAGATGGTGCGTATGGTGGAGGACGGCGCGGAGGTCAAGATGTCCAAGCGCACCGGCAACGCCATCACCCTGCGGGAGCTGTGCGAGGATGTGGGGGTGGACGCTGCCCGGTGGTTCTTCGTGTCCAAGGACATCTCCTCCCAGATGGACTTTGATATGAAGCAGGCCGCTGCCCGGGATAATGACAAC
>CAZPJH010000196.1:0-1101 GCA_964586875.1 uncultured Oscillospiraceae bacterium
AGAGCGTGGCGCAGGACGTGTACGACACGCTGCGCGCCTGGGACGACGAGCGCGACGAGGTCGCGGCGAAGGCGGGCGGCACGGAATAGGGGACGGCGGGATTTCCTTCCCGGCACTTGGTCCCGCAAAGCGGGACCAAGTGCCGGGAAGGAAATCCCGCTCCGAAGAAGCGAGGGACAATCATGACGATCTCACCGCTGGTACAGGGCCTCAGGGGCAGGCTGATCGTGAGCGTGCAGGCCTATCCGGGCGAGCCGCTCAGGCACCCGGAGACCATGGCCCAGATGGCACGGGCCTGCGAGCTGGGCGGGGCGGCCGCCATCCGCTGCCAGGGGCTCTCCGACATCGCGGCCATCAAGGGACGCGTGGAGGTGCCCGTCATCGGCCTGTGGAAGGAGGGGCACGAGGGCGTCTACATCACGCCCACGCTGCGCCACGCCATTGCCTGCGTCAACGCCGGGGCCGACGTGGTGGCCCTCGACGCCACCGACCGTCCCCGACCGGACGGTCGCAGCTTCGAGCAGACCGTCACCGAGCTGCGCGCACGCTGCGACACCCTCGTCATGGCCGACTGCATGACCATCGAGGACATCCGCCGCGGCGTGGCAGCCGGTTGCGACCTCGTGTCCACCACACTGAGCCACAACAAGCCCGCCATCCAGACCACCCTCGCCGAGGGACCCGACCTCGACCTGCTGCGTCAGGCCACCGAGGAGTTCCCCGACCTCCCCATCGTGTGCGAGGGCCACGTCCACACGCCCCAGGATGCCGCCGACGCCCTGGCCGCCGGCGCCTGGTCGGTGGTCGTGGGCACCGCGATCACCCATCCCACGAGCATCACGAGCTGGTTTGCCGCCGCCCTCTAGAAAGCGGGATCTTTCCTTCCCACGGAACAAGAAATCCCACATGGGATTTTTTGCTCCCACGGGAGCAGAAATCCCGTGGGGTCGCCGCTATGCTTAGGTGACGCACGTCGGAAAGGGTGACGCATGGCAGAGAGCACTAACTCGCAGATGCGACAGGCCGCGGCAGACGACCGTGTGCCTGACATCGTGGTCATCACCGGCATGTCCGGTAGCGGGCGCACGCAGGCGCTCCACG
>CAZPJH010000197.1:0-1094 GCA_964586875.1 uncultured Oscillospiraceae bacterium
AACCCACACCGTCGTCGGCACTGCTCACCTTTGCAAGATATCTCCCGTCAACCTTAACCGAAGATGCCCATGTTCCGTAGGCAATGACGGCGCGTTTGTCGCTGGGTGTTTGCGCAGTTACGGTAAATCCGCCGTTTTTCTTCGGGGTGTTGGTATAAACCGAAGAATTCTCGGCTGTGTCGTCATATTCTTCAAAAGAAGTCTCTTTCTCGCTTGGAGTAACAAGCAAAGCTTTCACCGTTTCATTTGTTTCGAGTGAATCCATAAGTTCAAGCGTGTCGGCAACCGTTACCGGCATTATCGCGCCGGATTTAAGATACACCGGTATCTGATCCTGCGGTGCATTTGCCGTTATTGTTTTGCCGCCCTCAACCGCAAGTCCGTCCCAAAGGCTGTACCAACTGCCTTTCGGAAGAGCAACCTCACGCGAAACAGCGCCGTTTTCGGTAACGGGCGCCACCAGCATATTGTCACAGAATATATACTGATATTCCGTGTTGTGGGTGTCGGGTTCGTCTGGGTATGCAATTTGCATGGTCTGTGCCATCGGAACACCGTATTTACTGTTTGTCGCTGCAGCGCTGTAAACCGTGTCGATAATATTTTCTCTGAGCCAATAATACTTTACAAAAACCTGCTGTGCATATTCACTGAATGCCCACGGTGCAATGGTACCGGCACCGTGTTCGCGCATAAGCGGTTCAAATACCGAAAATCCGATCCAACGCAGATATGTATCTTCTTCGTGTACGGTGTTGAATCCGCCGATATCTCCGCCCCATGTACCGAATCCCGATGCACTGAGCGACAGACCTGCATTTATCTGCTGTTTAAGTCCCGACATTTTACTGTTATTATCACCGAGGAAGTTTGCACCGAACTGCTGACTTCCCGCGGTACCGCTTCTTTGGAAGAGAATAAAGTCCTTGCCGCCGTTATTAAGTTCGGTCATTGCCTCATTTACAGCCTGCAAATAGTAATATGACGAGAAATTGTGCATTTCACTTCCGTCCATTCCGTTATACCAAATGACATCGTCGGGGATCTTTTCACCCATATCGACCATCATACCTTTAAGACCCCACTTAACATAC
>CAZPJH010000198.1:0-1086 GCA_964586875.1 uncultured Oscillospiraceae bacterium
AGGCCATGCGCCGTCAGGAGGCCGAGAAGCTCCACGAGAAGGTCGGCAAGGAGATCCGCGCCATGTACTCCTGGAACGACGAGGACAAGCTGGTCAACAACTAGGTCCTTCCGGCAGGTCCACCCTCTGGCGGGGTCCCTTGGGACCCCGCCTTTTTTGGTTGGCGCGTTGCCGGCGATTCATAGCTCGCAGCTAATGAATCGGAACCGCGTCCCTCCTACCATGAGGCCAACGTCACCCCAAGGGGAGAGGAAGTCTCATGAGCGCCAGGGAATCGGAGAGCTCCAAGTCGGCCGTCGCCATCGTCGGTCTCGTGGTGGGCATCATCGCGCTCGCCACGTCGTTCATGCCCATCATCAACAACTTCTCGTTTGTGCTGGGCCTCGTCGGCCTGGTCTTTGCGATCGTGGGCCTGGTTGGGGTCCTGAGGGGCCGGCATTCTGGCAGGGGCCTGGCCATAGCCTCTCTCATCATCAACGTCCTGGCCCTTGTCATCGTGCTCGCCAGCCAGAGCTTCTATGGCTCCGCGCTCGACGGTGCCGTGATCGACACCTCCGACGGCTCCGCGGCCTCGGCGGCCGCCAACGGCAGCGCATCCCCCTCAAATGCCGGCAGCACCTCGCCTGACGGATCGGACAAGTACAGCATCGCCGACGAGCGGCTGTCCAAGGATACGTACTCCAGCACCATCAAGGGGACTTTCACCAACACGAGCGGCAGGGAGCTGTCGGGCGTGAGCCTGACCTACAGTCTCTTTGACGCCGACGGGAACCAGGTGGGCAACGCCTATGCCAGCACCAACAACCTCGCGGACCAATCGTCGTGGAAGTTCGAGGCATACTGCGACGCGGACGGCTCGAAGATCGCATCTTACAAGCTCGCCAACGTCACGGCATACTAGGCCCGCGCAAGGGGAGGCGAGATGGCCGAACGGCTGACCGAGGAGCTTCTGCACGAGCTGGTTGACGCCCCGAGCCTGGATGGCTTTCTCGAGGAGCACAAGCTCGGGCACCGGTCGCTCTCCGAGTACCTCAACGAGCTCCTGGAGCAGAAGCACCTCAGGCGCTCCGAGGTTGTGCACATGGC
>CAZPJH010000199.1:0-1079 GCA_964586875.1 uncultured Oscillospiraceae bacterium
AAAAGTGGCGGAAATTAATTGCCAAAATTTGCTGGAAAGTACTTGCCGTTTACAGTGGATGTGGTAAATATGCATATGCCTCTGTTTGATGCCATGCAGACGGCATCCAGAAAAGCATTTAAAAGAGTGTTTTGTTAATAGAATTAGTACAGCCCGACAGGGTTTTGTTGTGATACAAAAAATAAGGCAAATATCATTAAGAAAAACAAATGGGAAGTTGCCAACGATTACTTGACACAAACTTAATGAAAAATTAAGTAGTAGAACAGTATCGAATGTGTTATACTACAAGTGATACAAGAAATATTATCTGTCGGAATAGAGACATAAAACCTATTCCAGCGGTCGTGATGGAGACTGAAAATCCATCGTTTTTACAGATTGTAAAATAGTAGTAGCTGTGATATAGTTGATGAAACCAAAGGAAAGCATTAAGAAAGGGTGATAGTATGGATGCTGTACAGGTATTAAGAAAACAGGAAAACACATACACCATTGACGATGCAATGCAGGTACTATTTTCAAAGTTAGATGAAGCATTAGATGATTTTGAAAATGGTAGAGTGATTTCCGAAGAAGAAATGTGGGCGGAGCTTGATGCTATCTAAGCAGGTGCATTGTGAAACAGAGTTACAAGATAGAATTTGCTCATAGTGGCAGAAACGATATGCGACAGATGAAGAAGTATATTCTTGATACGTTCAAATATCGGGAACTTGGCGAGAACTTTACTAAGAAGATGAAAGAAGCTGCTAGGAGTTTAAAAACATTACCGACAGGATATGATACGGTTGGATTTGTGTATCGTGGATATGACATTTATTTAAAACCGTATCGTACATATTTATTTTTTTATATAGTAGACGAACCAACTAAGACAGTTACTATTTTGCGTGTTATGCAGGATGGTATGAATTGGAAATTTATCTTGAAACATTGGCTGCAAGACAATGCATAGTCTGACCTTGTTTTGACCTTAAAACTGTAAAAACTACGTGTTTTAAAGCACTTTTAATAGAAAAACAGGGGTTCAAAACAACGTAAATTCAAGGAATTTCATCATCTGAACGCTTCCTTCA
>CAZPJH010000200.1:0-1076 GCA_964586875.1 uncultured Oscillospiraceae bacterium
TTTTCAAATTGATGCGGTTGATGGGAATGATGGTCAATCAAACCCACCGCACCTATATAATCGAGTTTTTGTACAGATGCTCTGAAACTGTGGAAAGGAAGAAAAAAGTTTTGTTTTAAATCATATGGTACAAAACCTAAAACCTCAAACAAAACTACCTCGTAACAAATTGCTACGCATGGGAATCGAACCCATCTCCCTCGGTTTATGAGACCGAGTCAAACTTCCAGCCTGCCGCCAGCTATAATAATTCTTTCTCTATTGTTTTTAATCATTTAGTTTCCGGAAACTTAATGTGCGATGGGAGCAACCCTGTTGCGTTCACCTCTCAACAACCTTAGGAGAAATTCGTCGCTGTTTTTTTACCTCATTCTGAAAACACGCTCTCTCAAATCTACAAAACAGTCATCAGACCATAACCGATATTCCTCATATGTTGGGCTGGTACCGCCAAAACTTACTTCATATCAATCTTTAGTCCAAAATCATCCCAGCGGGACTCGAACCCGCATTTGCGCTGTGAAAGAGCACTGTCCTAAACCGGTTAGACGATGGGACGTAATGCTATTTAGGTTATCAGCCTAGGTTGCTACCCTAGAGTCAGAGCGTTTCGCCTCTCTGTTCCCCGCTTTGCGTATAGTTTTCCCTCTTGACCACTATCAAATGTCAGGTGAGTCTCGTAACCACCGCACTTTTCATATTCAAAGTGTAAGTCATCCTATATACCAGGCTCGCACCAAAGGGTGATAAATCCTTTGAGTCACCAATACCAGCTTTGAACTGGTGTTTGCTGCGTGAGAGGCAGCTGTCCTAAGCCACTAGACGAATTGGCGATAAATGCAACTTATTTTTGATTGGGTAGTTGCCAAACCCATACACTCAAGCAGTAACGCTGTTGCTGTTATTCACTTGCAACCCAGCCGGTTTTATGTTACTTTTTTATAGTGGTTAGAACATCACCGCCGCAGTCTCCACTGAAAGCGAAAGGTACTTAAGATGTTAAAAACATCAGTTAGGCAGTAGGAATCGAACCCACAATACTGAAGTTATCAGTGTGTTGCCATTACACTATACCC
>CAZPJH010000201.1:0-1069 GCA_964586875.1 uncultured Oscillospiraceae bacterium
GGATGAGATGCCGCCTGTTGCGCGCGTTAACGCACACCTTGGCCGCGCCATCCAGCACAATATGAAAATACGCCGCGTCGTCGCCCTGGCGCAGCACGGTTTCGCCCGGCTGATACTGCTGCACCCGGCAGCCGGTCAGGGTGCGCGCATCCAGACCATAGCGGCTCAGGGCCGCGCGCGCCGCGGCGGTTAAGACGATTGAGTGCATCAGCATGCCCCCTTTGCCGCTATTGTACACCAATTTGCCCGCAAATACCATGACAAATGTCCTATGCGGAAGGCGCTGCCTGGCGTACAATAGGCATGTACGGGAGATGATGACGATGAGTATGCTGCTGGCGCTGCTGACGGGCGCGGTGATTTCCATCATGGTGTCCATCAACGGCGGGTTGACGGCCTGCGTGGGCGAGTACACCGCGGCGGTGGTCATCCACGTGGTGGGCACGGCCTTTGCGCTGATACTGTGCCTGATCCGCCGGGAAAAGATATTTGCCCGCCGGCATGCCCCTGCCTGGGCCTATCTGGGCGGCGTAATCGGCGTGCTGACTACGTTCTTTAACAATTTCGCCTTTGGGCGCATCAGCGTAACCAGCCTGACAGCGCTGGGCCTGCTGGGGCAAACCATGACCGCCGCGCTGATGGACGGGCTGGGCTTGCTGGGCATGCCCCGGCGCGGCGTGGCCAAGTCCACCTGGATCGGCATGGGTATTTCCTTGATCGGCGTGGCGGTGATGCTGGACGCGTCCATTGCGGATGCGGCGCTGGCGGTGATCGTATCCATTGCCGCCGGCGTGACTAATGTGTTTTCGCGCACGGTGAACGCGCGGCTATCGCAAAAGGCCAGCGCGCTGACGGGCTCATTTTTCAATCATTTAACAGGTCTTCCCTGCTGCCTGCTGCTGTGGCTGCTGGCGGGCGGCACGGCGCTGAAGGCCTCCGCCGCGCCCGCGCCGTGGATGCTGTGCGGCGGTATGCTGGGCGTAACGGTGGTGCTGCTGCTCAATATCACCGTGCCGCGCATTGCTGCCTTCCGGCTGACGCTGCTGTCCTTCCTGGGCCAGATCTTCAC
>CAZPJH010000202.1:0-1067 GCA_964586875.1 uncultured Oscillospiraceae bacterium
CCCACAAAAAATGTGTCGGCAAGATTATAAATCATTACCATTATCATACTGCATATTGCGGGAACAGTGTTAAAAAATACCGCTTTAGGTATAGATGATTGTTCAAAAACTTTATTTTTAACTTCTTGCATAAAAAGGCTCACCCGCTAAATTATTTAACATATTCCGTTCTTATGCGGTTTTCGGGTATATCACGAACTTCATATTCGCCGTCAAAAAATCCGAGTGCTATCGCACAACAGGGTGTCATACCGTCGGGCACTTTCAGTTCCTTTACAAGTTCGGCATTGCCATTTAAAACACCGACAGCACCCCAAATATGACAAGCACCTAACCCCATATCGGTTGCGGCAAGTGCCATATTTTGCACAAGTGTTGCTGCGTTTGAATAATTAACATTACCGTCACCCACAGACGAAACCAAAACAACGGTTGGTGCACCATAAAACGGGTGCATATCGGGATTACCGACTGCGTTTGCCATATGCTGCTCCCATTTTTGAAGCAAATCTTTGTTTGTCACAACAGTTATACTTAAACTGTCATACATTGCTCTGCCCACAGGTGCAGCATAAGCCGATTTAAGTATTTTCGCAAGTTCTTGCTCGGTGATGGCTTTGCCGTTGAAATTGCGGATTGTTCTTCTGCTGTAAATGGCATCTAAAGTATTCATAATTGTTCTCCTTTTTAAAGTTTAAATAATTTTTCTGCGTTTTTATATGCAATCAATTCTTTATCGGTGTCACTAAGCGGTGCATTTTCTATAAACGGCACTGCACCCTCATTACTTATAAACGGACAGTCTACCGAATGAATAATGTGTTCTGCTCCCAACACCTCTACGCAGAATTTAAGTTGCGGATAATCAAAGATGCCGCTTGGTGTGACATAAATATTGTCACAAAAAGTATCGGTCACAGTACGGTTCAACTTTGTTACCGTCTGCGGCATAGATTGGTCAATTCTTGATAAGAAGAAGGGTAACATCTCGCCCCAATGCCCTGCAACAAATTGCAATTTCGGGAACATATCAAATCGCCCTGCCAAAATAGTGCGAAGTATTTGAA
>CAZPJH010000203.1:0-1066 GCA_964586875.1 uncultured Oscillospiraceae bacterium
CGATGCGGACGTCAGTAACACGGCGTATGAAAGACTTTTCGCCTAATCAGGCGGGTAACATTTGGACAAAACATATTTATGTGACCCATATGGTTTTCATATAAAATATGAAAGAGAAAAATGTTGCTAACGGGGAATCCTAAACCTTAGGCATGGAAATCCCGTGGGAAACTTATATTTATCCATTCTCTTTCAATACAATGAAGGAGGATAAAAATGATAGGGATTTACAAAATTGAAAATAAATTAAATGGAAAATTTTATATTGGTCAATCAAACAATATAGAAAGAAGATTTCAAGAACATCAAACAAAAGGTAAAGAGAGTAGAATTCCAGTAGATGTGGCAATTCAAAAGTATGGAAAAGAGAATTTTATTTTTTCTGTGGTTGAAGAAACCACTCTTGATAAGCTAAATGAAGCAGAAGAGTATTGGATTAAGAAACTCAATGCCATAGAAAAAGGTTATAATTGTTCTGAGGGCGGCAGCCAGCAATCTATTGGAGAAAATAATGGAAGAGCCAAATTGACAGAACAAGATGTTATTGAAATTAGAAAAGCTTATGCAAATCATCTAAAACAAAAAGATGTTTATGAAAAGTATAAAGATATTATCTCTTTTGGATATTTTCAAAATTTATGGCAAGGTCGCTCTTGGAGTCACATTATGCCAGAGGTATTTACAAAAGAAAATAAAGAATATTATATTTTTCAGAACAGTAATGGTGGCAATGGCGCAGCCGCACAATTCTCTGATGAAGAAGTAATTAAAATTAGAGAAAGATATGTAAATGAAAGTGCCAAGCAAATATACGAAGATTATAAAAATCGTGTATCCTATCAAACATTTCAAGCAATGCTTTGGGGAAGAAGTTATAAAACACTTCCTATTTACAAAAAGAAAGAAAAGAAATGGATAAATATTTGAACCTGTATCGACTATTCCCTTTGCCTTCTGGGCGGGGAAGTAGGGCTGCTATTGATACGCAGTTCGAAATGGTCTCCTCTCTGCTAAGAGAGTAAAAGATAGTCAGTGCTTATGGAAACATAAGAATATCACGCGATGG
>CAZPJH010000204.1:0-1065 GCA_964586875.1 uncultured Oscillospiraceae bacterium
CCTCTGTTCTTTATGCTTCGGGGATTTTCAGCACGTCACCCGCATGGATGATCGTACCTGTCGAGCCGTTCAGTTCGGCAATCTGTTTCCACTTTCCACCTGCACCAAGCAGCTTCTTGGAAATGCCCCACAGATTATCGCCTTTCTGCACGACGTACAGCGTGTAGTTCGCGTCGACATTGGTTTCGGGTTCATTCTGGGGCTTGGAATAGGCGTCCAGAGCCGCCTTAGACTCCTTGCCGAACTTCCCGTCAACCTCGATATTGGTAGCCTTCTGGAACGCTCTCACGCCCTTTTCCGTGTTCGCGCCGAACTGACCATCAGCCGTTCCGCAGTCAAAACCAAGCTCGTTCAGGCGGGTTTGAAGCTCCTTCACGTCATCCCCCGTCATCAGGGGAGAGGTGCGTTTCAGGGTTCTATCACCCAGCTTGTAGACAGTAGATACGGAGAGCTGTTCATCAGTATCAGGCACAACCACGGCTGAACCTTCGTAGGTCAGCATGGAACTGGGCAGATACGCCCATTCCTTCCAAGGACGCTTAGACACCTTCGTCTTCTTCACCCCATAGGCGAAGCCCTGAGCTTCAACAGCGTAACCACCGCCTACATACACACCCACATGACCGCTCTTGAAAAGCAGGATGCCGGGAACATCAGGCAGGGTGGAAATGTCTCCGTGCTGACAGCCCTTGGATTTCAGCCAACTCAACATGCCGTTCGCGCCCTTGTCAGGACAGTTGTTTGAGTCATACTTGCTGCTGAACTCCGCACCGCCGTTCAGGTATTCCAGTACGCCCTTGCCGCCATTCGTCCAGAAGAAGCCCTTAATCATGCCGATGCAGTCCATGCAGACCTTTCGCTCGGCAATATGTTTCTTGTAGGTGGACATGCGGCTATCGCCATAGTGAGAAGGGTACTGCTTGGCTTTGCGGCTCAACAGGGACGAGGTACAGATGTACACGCATGTGCCGTACCAATAGGGCATTCCCACCATTGCAAGGCAGAACGTCACCAGTTCAGAAGCCGCAAACATATCAGACTTCCTCGCTTTCGCCGCTGTTCAGG
>CAZPJH010000205.1:0-1050 GCA_964586875.1 uncultured Oscillospiraceae bacterium
TGCCGGCGACGGTGGCCATCGGCTACGTGAACTACGCCGTGGTGGCCGTGCTGGGCGCGTTCATGGCGTTCCGCGGGCTCACCGACGTGGGCAGCCTGGCGAGCTACCTGGTGTTTGTGCGCCAGGCCACCATGCCGCTCAACCAGCTCACCCAGCAGGGCAACTTTCTGCTCACGGCCCTGGCCGGTGCGGAGCGCATCTTTAAGGTGATGGAGATACCGCCCGAGGAGGACGAGGGCAAGGTCACGCTGGAGTACGTCTCGCCCTCGCGCGGGTGGCTGTGGCTCTCGCCGTCTGGCCAGGTCACGCCGCTTGCGGGCGACGTGCGGCTCAGCCACGTGACCTTTGGCTACGAGCCGGGGCAGACGGTGCTGAGCGACCTCACGCTCTACGCCAAGCCCGGGCAGAAGATAGCCTTTGTGGGTTCTACCGGCGCGGGCAAGACCACGATCACCAACCTCATCAACCGCTTTTACGACATTCGCTCGGGCTCCATCACCTACGACGGCATAGACGTGCGCGACATTCGCAAGGACAGCCTGCGCGAGAGCCTGGGGATCGTGCTGCAGGACACGCACCTGTTTGCGGGCACCATCGCCGACAACATCCGCTTTGGCAAGCTCGACGCATCCATGGACGAGGTGCGCGAGGCGGCGCGCATCGCCAACGCCGACAGCTTCATCAGCCGCCTGCCGCAGGGCTACGAGACGCGCATATCGTCCGACGGCGCCTCGCTCAGCCAGGGTCAGCGCCAGCTCATAGCCATTGCCCGGGCGGCCGTGGCCGATCCGCCAGTGCTCATACTGGACGAGGCCACGTCGAGCATCGACACACGTACCGAGGCCATCATCTCGCGCGGCATGGACCAGCTCATGGCCGGGCGCACCGTGTTTGTGATCGCCCACCGGCTCTCGACCGTGCGCAACGCCGACGCGATCATGGTGCTGGAGCACGGCCGGATTGTGGAGCGCGGCACGCACGACGAGCTGCTCGCCCAGCGCGGCGAGTACTGGCAGCTCTGGACCGGCGCCAAGGAGCTGGACTAGGGGC
>CAZPJH010000206.1:0-1038 GCA_964586875.1 uncultured Oscillospiraceae bacterium
CCCATGATGGTGCCGGGCAGCTCGCTCAACGACCTCATCATCCGAGAGGAGGACGCACCCCATGACAGAGAGTAACCTGGAGCAGCAGGTGCTGCCGCAGTACACCATCGCCATCCTCGTGCGCAACGAGTTCGGCGTGCTCAACCGCGTGACGAGCATGTTCCGCCGGCGTCTGTTCAACATCACCTGCCTCACGGTGTCCGAGACGGAGCGGCCCCAGTACTCGCGCATCACGGTGCGGTTCGAGGGCGAGGACGTGACCAAGCGCCAGCTCGTGAGCCAGCTGCACAAGCTGCCCGACGTGGTGTCCGTCAAGGAGTTCAACAGCGAGGACTCCATCTCGGCGGAGCTTTTGCTCATCAAGGTGGAGAACGACTCGCACACCCGCCGTGACCTCATGGACGCCGCCAACGCGTTTGGCGCCAAGGTGGTGGACTACACGCGCGAGTCCATAACCTTCCAGCTCACAGGTCAGACCCGCGACATCGACAGCTTCATCGACCTCCTGCGTGGGCTCGAGATCATGGAGCTGTGCCGCACGGGCGTGGTGTCGCTCGAGCGCGGAGCCGGCGCCATGCGCAACGTTACCAAGCTCTAGCCAGAGGTGGGATCTCTCAATCCCCCGGAGCGAGAGATCACACATGGGACCAGGGATCCGTGGGATGGGGCGCCCCGTTCTTCAGGTTGGGGCGTAACCAAGCCGTAACGGTGTATCGACTGGCTCGTAACGGATTGTACGTAGGATGGACGCATTCGACCGCCCCGCAACCCGTGGGGCAAGGAAGGGGTTAACAATGGCATTCCGCATGTTCCACGAGCAGGACTGCGACATCAGCAAGCTCGACGGCAAGAAGGTGGCCGTCATCGGCTACGGCTCGCAGGGCCACGCACATGCGCTCAACCTGAAGGACTCCGGCGTCGACGTGAAGGTCGGCCTGTACGAGGGGTCCAAGTCCAAGGCCAAGGCCGAGGCCCAGGGCCTCGAGGTGGTCTCCAACGCCGAGGCTGCCAAGTGGGCCGACATCATCATGATCCTCA
>CAZPJH010000207.1:0-1031 GCA_964586875.1 uncultured Oscillospiraceae bacterium
GCTTCTTGCGCTACAACTTCAACCCGGCCTCGATCTTTCTGGGCGACTCGGGCTCCCTGCTCATCGGCTTTGTCCTGGGGAGCATCTCCTTGCTGTCGGTCTCGCGCGTGGCGGGCCTCACGGCCATCATCGTGCCGCTCGTGGTTGCCGGCATCCCCATCATCGACACGTTCTCGGCCATAGTGCGGCGTGGGCGCGCCCACGTGAGCATAGGGCACGCCGACAAGGGGCACATCCACCACCGCCTGCTCTCGGCCGGCTTCAACCAGCGCCAGACCGTGCTGGTGATGTACGCCTGGACCGCCATCCTGTGCGTGAGCGCCGTCATCATGATGCAGGTGGCCGTGGGGCCCCGCGTGCTGATCTTCATCGTGCTCATTGTGGCCTCGTTCCTCTTTGCCCGGCACCTGCACCTGTTTGAGCCCGTGCTGCTGCACCACTACGACAACAAGACCGGCGAGGACGAGCTGGTGTGCCCCGAGGACCCTGAGTTTGAGGAAGAGGCCGAGCGCTTTGACGAGGAGCACGGCGAGCACATCGAGCGTCCCGGAAACCACGAGCCGGAGCACCTCGCCCGATAGGCGGCTATCCTCCCCGGGGGCTTTGGGCAGCGGGGCGCCCGGGGCAGCGGGGCACCGGGGCGGCGCTCCTTCTGCGCATGGGGACTCGGGGACGAGGTGACGGGCAGCTCGCCCCCGTAGCTCGTCCCCGTATTGGGACTTCGTTGCAAGCGGGAGAGCACATCGTCCGTGTATATGGACTTCGTTGCATCCGAACAGGCGCTTTGTCCGCACATGGGGACTTCGTTGCATCCGACAGGCATTGTTGTCCGCGTATGGGGACTTCGTTGCAGACTGGGGCGCTACGAAGTCCCTATGTGCGGACGAGGCTACAGCCGCTTAGCAACAAAGTCGCTATATGCGGACGGTACGCGAGGGAGCCAGCACCAAAGTCGCCATGTGCGGATGGGACCAACGCGCCTCCACCCCAAAGTCGCCATAGGCGGACAGGTGCAGACGGCGCCGACGCGC
>CAZPJH010000208.1:0-1027 GCA_964586875.1 uncultured Oscillospiraceae bacterium
ACACCGTTCGTGGTCTGCTGAAGAAGGCTGGCGTGCTGTAATCCGAAAAGGAGAAGGCGCAATGAAGGAACTTTTGCTGTATATGGCAAAGAACCTGGTGGACAACCCCGATGCTGTCACCGTCACGGAAATCGACGGCGAAGAGGGGAAAGTGCTGGAGCTGCGTGTGGCTGAAGGCGACATGGGCAAGGTCATTGGCCGCCAGGGTCGGATCGCAAAAGAGATCCGAACCATCGTAAAGACAGTTGCCCAGCGTTCTGGCGAGAAGGTAACCGTCGAAATCGTGGATTAACGGTTATGCGTGGCGGTTTGTCGTCACGCATTTTCCGTTTCTCAGGCTCTCCCTATGGGAGAGCTGTCAAAAATCTTTGATTTTTGACTGAGAGGGAAAAATCAGGAGGTATAAGATGAGACTCCAATTTATTGAAGCCGGTGAGATCGTCACCACCCACGGTATCCGTGGCGAGGTGAAAGTGCTGCCTTGGGTGGATGGCCCGGATGTGCTGTGCGAATTTGATCGCTGCCGGATCGATGGAAAAGAATACAAAATGGAATGCCGCACCCAAAAGACTTGCAATCTTGTAAAATTGCAGGGCATTGATACCATGGAGGCTGCCCAGGCGATGCGTGGAAAGGTGATGGAACTGTATCGGGAAGATATGGATGAAGAAGTCATTTTTGCCGCAGAGCTGGAGGGCGTGGAGGTTTATTGGGAGGATCGCTGCATCGGAACAGTGGCCGAAGTTCTGGATTATCCCGGAAACAGCGTGTATGTGGTACGGGGTGAGTACGAATATATGATCCCGGCGGTGAAGCACTTTGTCCACAGCATTGATTTGGATGCCAACCGCATGGATGTGACTGTGATCGAAGGAATGAGAACCGATGAGAATTGACATTCTGACCCTGTTTCCCGAAACCCTGGGGGATGTGCTGTCGGACAGCATTTTGGGCCGTGCCCAGGATCGGGGTATTATCCGCATCGAGACTCACCAGATCCGGGATTACACCGCCAATAAGCAAAATC
>CAZPJH010000209.1:0-1027 GCA_964586875.1 uncultured Oscillospiraceae bacterium
AGGAGCCGGGGCGCATCGAGGAGGAGCGCAGGCTCGCCTACGTGGCCATCACCCGTGCCGAGAAGCGGCTCTACCTCACCTACGCCGCCACGCGCCGCATGTACGGTTCGGTCCAGGCTTACCCGCGCAGCCGGTTTGTCAACGAGATCCCCGAGGAGGACGTTGAGACAATCGGTGTGGGCTCGGCCGGATTCTCGGGGGTTGGCTGGGAGAAGCGCGGCGACCGGCGGGGCACCTTTGGCTCGGGCCGGGGGTCGCAGGTGTACGGCGGCCACGTGTTTGGCTCGCGCACGCGCTCGACGGGCGGCAATCCACAGTCCACGAGCGTGGCACCCCAGCCACGGCCCAAGCCGAAGCCGGTGGAGAGCTTCAAGGTGGGCGACCATGTGTCGCACAAGACCTTTGGCCCCGGAACGGTGGTCGCCACCAACGGAGACGTGATCGAGATTCTCTTTGACCGCACCGGCAAGCGCAAGAAGCTCCTCAAGGGCTTTGCGCCCATCGTGAGAATCGAGGGATAGATGGATCCGGAGCAGATCTACATCCTGGGCATGTCGCTGCCCGACCTCCTGTCCAAGGTCGTGATGCTTGGCGTCACGGTGGTCGTCGCCTACGTGATCGACCGCCTGGTGAGGCGGGTGCTGCACAAGGCGCTCGACGTGACCGAGGTGCCATCGGCGTCCATCATCGTCAACATCGCCCGCGTGGCCATCTGGGCGCTTGCCATCACGTCCGTTCTCCAGCCGGTCTTTGGCATCGAGCCCAACGCCGTCATCACGGCCCTGGGGGTCACCGGCGTCGCCATATCCCTTGGCGTGCAGGACACCATATCCAACCTCATTGGCGGCATCACGCTCATGGTGGGCAAGATCGTCACCATTGGAGACAACGTCACGGTGGGCTCCACAACGGGTGTGGTGAGCGACATCGACCTGCGCAGCACCACCGTCACCAAGCGAGGCGGCAACGTGGAGGTCATCCCCAACTCGGTGCTGAGCAAGACGGCGCTGGAGAAGATCGACCCCTC
>CAZPJH010000210.1:0-1025 GCA_964586875.1 uncultured Oscillospiraceae bacterium
TGGCGCCTCAAACAGGGCTCGAACCTGTGACACCGCGGTTAACAGCCGCGTGCTCTACCGACTGAGCTATTGAGGCAAATATTAAGTTTTCTTGTGTAAATTCGATGCGGTGTCTGTGACACCTACTCTTGTCGTTAGCGGTTTATGTTTCACTACCGTTCACAAAAACCGACGACTGCACCAAGTCTAATTCACAAGAAGTGAAAACCGAATTAAACACGTTTGCCGACTTAAGGGAAATCCTTAAATCGGCAAACTTTTGTGTTGGCATCTACCTATCTTCCCGGGACGCTGCCGTCCAAGTATTTTCGGCACAAGTGAGCTTAACTTCCGTGTTCGGGATGGGAACGGGTGGACCCTCACCGTAATCAACACCAACTTGTCTGGGAGTGCTTTCGCACTGTCCATATATAAAACAGCTGTTGCCGTTCTATTTATCTTGCTTCCGCCGGATGGTGACCCGTACGAGATTCGAACTCGTGTTGCCGGCGTGAGAGGCCGGAGTCTTAGGCCGCTTGACCAACGGGCCATATATACTTAACGCCTCTCGGCGATAAAGCCTTCTCTGTGCACCGTGTCCGATGCACATTTTGGTGCACCATCAGGGACTCGAACCCGGGACACCCTGATTAAGAGTCAGGTGCTCTACCAACTGAGCTAATGGTGCGAGTTTCTTCACACCCTGAAAACTGAACAAAGTTTCTGCTTTACGGATCTTTATTTAGGTCAAGCCCTCGGTCTATTAGTACTGCCTAGCTCAATACCTCACGGCACTTACACATGCAGCCTATCAACCCGGTAGTCTTCCGGGGACCTTACTAGCTTACGCTATGGGATATCTTATCTTGAGGTTGGCTTCACGCTTAGATGCTTTCAGCGTTTATCCAATCCGCACGTAGCTGCCCAGCTGTGCCACTGGCGTGACAACTGGTGCACCAGAGGTGCGTCCATCCCGGTCCTCTCGTACTAGGGACAGCTCCTCTCAAATATCCTGCGCCCACGACAGATAGGGACCGAACTGTCTC
>CAZPJH010000211.1:0-1023 GCA_964586875.1 uncultured Oscillospiraceae bacterium
GCTCTACCCTGCGATATGAAATTGTATACATTTGGTGCCGGAGACCGGAATCGAACCGGTACGAAGGGTTAGCTTCGCAGGATTTTAAGTCCTGTCCGTCTGCCTGTTCCGCCACTCCGGCGTACCTACCGTACTTACCTATATTACCACGGAAGGCACGCTTTGTCAATACTTTTTTGATATTTTTTAATAATTATTTCCACCACGGCGTCCGACACCGCGTTTTGATTCCAATGACCGTTTAATATCATGCATTTTCTCATCGCTTGCCTGTTTAAAGCGATTCAGCTTATCCTCAAAAGACATATCGCTGTCATCTCTGTTTCCGAAAGTGAATTCAACCGGCTGTGTGTGGAAATCCGGCGGATTTGATGTCGGTCTGTAACCACGATTACCTTTTTTATCACGTTTTCTTCCACCGTTATTTGAAATACCGAGCTTTTCCTTCATCGCCTGTTTTATCGACAAGCCTATTTTACCCTTTTTTTCCGAAGGCAATACCTTCACTTCCACAATATCTCCGACTTTTAAATGTTCATTAATATCTTCGACATAACTAAGGGATACTTCGGATATATGAACCAGACCGGTCACACCGCCCTCCAATTCTACAAATGCTCCGAACTTGGTTATGCCTGTAACCTTTCCGTTTACGATTTTGCCTTCTTCAAACTGCATATTCAAATACAACCCCCACAGTTATTTTTTATCATTATAGTTTCTGAATATTTTCTCATTAGCTTTAACCAAGCCAAGCTTTCTGGCATATTTTTCTATATACTCATCCGAGGAATATTCCTTTGATATTTCTGCCAATTCCTTGCTGTATTCCTCCTGACGGGAAATTTGATTTTCCAAATCGGCTATTTTATCGTTATATTCTTTAATGTCTGCATACTTATTATAAAAAACACATGCAAGCAGACACATCAATGACAAAATCGTTATTCTGCCAAACAAGTTTTTCCGTTTCTTACGTTTCACAGCTCCGCCTCCGAAAAAGATATATATACATTATATAAC
>CAZPJH010000212.1:0-1022 GCA_964586875.1 uncultured Oscillospiraceae bacterium
TCCTTGGGGTCCATGCCCTTCTTGATGGCTTCCATCATCTTGCCAAGGTGTACAAACTTATAGCCGATGATCTGGTCATCCTCGTCCAGAGCTATGCCAAGTACGTAACCTTCCGCCATCTCCAGATAGCGGGGACCCTTCTTCAGGGTGCCGTACATGGTGCCTACCTGGCTGCGGAGGCCCTTGCCCAGATCCTCAAGACCGGCACCAATTGCCAGGCCGTCATCGGAGAAGGCGCTCTGACTGCGGCCATATACAATCTGAAGGAACAGTTCCCTCATAGCGGTGTTTATAGCATCACAGACCAGGTCGGTGTTCAGCGCCTCCAGAATGGTCTTGCCGGGGAGTATCTCTGCTGCCATAGCGGCACTGTGGGTCATGCCGGAGCAGCCGATGGTCTCCACCAATGCTTCCTGAATGACGCCGCCCTTTATGTTGAGGGAAAGCTTGCAGGCTCCCTGCTGAGGCGCACACCAGCCCACACCATGGGTGAAGCCGCTTATGTCTTTAATCTCCTTAGCCTTGACCCATTTGCCCTCTTCGGGTATGGGGGCAGGATCATGCTTTGCGCCCTTTGCAACGCAATACATCTCTTCCACTTCGCGTGAATACTGCATGTAATATCCTCCTTGAATATTAGCTGCCCGATGAGTTGATACACCGGGACATTCTTTCCTGATTATGATTTTATCACGGAGCGCGATGCCATTACAACCCGAACGGCAAAAAACACCCAATAATTAATAGGCTCCACTATACTCTTCGCAATAACCTATCTTAATATCACAGCACATAGCACAGGGGTATAACGAGGAATATGGCAGGAACAAAGTCCATGACCTTTATCTTCGTCACACCTATCATGTTTAAGCCAAGGGCAAATATCAGCATGCTCCCCACACACGTCATCTCCGCCACCACGGCGTCTGTCAGCACGGGCGCAAGCAGCCCGGCAAGCAGCGTTATGACTCCCTGGTATACGAACACGCTGGCAGCCGACAGGCCGACTCCTATCCCAAGGC
>CAZPJH010000213.1:0-1005 GCA_964586875.1 uncultured Oscillospiraceae bacterium
TTGCAAAGTGATATTTTTTCGGAAAGTCCAAAGGCAGCAGTCACACAAGACTACAACGATTTTATTACTGAATGTATCGAAAGAATGAATGAAAGGAAGTGAATTTGAATGGCAATAAACAAGGAAAAATTCAGACAAGCCACAGCGGAAAATCTGAAATCGTATGCTGAAAGCATGACTTTTGAGAAGAAACCAGCCGGAAAGAAACTGACAAAGCGTGATACTCACAAGGTTTACAGCTTTTGGGCGAATAAAGAGCAAATAGAAGTGTGGAAATGCTATCAGGAAGCAAGCAACGCACTTGAGAAAGCGGAAGATTTAGGACTAAAAGCTATTACTGAATATATCAAAAACCACCCTTTACAAGCTGAAGAAAAGGAAATGTATAATTTGAAGCTGAAAGCAAAGGGGCTTGAAAATTCAGAATATAGATAAATAGATATATAGAGCAATTTATATATTTATATCATTCATCAAGATACAAACCACCACCACAAAAAATATAAGAAAGGGGCAATGATTATGTTGCAAAAAGAAGTATATCAAACTATTTTTCGTTCACTGAAAGGCAGAAAAGGAACCGGAAGAAAGCGTACAAAGAAAGAAATGTATGAGTTGATGCAGCAGTACAGAAAAATGACTGCTACTGTAGAACCTGACCTTGACTGGGAAGATTATCTAAATTTATTGGATATTAGCACTTGTATCAACGCAAACAACGCTATTGATCTAGCTTTTAGAATTGGCTTTTTAGCCGGAAAGTGGGGCGTGTAGTATGAAGAAAATATGTAATATGACCTATGAAGATGTAAGAAAATCTTTTGCCAGCTTTTCCAAAAAGCACAGTATCAAAGATGATTATGACATGAACTACAGCATTATAAACGCTGCACAGTCACATTTGACCGACAAAGAAGCTGTAATAGATACTTTCTATGATGTTTTCTGCTATGGTTTTATGGCTGGATATAAGCAGAAAGAAAAAGAAGTAAAAGACCACATGGA
>CAZPJH010000214.1:0-1002 GCA_964586875.1 uncultured Oscillospiraceae bacterium
TGTCGGAGCGGCTGGACAACACCGGCCGGGTGGTGGGTGCCTACGACATCGACCTCGACAGCGGAGATATGGAGGCCGTCAACATCATGGATGGCTGGAAGCGGTTCAGAATCCGGGATGTGAGCACCGCCGCCTACTTCGCCATGAAGAAAGGCAACGCTGCGCCGGATGAGAGGTGGCGGATCTTCCTGGACCGTCTGGAGGAGAGAACACTCAACCAGGAGCCGGAACCGGCATACCTCACTGGCAGTCGGCGGCTCTGTGCCGAGGACATCTCCTTCGCCGAGGACATTATTCAGAACGACAACCTGCTGGAGTTCTACATGGAAGTATCGTTCAATGCGGATCAAGTGTTCGGAACTGATGTCTGCACCTCCGAGAATGACGACTGGCTGAACATCTGTGCCAACTACGATCTGGATGCCCGTCGTGTCTGTGACACGCTGGAGGTGTATCTGCAGCGTGGCAACGGCGACGAGGAGGCATTCAAGTACCGGCTCAGCGCCGAGGAGCAGGCTCTGCTCCTCCCCAAGATGAACACCTACTGTCAGGAGCATTGGGGGCTGAGTTTTGAGGAGTGCTGTACGGATTATCTGGCAGAGCAGAGTCCGGCATCCCCAGAGATGCAGATGTAGCGCCGTGTTGCCCCCTGTGAGCCACTGTGTGCGGCTTTCAGCGGCTGGCCGACCGAGTACCCCACCATGGGGAAATATGCGGGATTTGGGCCGCTTTCCAAGGGAGGGGGAAGCCGACGAAAGCGAAGCAGGAGAAAGAGCCGGGGACAATGCCGCCCCCGGCTCTCCCACTTCTGCCCGCAGTGCGGGCAGTTTCCGGCTTTTCGCAGCGGGGACAATCCGGCGGGTGGAAAGAGCTGTTGGACCCTATGATGCGGAAAAGCTCCGCTGTGGCAAGGGTTCTCAGCGGGGACTTGACGAAAAAAGGAGTGGTTTTACTGAAGTCCGAAAGCAGAAAAACGAAGAAGGGGTTCTGGATCTCTGAGGA